>JACQOJ010000114.1 GCA_016202605.1 Betaproteobacteria bacterium
ATTGCACGCCCATCTCGTTGCCGCCTTTCCGCGGTGTGGTTATTGCGTCGAGTCCCACGGGGCGCCGGACCGGGATCCGGTCTGGTTCGGCATGTTCAAGGAACGCGCGCGGATTCGCGACAGCCATGTGTTCCTCAGCGAGCGTCCCGGCTTCGATATTGAGATAGACTGGGAATTCGTGGAAGCGCACCGCGCATAGAACAGGCAGACGAGTGCCCGTCACTCGAGCGACTCGATGTCACCGGTGAATTCCAGGGCGCAGAATTCGCCGCCATGAAACGCGGTGGCGGGATCGGCGCCGTTGTCCGGTGGCACCGCGAGGTGCGCAGCATAGGTTTCGGCGTTGTCCTGCGGCGCATAACCGATAACTGCCGCATGAGGATTGCCCCAGCGTGAGCGCGTGTTGCCGGAAACGCCGTACAGCGCGAGATAGCGATAGTGCGTCGCGTCAATGCACCGGCGCACAAGCTGCGTCAGGTCGCGCGGGCTCACCCAGGTCGAGAGTTGTCGCGCATTTTCGGGGTGCGGACGGAACGAACCGATGCGCAGGCACGCGACGCTGAGGCCGTGCTTGTCGGCGTAAAGCCGGCCCAGCGCCTCGCCGAATACCTTGGAGAGGCCGTAACGACTGTCCGGCCGCGGCGGCTCCTCGATGCCGACCGTCTGCGTCACGCGGTAGTAGCCGATCACGTGGTTGGAGCTGGCGAAGATAACGCGCCGGACGCCGGCCTGGCGCGCGGCCTCGAATACGTTATACGTGCCGACGATATTGCTGTTGAGGATCGCCTCCCACGGCCCTTCGCGCGGCACGCCGCCCAGGTGCACGACACAGTCGATGCCCTGCATCATGGACCCGACGGCCGAAAAGTCGGTGAGATCGCCCATGACGCCTTCTTCGTCGGCGGTAATGCCTTGGATCGGCTTGATGTCCGCAAGGCGCAAGGGTCGATAGAGGCCAGTGAGGCCCGCGCGCAATGTCTGGCCGATGGCGCCGGCGGCGCCGGTGATCAGGATCCGCTTCATTGCGTGCTCCAGTTACGGGACGATGGCGCCCTGGCCATGCCGATGGCGCGCACGTTAGCCTACCCGGAACCCATAAGTATGCCGGGGAGGAACAGCACCAGAGCGGGTACGTAGGTAATCAGGAAGAGCACCGCCAGCAGCGCAGCCAGGAAAGGCAGGACTTCCATGACGAACCTCTCCATCGGCACCTCGGAGATGCGCATCATGATGAACATGACCGTCCCGACGGGCGGCGTGAGCAGTCCGATCATGAGATTGAGTGTCAGCACCACGCCGAAATGCACGAGATCGATGCCCAGCGTCTGAAGCAGCGGCGTAAGAATCGGTGTCACCAGCACCAGCGCCACAATCGGTTCGAGGAACATGCCCAGAACGAGCAGCAGCAGATTGATCAACCCCAGAACGATCCACGGCTCGCGCGAGATCGACAGGAACAACGCGGTGAGCGCCTGCGGGATGCCTTCGCGCGCGAGAATCCAGGCAAAGAGCGAACCAGCCGCGATTATGAACGTGAGCTTCGCGGTGTCGGCGCCGACCTTGATCAGCGTCGGGACGATGTGAGACCAGGGCAGCGTACGCAGCAGGATTCTGCCGACCGCGAATGCGTAGACCGCGGCGATGATTGCGGCTTCGGTCGGCGTGAAGATTCCCGTGCGTATGCCTCCGACAATGATCACCGGCAGGAACAGCACGGGAAGCGAACGCCAGGTCGCGGACATCACCTCGCGCAGCGTCGGGCGCGGGCACTGTGGGTAGCCGCGCTTGCGCGCGATCACGTAGACGGTCGCCATCAGCGCGCTTCCCATCAACAGGCCGGGGACGATCCCCGCGAGGAACAGGGAGCCGACCGATACACCGGCGATTCCGGCGTAGACCACGAACGGTATGCTGGGCGGAATAACCGGACCGATGGTGGAAGAGGCACCGGTAATCGCGGCGGCAAAGCCCTTGTCATAACCGCCCCTGTGCATCATGTCGACCTCGAGCCGGCCCATGCCGGCGGCGTCGGCGACCGCCGAGCCGCTGATACCGGCGAAGAGCATGCTCGACACCACATTGACCTGGGCGAGTCCACCGCGGATGTGACCGACCAGCACCGTCGCGAAGCGCACCAGGCGGTCCATGATGCCGCCCGCGTTCATCAGTTCCGCCGTAAGGAAGAAGAAGGGGATGGCGAGCAGCAGGTAGTGGTCGGTCCCGGCGACCACGCGTTGCGCCACGGCGATCAGCGGCACGTCGCCTTTGAGCAGCAGATAGACGATCGAGGTGAGCAGCAGCGAGAACGCGATCGGGATATTCAGCGCGAGCAGCACCACCAGCCCGAGCAGGAGGACGGTCGTCATCCGGGTCTCAAGCTTGTGGCGCTTCGCCGAAAATACGCTTGCCGGACCAGGCGGCGCGCAGCCGGGGTATGCCGCTCGTGAACAGGTAGAGCAACATGAACGGCGCGCATACCGGCAGGATCGCGAACAGGAACCCGCGCGAAATTTCCATCGCCGGATATTCGATGAAGGACATCTGCCGGGTAAGTTGCAGGCCCTGCCAGAACAGCACCCCGAGCACCGCTGCGATCGCGACCAGCCGCAGCGCGTAGACCAGTGCCTGACCGCGCGCCGGCAGCCACTTGACGAAGAACTCTATCGAGAGGTGTGAATCGGTGCGCTGCGAAACCGCTGCGCCCACCATCGTCATCCAGGCGAACGCGAGCACGGCGAATTCATCGAGCCACGAGGAGGGGTCGTTGAGCACATAGCGATACACGACCTGGAGAAAGATCGCCACCGATGGCGCAATTACGGTGAGCGCCAGGCAGAAATCCAGAGAGCGGTCGAGATATTTCATGCCTGGCGCGAGTACAGGGCGATGAATAGTTCGACGCGATGTTCAATTCTGCGCGGCTTCGAGCCGATCGTAAAAACCCTTGCCCCATTTCCTTTCGAAGGAGGCGTCGCGACACACGCCGGCTGCAGCCTTGGGAACGCGGCCACGTCCGGTTCGATCACCTGCATGCCGGCGGCCCTGAGCTTGGCGAGTCCCTCGGCGTCGGTCCTGGCGACCAGCGCGTTTTGAAAATCCCCCGCCGCGATCGCCGCCTTCTTCATCACTTCCTGCTGCCGGGGCGTGAGCTTCTGGAACGCTTTCTCGCTGATCACCACGACCTGATTCTGGGTGATATGGCCGGTCAGCATCAGGTATTTCTGCACTTCGTTGAATTTGCGCTGCACGACGTTGGAGATCGGATTTTCCTGGCCGTCAACGATGCCGGCTTCGAGCGAGGTGTAGACTTCCTTCGCGTCGATCGGCGTGGGATTGCCGCCCATCGCGCGCACCGTCGCAAGGTAGAGCGCATCGGGTTGGACACGGATCTTCAGTCCCTTCATGTCTTGCGGCAGCTTGACTGCCGTTTTGGTGGTGGTGAGGTGCCGCACGCCGAACAACCACCCCGCGTCCAGCAACCGTATGCCGCGGGTCTTCAGAAGCTCCTGTCCCAGTTCTTCCGCGATCTTGCTGCGTGCGGCCTTGGCGAGGGCTTCGGGCGATTTCCATGCGAACGGGCAGGCGAAGGCTTCGATCTTCGGCAGGAAGCGACCGAGCGAGGCTGCGCTGCCCTCGAACATGTGGATGGTGCCGAGCGAAACACCCTCGAGAATCTCCTGTTCGCTGCCGAGTTGCGCAGCGGGATAGATCTCGATATCGACTTCGCCGTTGGTGCCGGTGCGCGCCAGATCGGCGAAGCGCTTCAGTCCGGTCTGCACCACCATGCCCGGGGCCTGGACGTTGCCCAGCTTGAGCACGGTCTTGGTCTGGGCGGCTACGGGGGTGGCTAATGCCAATACCACTGGGATTAGCGGCAGCAGTCTGATGCGTTTCATGGTCGTCTCCTCCTTGTGAAGTCTCGCGCACTGTGCCGGCTGAGTCCCTGTCCCGACCACCCCGCGGGCGGGGCGCCTTGTAGATTGCATTTATCAGACATAAAATGCAATTTGTCAAGTTAGCGGCGGCTCATTGGCCGCCAATTCCCGGATGAAGAACACGCATCGACCTTCCCGCGCGGACGGATCGAGAACGTCGGGGCTCGCGCTGCCCATTGCGCGCAAAATCATCGAACTCGCTCGACGCGACCATCTGCCGATCGGGGCACATCTCCCGAAGCATCAGCTCGCACTCGCTTTCCACGTGTCACGATCCCCGGTCCGGGCGGCACTCGAGTGTCTCGAGGCACGGGGCGTCGTCATACAACGGCGTCATCGTGGCTATTTTCTCGCGGCCGACTCGCGCAAGCTCGAGCGCGTGGCAGCGGCACTCGGGCGGCACGCGGAGGACGAGCCTTATTTGCGTATTGCCGCCGACCGTCTGGCCGGGAAGCTTCCGGAGCAGTTTACGGAACTCGAGTTGATGCGGCATTATGGGGTGAGCCGGGCGCAGCTTCACATGATGCTCACCCGCATGGCGCAGGAAGGATGGCTCCAGCGCAAACCCGGATATGGGTGGAAGTTCCTGCCGGTACTCACGTCGGCGGAAGCGCACGGGCTAAGCTACCGTTTCCGGATGGCGATCGAGCCCGCGGCCATCCTTGAACCGACGTTTCGAATCGATGCCAAGGGCTTCGCGCGGGCGCGGGCCGAGCAGCAGGCGCTCGTCGACGGGCGGATTCGGGAATTGTCTTCCGCGGAGCTGTTCTCAATCGGCTCCCGCTTTCACGAAATGATCGCGCGCTGCTCGGGCAACCCGTTCTTTCATGAGGCGCTGCTGCGAGTCAACCGCCTGCGCCGCCTCATCGAATATCGCGCGATGGGAGATACCGAACGCTTTTTGCAGCAGGCTCGGGAACACCTGCGCCTGCTCGATCTGCTTGAGGCGGGAGAGCGCGAGCGGGCGGCGGCATTCCTGCGCGGGCATCTGGAAGTGGTGCGTGCGGTGAAGTCAACGGTACTGCGTTCCGGCGCACGGAGGCGGACACGCCCGAAGGCGGAGCAGACCGGTTCGACCGCGATCGCGATGGGCGCAAGTCACGTTCATTTCTGAAGCCGTGCCTGAAGCGCGATCATCCTGACGCCCGACAGCGTGAGCCGGTATCGGGTTGTCCGTACGCAGCGCGTCCCCGCGGCGGGGTATCATTCCGGCCGAAGAAGGCCGTCATGCTCGTCAACTGCGTTGCCTGTCAGGACGGCAAGAAGCTTGCCGACGTTCCCAAGGAGGATATCCCTTGGCGCTCGGTGCGATGATCGGCATCGACAGCTACCTGTTCTATCGTTTCCGCAAGGCAAAATGGCTGTAGGGCCGGGCCGCTGTGCTCTGAATGAATCGTGAATCAAGGAGAAAGAGTGATGCGCGCCGCATGGTATGAGAAGAACGGTCCCGCGACCGAAGTGCTGAAGGCAGGAGAACTGCCCGATCCTGCGCCTGGATCGGGGGAGGTGCGGGTGCGTCTCCAGGCCTCGGCCGTCAATCCGTCCGACGTCAAGGCGCGCGCCGGCAGCCGCAAAGTCGTGTGGGAGCGCATCGTGCCCGACAGCGACGGCGCGGGCGTTGTCGACCGCGTGGGGCCGGGCGTCGATCCGGCGCGCATCGGCCAGCGCGTCTGGGTTTACAACGGACAGTGGGAGCGGCCCTACGGCACCAGCGCCCAGTACATCGTGCTGCCCGCCGCCCTGGTGGTGCCGCTCGCGGATCGTTTGTCGTTCGAGCAGGGCGCATGCCTCGGCATCCCGGTCATGACCGCGCATCGTTGCCTCTTTGCGGATGGACCGATCGCCGGCAAGACCGTGCTGGTGACCGGCGGGGCGGGCGTGGTCGGGCACTACGCCATCCAGCTCGCCAAATGGGCGGGCGCGCGGGTGGTGACGACGGTCAGCTCCCAGGCGAAGGCCGACCATGCGCTCGCGGCCGGGGCCGACGTAATCATCAACTACCGTACCGAACACGTTGTCGAACGCGTGCGCGCGACGGTCGGCGCCGTGGATCACGTCGTCGATGTGGATTTTGGCAGGAATCTGCCGGTAACCGCGCAGATTCTGCGGCCGCACGGCGTCGTCGCGAGCTATGCTTCGACGGGAAACTTGAATCCCGTGTTTCCTTACGCGGAACTCTTCCGTCTGAATCCGGTGATCCGGCCGGTCTTCGTCTACACCATGCCGGAGGCGGCGAAGGCGCAGGCGCATGCCGACATCGCGCGCTGGCTGAAGGAGGCAGAGCCGATCTTCGCGATTGCGGAACGCTTTCCGCTGGCGGAAGCGGTGAACGCCCATCTCGCCGTCGAGCGCGGCGAGAAGATCGGCCACGTGATCCTGACGATCGATTGAGCGCGGGAGACTAAGACTCGAAGAATTCCTTGACCTTGTCCATCCACGATTTCGCGCGCGGATTGTGGCGCCCGGAATCCTTGCGATTGATCGATTCCAGCTCCTGCAACAGCTCGCGCTGGCGCGGCGTGAGATTGACCGGTGTTTCCACGACGACGTGGCACAGCAGGTCGCCGTGGGTGCTCGAGCGCACGCCCTTGATGCCCTTGCCGCGCAGGCGGAAGACTTTTCCGGTCTGGGTCTCGTTCGGGATCTTGATCTTGGCGTAGCCGTCGAGCGTCGGGATTTCGATCTCTCCGCCGAGGGCGGCCGTGGTGAAGCTGACCGGCATCTCGCAGTGCAGATCGTTGTGATCGCGCTGGAACACCGGGTGCGGCTTGATATGGATCACCACGTAGAGGTCCCCCGGCGGGCCGCCGTTGACCCCGGCTTCGCCTTCCCCGCTGAGCCGGATGCGATCGCCTTCGTCCACGCCCGCGGGGATCTTGACCGACAGCGTCTTGTGCTGCCGGATACGGCCGCTGCCGCCGCAGGCGGAGCAGGGATTGCTGATGATCTTGCCCGTGCCATGACAGCGCGGGCAGGTCTGCTGGATGGAGAAAAACCCCTGCTGCATGCGCACCTGGCCGTGGCCGCTGCAGGTGGGACAGGTGCTGGGGCTGGTCCCGGCCTTGGCGCCGCTGCCGTGGCAGGTGCTGCATTCTTCCATGGCAGGAATGCGGATGCGCGTTTCGGTCCCGCGCGCGGCCTCTTCGAGCGCGATCTCGAGGTTGTAGCGCAGATCGGCGCCGCGATAGACGTTGGAGCGCGTGCGCCCGGTGCCGAAGATGTCGCCGAAAATGTCCCCGAACGCGTCGGCGAAGCTGCCGAATCCGGCGCCCGCGCCGGCGGACGCCGCGGCCGAAGGGTCCACGCCCGCATGTCCGTACTGATCGTAGGCGGCGCGCTTCTGCGCGTCGGTCAGGATCTCGTAGGCTTCCTTCGCTTCCTTGAAGCGCTCCTCCGCTTTCGGATTGTCCGGGTTGCGGTCCGGATGGTGCTTCATGGCGAGCCTGCGGTACGCCTTCTTGATCTCGTCTTCCGAGGCGTCCCGGTTGACTCCCAGCACTTCGTAGTAGTCGCGTTTAGCCATTTTTCCTGGTGAAGGGGTGAAGGAGTGAAGGGGTGAAAAAGCGGGAAACCGGCCCGCTCCTCACGCGGGAAGGCCGTAATCGACCGGGTAGACGATGCCTACCCGTTCGACTACGGCCTGCCAGGCGCGAAGATCTCGGAGTATCCGCCGCAGAGTCACTCCTCTGCTTCTTCACTCATTCATGCCTTCACTTCTTGTCCTTGACTTCTTCGTACTCCGCATCGACCACGTTGCCTTCGTCCTTCTTCCCGCCGTCCGCGGGCTTGTCTTCGGCGCCGGGCTGCTGCGCCTGCGCCTGTTGTTCCTTGTACATCTGCTCGGCGAGCTTGTGCGCGGCCTGGGCGAGCGCCTGGGTCCTGGCGTCGATCTTCTCCTTGTCGTCGTCCTTCAGCGCCTCTTCGGCTTCCTTCAACGCGGCCTCGATCTTCGATTTCTCGTCCGCGCCGACCTTGTCGCCGTGCTCCTTGAGCGACTTCCTGACCGTGTGCACCATGTGGTCGCACTGGTTGCGCGCTTCCACCAATTCGCGGGCTTTGCGGTCCTCTTCGGCGTGCGCCTCGGCGTCCTTCACCATGCGCTTGATTTCTTCCTCGTTAAGGCCGCTCGATGCCTGGATCTTGATCTTGTTCTCCTGGCCCGTCGCCTTGTCCCTGGCCGACACGTGCAGGATGCCGTTGGCGTCGATGTCGAACGTGACTTCGATCTGCGGCATGCCGCGCGGCGCGGGCGGAATGTCCGTGAGGTTGAACTGCCCGAGCGACTTGTTGTCGCGCGCCATCTCGCGCTCGCCCTGCAGCACGTGAATCGTCACCGCGGTCTGGCTGTCCTCCGCCGTCGAAAAGATCTGGGTGGCCTTGGTCGGGATCGTGGTGTTCTTGTGGATGAGCCTGGTCAACACCCCGCCGAGCG
>JACQOJ010000113.1 GCA_016202605.1 Betaproteobacteria bacterium
GTCACGGCGGATTACCTGATCCTGGCGCTGCTCGCGGTGCCGGCCATGGGGCAGATGGGTATTCCTCTGGTCGCCGCCCACTTCGCCGTGTTCTGGTTCAGCCAGTCCTCGAACGTCACGCCGCCGGTGTGCATGGCGGCATTCGCAGGCGCCGGCATCGCGGGGGCTCATCCGTACCGCACGGGGCTGCATTCAGTGCGGTTCTCATCCTATCTGTACGTGATGCCGTTCATGTTTGTCTATTCGCCGATCCTCATGCCGAATGGATTCTCTGTCGAGGTGCTCTATTCCTGGGTGATATTGTTCCTGTCGGTCATCCCCTTCGCGGCGGGGGCGATGGGTTACCTGTTCGGGCAGCTCAACGTCGTACAGCGCGGCATGTCGATTGTGTCTGCGTTCCTGTTCATCTTCCCGCTGGGCATCGTGGATATCGTCGGCATCGCCCTCTTCCTGGTCGTTCTGATTCCGCAATACCTGCAATGGCGCAAGGCCGACCGGTCGCCGGAAGCGGTTCGTCGCACTCCCGCCTGAGGCAGGATGACTATTGTTTCCCTTCTCCCTTTGGGAGAAGGGTCAGGGATGAGGGAAGGGCCCGTGCTTCCCGGCTCGCGTCGCCAGCAATCTCGTGAGCGCACGGGTCGAGCCGATACGCTCCAACCCGGTCAGGGCATTTATAAAATCCTGCAACTTTGCGGGAGACAACACGAAGGATGCGAGACGCCTGAACTTGGCGATACGCTCATCTTCGGTGCAGGGATCGGCAGCGGTGCCATGCGCGTCGAGCAGTGCCGCCTCTGTGACCTCGCCGGTATCGAGATGGAGCTGCACGCGGCACGACCACGCATCCGGGATGAACGATCGCGGCGGGAATCAAATCGTCGAGCTCGAAGCCATGTAGCGCGGTGCCGTTGGCGAGCGCCGCCGCGGGAGCTGCAACAGTTTGCGCATGTCCGAGCATCGTGCACTGTCCGTACGGACGCTCCGCGGCGATTTCCTCCGCCATGATCTTCGCCCAGGACTGCGTGGAGCCGAACAGGCCGCAAGCCACGCCATCGAGCAGGCACCATTTCGCCTGCTCCATGACGGGTGCGGGCACAGACGTGGACGCAAGCCCGCTTGCGAATTCGATAAGTTGCGCCGCGCTGCCCGACGGTATTCGCTCAACCCTCATGCTCGGCTCCTCAAGGTTCGTAACGACATTGCCGCGTGCGCGACTGGCGCGCCGGACAGCGACAGCAGCACGCCGAGCCGAAGCAATCGGCGCTGAGCGCGGACGAGTGGAAATTCGGATGGGTATCGGAAATTCATGCCTCGTCCTCGCATCAAACAAATTCAGCGGCTGTCGAGAAGCGCCAGGATCCGCGAATAGATGCGGTCGTCTACGCGAATCACGCCGGCGGCGGTGTTTTCCTTGCGTTTGCGCAGGCTGGCATCCCCCGGGACGCGCACCTGGCCCGCGCCGGGCGCCGGCCGCGTGGCTTTGATGATCTGCCGCAGCTCAGTCACCCGCGCCTTGTACTGGTCGGCAGGCATCAGCAGACCGGGATCGAACGCGAGGAAGAACAACCCGAACTTGCCGCTTTCCTTCACCACCGGCTCGCTGCCGGCGAGCAGCGCCAGGAGCTGAATGACCAACGACATGGCGTAGCCGCGATGCCCTCCCCACGGCAGGAACGCACCAGCCAGCGCCGCGTCGGGATCGCGCGTCGGGCTGCCTTGCGCATCGACTGCCACACCGTCCGGCAGCAGTTCGCCCTTGTTCTTGCGGAGGATGGTCTCACCCCAAGTGGTGGCCGCCGTTCCGAAATCAACGACGAGCGGTTCGTCGTTGGCGGGAAACGCGATCGCGAACGGGTTCGTGCCAAACAGGCGATCGATGCCGCCATACGGTGCGACACGTGCCGTCGTGTTGGTCGTGTGCATGGCGACAAACCCTTGGCGCGCCGCACGCTCGACGTAATAGGCCAAGCGTCCGCTGAACCAGGTATTGCGCACGCCCACGACCGCGATGCCGCTTTTCCTGGCGAGCTCGATGGCCTTGTCGACGGCGATAACCGATACGGCATACGCGACGTTGTCGCCGCCGTCGATCACCGCGGAGCGCTCGTTCTCGCGGACGACATGGGCCTCCCCGGCCGGCGGCTTCCTGCGCAATTCCTCCACGATCGCGAGGAGCCGGGGCAGGCTCGCAAACTCATGCCCGCAGAGCGCGGCGTCCACGAGATGCTCGGCCGTCATGCGCGCATAGCGTGCTCTCATGCCGTAGCGCGTGAGGGTGCGCTCGGCCAGGTCGATCGCGTCGTGTATCCTGATCTCCATGACAGGGCTACGCAGCGCGCCGCTGCCCAACCCGCTTGCGCGAAACGCCGGCCTTGAGCTGCACTGTCAGCGCCGCCGCGTTATCAAGCTGATCGAGCCTCATGACCGTGTCCCGGACGCGCCGCGCCTTCGCTTTTCCGAGGATGTCCGAAGTCAAAGTCAGGAATTTCTGCTCTACGTCGCCTGCGCTCAGCGGATACTCGGGCTCGCCCCTGGCGTTATCGAGCGATCCCCGGCAGCGTTGGCCGTTCCCGAGCACGATTTCGGCTATGGCACCGCGCTGGTCCGGATAGTTCTCGTCGAGCACCTCGTTGATCTCCACGTGTATCTTCGCCATCAGGGCCCGAACGCGCGGGTCGGCCACCTTCTCGTCGGTGTACTGGAAGATGGAGGCGTTGCCCTCCAGCAGCGCGACCGCAATCGCGAATGCGATACTGAACTGCGCCTGATTGCCGTTCCCGGGAGCGTGTATCTCCGCCGCGTAAGTGATGCTGTCCACCTGCACCAGGATGCGCTCGATGGCGTCGGGCGTGATGGCGTTCGCCTTCACAAGGGCCTGCACGACGTCCACCGGCGCGTGATTGCCGCGGCAGCCTCCGTGCACTTTGATATAGGTCTCGAAGATGCGAAAGCGCGTGCCCAGGTCATCCGCCGCGCCCGTCGGCGTTACAGCGTCCGAAAACGCGCGCATGAAACCGTTCTCGATGATGCTGTCTGCGCCTTGCGCGCCTTCGCGCGCGTAGAGCGCCGCGAGCACGCCGCCTTCGCAACTGCGACCCACCTGCAGCGGCTGGCTCGACGAGCTCTTCAGCGCCTCCTTAAGCCCGACCCCCAGCGAGCACGCGATGGCGAGCGCGTTTTTAGCGGCGACGGCATCCAAGCGCTCCAGATTGGCGCATGCCGCCGCGGCGGATACCGCCCCCAGTACTGCCGTGCTCTGGAAGCCGCGATTCACGGTGGATGGATAGATCGCGCGCCCGAGCCGCAGGAAAATTTCGTAACCGGCCGCGACTGCAGCAATCAGCGCCCCGCCGCTCGCGTGGCTGCTTTCCGCAAACGCGCACGCGCTCGGGATCACCGCGGAAGAGGGATGGCCGCCCGTATGGCGCGACCCGTCGTCGAGATACGCCGCGTGCGCGAGAAAGCTGTTTACGATGACCGCGTCGCGCAGCGAAATTTTCCTGCCCTCGCCCCATACGGTCGCGTCGGGCGCGCCGCCCAGCGTCCTCAGGAGCGTCTTGTGGCTGCCGAGATGAAAGCCGACGAGGCCGGCGCCGATGACATCGAGGATGCGCAGTTTGACGGCCTCGATGACGTCCGCCGGCAGCGTGTCGTAGTGCGTCTGCGATACGAAACGTCCGAGGACATTGACCAACATGGTTGCTGCGTCTCCGGCTCAGCGGTCTTTTTGCGGAACGCCCGGCACCGCTTGCGCCATGCTCTCATCGGCGAGCGCGCCTTGCGCCGTGAGCTGGCGATACTTCACCGCCCGTAGTCCTTGAGTTCATTGTCCCTCGGCCGCCAATCCAGTCGCGTATTCATTGCAACCCCTTTCCTCGATATGAATTGTCAACTCGGCGGCGCGACTTCATTCGACGCCAGCCTGATCGCCGCCGCAACGACGTCCTCGTAGGTGACCTCGCCGCGCGCGAGCGCCGCGCACAATGCGTCCAGCGCTTCGCTGCTGGTCGCGCCCAGACGCCTGCGCACGGTGTTCGCAGCCTCATGCGCGACCTGGCGGCGCATGCGAACGAGTAGACTTTGCTGGCGGCGGCGCCCGTCGCCGCGAAGATCTGATTCAATCGCGTCCGCGAGCTCCGGTATCCCCGCGCCGCTGGTGGCTGTCACGCGCAGAACGCGAGGCGCCGGCGAGCCGTCCTTTCTCACGCTCACCATAAACCGCAGGTCAAGCTCGGTCTTGTCCGCGAGCGGCAGGTCGCACTTGTTCACGACCAGGATGTCCGCAATTTCGAGTATGCCCGCCTTCAGCGCCTGCACGTCATCGCCTAGCCCGGGCGCGCACACCACGACACGCACGTCTGCGACATCGGCGACGTCGACTTCCGCCTGCCCGGCGCCGACCGTTTCAACGATGATCAGCTCGAAGCCGGCTGCGTCGAGCACATCGACGACCCGGTACACGGTGCGGGTGAGGCCGCCCGGATGACCGCGCGACGCGAGCGAGCGGATGAATACGCGCTTTGCAAGCGCGTGGCGCTCCATGCGTATGCGGTCACCCAGGATGGCGCCGCCCGAGAACGGGCTCGACGGATCGACCGCAACGACAGCCACCGACCGGCCGCGGCGGCCGAACTCGCCGATCAGCTCGCTCACCAACGTCGATTTGCCAGCGCCGGGCGCTCCCGTCACGCCAAGAACCCGTGCGCGACCCAGGTGCGGATAGATGCTGCGCATGATCGCGCAGCCGGCTGCAGTGTCGTTCTCCACTTGCGAAATCGCGCGCGCAATCGCCCGGTGCTCGCCTTCCAGGATGCCTTTCAAGAAAGGTATCGGGTCGCTTGCGTTCATCATTGTGCGGCCTGGCGGCCTGCCCGGTTCTCCCGCTGGCATGCCGTGCGTGTCCAATCGATCCACCGCAGAAGCCGGTCAAGCGGCTGTCGCGATCGGGTCCCGCCGGCGCAGCTGTGACATGAGGCCGCGAACGTCACTGAGTTCCTCCAGCGCGAGAATTTCGTCTGCAATCTGAGAACCGGTCGACCGCCCGAGGAACTCGGTGTTCGCATGGAACTTCTGCAGAAGTTCGTCCAGGGGAACCGGATTGCGCGCGTCGCCGCGCACTGCGGGAACCTCGAAAGCGTGGCGCGCACCGTTCTTCAATGTGACTTCGATCCATCCCGGCATGTCCTTGACCTGGTATCTCGAATCACTTTCGTACCTCACGCACGACATGAGCTGCCGTATGACCGGGTCCGCGAAACTCTGCTCCGAGAACTCGGCGACACCCGCTCTGCCCTTCACCAGCATCAGCGAGACTGCAAAGGGAAGGCTGAAGCGGGCGTCGTAGCCCGTGACTGGTGCGAGTTTTTTCTCCCAGGGCTCGCAGACGATGTTCACCGCACCGGGGGCGATGCGGCATGAGATCTGCTCGATATCTTCCGGCCGGAACCCGTATTGGCGCCGCAACGCCGCGGCCCCGTCCAGAAAAGACTGCAAATAATGGCAGCACGGGTAGAGCTTCGGGCGAACGTTCAGCGTTTCCCACTCGCGCCCGAGTCCCTTGAAAATCGCTTCGAGATCCAGGTCTTCGCCCGGCAAGAAAGACCGGTAGACGCCAAGCTTCCCTTCGAACACGGTGCTCGGCCCGGTGTATCCCGCCTCTGCAAGTTGTGCCGCCACGATCCCGCATAGCGCTGCCCAACCGGCGTGCAATCGCTTCGCGCCCGCTGCCGCCGGAATGCATTCGAGCAAGCCCGAGGTAAAACTGCCGCCGATGCCAAGCGCGTCTATGGTGCGTTTCAAGCCTATCCCGTCGAGCTTCGCCGCGATCAACGCCGCGCCAAAGGTTGCGGCAATCGACGTCGTATGGAAGCCGCGCAGGTGGAACTTGTTCAGCGCCGGCATGCCGATCCGGATTGTTGCCTCGAGCCCTGCGATCAATGCGGCCAGCGTGTCGCGCCCTGTGGCACCCGCCCGCTCGGCCACCGCGAGCGCCACCGGGACCAGCGCTGCGCTGGGGTGCACGACGGATTCGGTATGCGTATCGTCGTAATCTTGGCCATGACCGAGCACGCCGTTGCAAAACGCGGCGCTGTGCACCGGAACGGTGGCGCGCGCGCCGATCGCGGACGCCTCCGGAGCGCCGCCCCAGCGCGAGACGAGCGCGAGCACCGCCTCGCCGAAATCGATGCGGGTCGAGCCGAGGGCAACGCCGAGCATGTCGAGGATCAGCCACTTGGCCTTGTCGACCACCTTCGGCGGTATCGCGTCGAACGCGAGGCCGTCGCTGAACTGCGCTAACCGCTCTGCGATCGTCTTATTCATACGCCCCTTTCACTCAGCGAGCGCTCGGGCAATCGGCACGCGCCGAATCTCGTTAGGGACAAGAAAATCAACCCCGGCACAAGCATGTTCTCCTCGACCCACTCGCCGTACAGAAGCACGCGCTTCTGGCGACAGCTCGGGCCGAAGTAGCGCGTCTTGCAGGAGAAGGCGAACACATCAGGATTTGGCGCTCAAAAGACTCATGATCTCCGAGAAATCACGCGAGTTTTCCATATCCAGCAACAGCTCCATCGACCTTTTCGTTTGCTCAGGGGCCAGTACCCCGTCAGCAGCCTCGCGATACCGATCTAACAATTGATTCAACGTGGGTTCGCGGGGAGACGCATTCTCCTTCGAGAAGGTCCTTCCGTCTTTAAGCTTGATCGTGACGGGAATGCGGGCGTCCACCCGGCCAGGGGGCCAATCACGGTGGACAACCTCTTCCACCCGTGCGCGGGCCTCCACGTACCTTCGATCCGAAGCGGCCTCATCCGAAAAAGAGTCGATCCAAACTTTCCTTTTCAGGAGGGCGGTCCCGAAAATATGGCGAAAGCTGAATTTCGCCTCCTCTCCGGTTTTTGGCTCCGGGAATTTCATCAGATAGGAATCGTACAGGTTCATTTCCACGATGAC
>JACQOJ010000115.1 GCA_016202605.1 Betaproteobacteria bacterium
GCTTCATGTGGTTCTTCGTGCAGACGCCGCTTTACGCGACGATCTGGGCGCTCCTCATCGGCTACATCGCGACCTACCTGCCCTACGGCGTCCGGCCCATGGCGAGCGCATTCGTCCAGGTACACCGACACCTGGAGGAATCGTCGCAGGTCTGTGGAGCGAGCTACCTTACCACCATGCGCCGGATCATCGTGCCGCTTCTTATTCCCGGCATCGTCTCGGCGTGGATCCTCATGGCCACCATGTTCGTGCGCGAACTCACCTTGTCGGTGGTGCTGTCGCGGCCCGGCACCGAGGTGCTGGCCGTTCAGATCCTGCGCTTCGCCGACGACGGCCTTTGGGGCAAGCTCTCGGCCCTGGGCATCATCATGATTCTCATCTCGACGACGCTTGTGATCCTGGCCACCCTGGTCGGCACGAGGTTCAGGGCCGTGGAGAGCGGAGAATAACGGAGCGGGTTCGCAAAGGTGCCGATGGCGCCCGTCACCGCCTCACGCCAGCAGATCCACTATGGACCCGCCGCCATGAATGCGCCGGATCGCTTCGGCAACAAGCGGCGCGGTCTCCAGCACCGTGAGCTTGGTTCGCGCCGCATCCGGATCGAGACGGAACGGCGGGATGGAGTCGGTGATTACGAGGCGCGTGAGGCCGGGGTCCGACAGCAGGCGCGCCGCGTCGCCGACGAAAATGCCGTGGGAAGCGGCGGCGTAGATCGTGGTCGCGCCACGCTGCCGGCAGGCGCTTACCGCGCGCAGGATCGTGCCGCCGGTGCTGATCAAATCGTCGATGATGATGGCGACTCTGCCCCGGACGTCGCCCACCACCGCCTCGCCGCTCACGACGCCGGCACTGCGATATTTTTCCAGGAATGCGCCCGCAACCTCCCGCTTCAGGCGGCGGGAAAGCGCCTGCCGGAACTGCTCGGCCCGCTTCACTCCACCGACATCCGGCGACACGACGACGGCCTCCGCATCGCCAACTTGCGGAGCGAAGTGCTCGACGAACAGCCCGTTGGCTTCGAGATGATCGGTGCGGCAGCGGAAGGCGTTCTCGAATGCGGCAAGATTGTGCACGTCCAGGGTCAATACCCGATCCGTATCGACGGCCTCCAGCAGCCGTGCGACATAGCGCGTGGTCACCGGGTCGCGCGACTTGGTCTTCCGATCCTTGCGCGCGTAGCAGAGGTAGGGCAGGACGGCGGTTACACGCTCCGCCGATGCATCCTTCAGGGCGCCGACGAAGAACAGCAGCCGGCAAAGCTTGTCGTTTACGCTGCTGCCCGGTTCGCCGTAGAGCGACTGGATGACGAATACGTCGTTGCCCCGGACGTTCTGAAGAGGGCGGATCTTGTGTTCGCCGTCTTCGAAGTTCCGCTCCTCATGCACGGCGAGCGGCACGCCGAGAGCGGCGCTCACCTTTTCGCCGTAACGCCGGGCTTCGCCTAGCGCAAAGAGCTGGACGGCGCCTGCGCCCATTGGGGGTGGAAATTTCGCAGGAACCATTCCTGCGCGAGCCGCGCCACCTGCTCCATTGTGCCGGGCTCTTCGAACAAATGGGTGGCTCCGGGGACGATGCTCAGGCGGCGCTCGCAATGCATGCGCGCAATGGCTTCTTCATTCATTCCGATCACCGGCGCGTCCGCTCCCCCGACGATGAGAAGCGTCGGCGCTTCGACCCGCGGCAGGGCATCGCCCGCGAGATCGGGCCGGCCGCCGCGAGAAACCACCGCGGCAACATTTTTCGGGCGCTCGGCGGCGGCGCGCAGCGCCGCTGCCGCTCCCGTGCTCGCCCCGAAAAGCCCGATCGGCAGATGCACGACCTCGCGGCGCAAGCCGAGCCAGTCGATGGCTCCGACGAGACGCTCGGTCAGGAGTCCGATGTCGAAGCGCAGCTCCCGCGTGCGCAGGTCGATTTCATTTTCCTCCGCGGTGAGCAAGTCGAACAACAAGGTGCCAAGGCCGGCCGCGTTCAAGGTTTCGGCAACGGCGCGATTGCGCGGGCTGAACCGGCTGCTGCCGCTGCCGTGGGCAAAAACGACCACGCCCGTCGCATTCCGGGGAACGACAAGCGAGCCCGGAAGCGAAGCATGCCTCAAGCGCACCGTAGTATCGAAAAGCTGTGCAGGCGCAGGTCTTTCCATGACTTTCATCGGGATGTCCTCAGTAGCGGCACCGACTTGCCGGCACCGGATGCGAATGGCTTTCCACGGATCAGCCGCATGCGGTCTCCCACGCGCGCGCCAGGAGTTCCTTGACTTCCTCGTCGCTCGTTTGCGGGAACTCGCGGTACCAGCGGCCGATGGCCCAGAACGGCTCCGGCGTGCCCAGGCAGACCACTTCATCGGCCTCGCCCCGCAGGACCTTCACGGTATCCAGCGGCGCCACGGGCACGGCGACCACGATGCGAGCGGGCTGTTGCTGGCGCAAGGCCTTGATCGCGGTACGCATGGTGGCGCCCGTGGCGAGACCGTCGTCGATGAGGATGACGCAGCGTCCCTTCACCACGGGTGGAGGACGGTCGCCGCGATACGCGCGCTGCCTGCGCTCCAGCTCGATTTGTTCCCGTTGCGCCACGTTCTCGATGCTCTGCTCGGAGATGGCGAGGCTCGACACGATGTCGGGGTTGAGTACCCGCACTCCGCCGGGGGCGATGGCGCCCATCGCCAGTTCTTCCTGTCCCGGCGTGCCCAGCTTGCGCACCAGCATGAGGTCGAGCGGCGCATGTATCGCCTGGATCACCTCGAAAGCCACCGGCACCCCGCCGCGCGGCAAGGCCAGCACGACAACATCGTCGCGTCCTGCATAATGGCGCAACGCGGCCCCCAGCAGCTGTCCGGCCTGGGCTCGATTCTTGAAAGGCCATGCGATGAATGGGTTGTCCGGCATCATCACCTGTGCGCGCCGGAACTGCCGGCACACGCGGACAGAGTAATCAATTTGCGTCGCGGCGGGCTTGATATATGTCAATTCGCATTGACTCTCATCCGGTCAGGCGTTATCCGGCGCGCCGCCGCGACCGCGCGGGCGGACACGGCCCTGTTGAAATGAATCCCGCCATCAGCCACAGTCGTTGTGCATGAGCGAGTATCCCGCACACCTTGCCCGGGAGCGCCGCCTCGCCGATGGCAGGATGGTAATGATCCGCCCGATACGGCCGGACGACGAGCCGCGCGAGCGCGCGTTCCTGAACGGATTGTCCGAGGAGAGCTGGTACCTGCGCTTTCAGAAATGGGTGACCGCGCCCTCGGACCGGCTCGTCCACTTCCTCACCCGGATCGACTACGACCAGCACATGGCGTTCGTCTGCACCGTAACCCATGACGATGCGGAGCAACTCGTGGGCGAAGCACGCTACGTGGTTCAGCCGGGCGGGGAGAGCTGCGACTTCGGAATCATGATCGCCGATGCATGGCATAAGACCGGCATTGCGGGACTCCTGATGGAGGCGCTGATCGGATCGGCCCGCGAGCGTGGCTTGCAGCGGATGGAGGGGCTGGTGCTGAGCAACAACCTCGCGATGCTTCGATTCGCGCGCGCGCTGGGATTCGAAGTGCGCTCGGTCCCGGACGACATCGGGACCAGGCTCATCATCAAGGCGCTGCGGGCGGGTCCCGAACGCGGCGCGACCCGCGCGCCACGGGACTGAGAGAGCCCGTACTAATACTCGGGCCGCGGTGGAACGACGATGACGCCGGCGGGCGTGGTTCCGTACCGCTGTCTGTCAAACTTGAGGTCGTGACCGATCGATTCGCCTTCCGCGATCGTATTCGGGCCGCTCACGAGGGTTTGCCGCAGCCGGGCGCCGCGCCGCACTCTGACCCCTTCCATGATGATGCAGTCGGCGAGCTCGGCGCCGGGCTCGACATACGCTCCGCGCTGAACGATCGATTTGCGCAGCGCGGCTTTCGTGGCGACCGCCCCGGGGCCCACGATGGAGTTCCTGGTCCTTCCATTTCCCGCATGCGACTGCGGCGCCCCCCGCCTGTCACCGCAGAAGATCGGCCATTGGCGGTTTTCGACCTTGAATCTGGGCTTCCGCCCGAGGAGATCGCGATGCGTAAGCACATACGCATCGACGGTGCCGACATCCCGCCAGTACCCGGGATCCTCGCAGGCGCTCACTCCCGGCACCATATTGCGGCTGAAATCGTAGGCAAGCACCCTCCGGGTGAGGATGAGGCGCGGCAGGACGTGACGGCCGAAGTCGACTTCGCCGCGCTCGCATGCGTCGCGCAGCGCCCGAACCAGCACTCCCGGAGTGAACAGATAGTTGCCCATCGACGCATAAACCGCATCCGGCACATGCGGCAGGCGGGCAGGCTCGCGGGGTTTTTCCTGGAATCGCCGGATCTGATCCCGTTCATCCGCCTCGATGATGCCGAATGACGAGGCATATTTCACCGGAACCGGGACCGCCGCCACGGTGGCGTCAGCCGCGCGCTCTTCGTGGAAACGTATCATTTGGCGCACGTCCATGCGATAGACGTGGTCGGCGGCGAATACGGCCACCAGATCGGGCGCATGCTCCTCGATCAGGTGCAGGCACTGATGCACGGCATGCGCGGTGCCGCGGAACGGCGCCCGGGCCGGGGTCAGCCAGGGCAATACCGGCCTGACGAACTCATCAGCTTTTCCCGGGGATCCCGCCCAGTTCGCGGCGATGTAGTCGAGCAGGATCTGCGGTCGGTACTGCAGCAGGACATAAACCGCGCGAACGTGCGAGTTGTAGAGATTGCTCAGCACGAAATCGATCAGGCGGTTGCAGCCTCCGAACGGCAGCGCGGGCTTGGGGAGCACCCGGGTCAGCGGGTCCAGACGGGTGCCCTCGCCGCCCGCCATGACGAATGCCAACACGCTCGGTCGCATCCGCTTCACTCCCGCACTTGTAGAATTGACAACGGTCCGCCCTTCCGGCCCCGAAATGCAATTATGCACCTCGCGGCGCTCCGCGGGTTGATCCAGGTCAACAGTGACGAAAGGCTGTCAATGTTCCTCGATGCGGGGCACCTGCTCTTCGGCCGGCTCTCCGGTCTCCGGGTCGATCCAGTCTGCGATCCCGATTTCGTCTTCCGCCTCCTGCACCGTTTCCCCCGGCTCGGGTTGCGCCTCGATGCCGCCGCGCATGTCGTTGACCGCATCGAGCAGCGTCGGAAAGGGTCCGAAGGTCTCGCCGGTTTCGAGGTTCTCCCAATAAAACCCGTCGGGCCGCTCGATCACGCGCCGGGACTCGAACTCCGGCACGGTTTCAGGTATCACTTGCTTCGCCGTCATCTGGCCTGGTATGTGTCGCCCCAAGTGGCGAACTCGTCTCTGAATGAGTCGTCGGTTCTGCGGGCTTCGGCAAGCTGTTCGCGCCGGATCATGACGGCGATCCTGGCCGGCTCGCGCGCGAGCAACGGCACCGGGTCGTCCACCGACACCAGCCCCCGCAAGTGCCCTTCCCGGTCGACGATGGGGGCGCGCATCAGCACCGCGGCATCCTGCGCCGTGGCATGCCGGTCGATCGTAACTACGTTCCTGCCGTACAGGGCGCCGATGGTCATATCGTGCTGCCGCGGTTATTCGGGGCGCATTTCGCCGCCGCGGACCCAGACCCCGCGTCCTTCACAATGCAGCAGTTCGCTGCCGCTCCGCAGATACTGACCGATAGGATACGCGACATCGTTGAAGTAGCAGACCCCGCTTTCCAGCTCCGCGTCGAGGGAAAGTTCCGCGCTTTCGTCGAGAATGGGCGAAGTCCTGAGTTCGGGATCCGGGGCGCCGACCTGGGGTACGCGGTGAATCATGTCCTTTCCTTTCAGCGCGCAACGGGGCGCGCCGTAGCGGTCGCGGTCCGCGTGGCTCCGGATTGATTCGGTTTCATGGGTCGCACCTTGCTTGTAATACAGTGAAAGCATACGCGGAACGCGTGATGCCGTGTTTGATGCAGGTCAAACGGAAGCGCCCGGCTCCCGGCAAGGTCACGAGTCCTGGCGACCAGGCGGGTTTCTTGATCCAGGTCAACACGCAGGAGCATCGGGATGGCAGCATAAACAAGAGCAGTCATGGGTGTTCTGTCACACGTTTCGAGATCGCCATCCGGAGGCAAGGTCATGCAGGTACCATTGCAGGTGACGTTCCGGGGTCTTGTGCATTCGGAAGCCGTCGAGGCGAAGATCCGCGAGCGCGCCGCCAAGCTGGAAAACTACTACGACCGCATCATGGGCTGTCGCGTGACGGTGGAAGCGGAGCACAGGCACCATCGCCGCGGCAACCATTACCAGGTCCGCATCGATGTAACGGTGCCCGGCGGCGAACTGGTCGCGAGCCGCGAGCCTGATGAGCATCACTCGTATTCCGACGTGTACGTCGCGATCCGGGATGCGTTCGATGCCATGCGCCGCCAGCTCGAGGATTACGCACGGCGCCGCCGGGGCCAGGTGAAGGAGCACGAAACGCCGCCGCACGGTCGCATCGTGGAACTCCATCCCGCGGAGGGTTTCGGCAGGATAGAGGCGCCCGACGGCGGGTTGATCTATTTCCACCGGAACAGCGTGGTGGACGCGGACTTCGACCAACTGGAGGTCGGCGCGGAGGTGCGCTTCGATGTCGAAATGGGCGACCGCGGCCCGCAGGCCACCACGGTCTACCTCGTCGGCAAGCACCACATCGTCGAATGACAGTTACGGGTCCACGCGAGCGGAACGCGTGAATCGTGTCGGACCCGGTCCCCGCGCCGGAACCTGATCGCGGAACCGTTCCCGGGCGCCGCACCGGCGTCATGCCGGGACGGCGGAGTCGTCCTTCAGCACCTTCAGATCGTCCTCGGTCAGCGTTTCCTTCTGCAGGAGCGTTTGCGCTCCGCGCTCCAGCAGACCCCTGCGCTCGCTCAGGATCCCGCTCGCCTTGTCGAAGGCGCTCTGCACGATCTCTTTCACGGCACGGTCGATTTCGCGCGCGGTCTCTTCGCTGAAGTCGCGCCCGCGCGTGACCTCGCCCGGAAAGCCGAGAAAGGCCGGACGTTCGGCTTCGTAGGTCACGTGTCCGAGGTCCTCGTGCATTCCGTACCGCATCACCATGCTGCGCGCGATGTCCGTCACCTTGGCGAGGTCGTCCGCCGCGCCGGATGACAGGTGGCCGAACACGATGCGTTCGGCGGCCCGTCCGCCCAGCAGCACGGACATCTTGTTTTCGAGTTCCTCGCGGGTCATGAGGAAGCGGTCTTCCGTGGGCCGCTGAATCGTATAACCCAGCGCCCCGATGCCGCGCGGAATGATCGAGATCTTGTGCACCGGGTCCACGCCCGGCAGGAACATCGCCACCAGCGCGTGACCCATTTCGTGGTAGGCCACCACCTTGCGTTCATGGGGGTTCAGGACCCGGTTCTTCTTTTCGAGGCCGGCGACGATGCGCTCGACCGCCGTGGTGAAATCGTCGGCGGCGACCGCATCGCCGCCGCGCCGCGTGGCGAGCAGCGCGGCTTCATTGACGAGGTTGGCCAGGTCCGCGCCGGAAAAACCGACGGTGAGCGCCGCGACCTTCTCCAGATCCACGTCCGGCGCCACGCGCACTTTCCGGATGTGCGTTCTCAGGATCTGCACCCTGCCGGTCTTGTCCGGGCGGTCGACCAGGACATGGCGATCGAACCGGCCGGCGCGCAGCAGCGCGGGGTCCAGGATTTCGGGACGATTCGTCGCGGCGAGCAGGATGAGGCCCGTGCTCGGGTCGAATCCATCCATCTCCGAAAGGAGCTGGTTGAGCGTTTGTTCTTTCTCATCGTGTCCGCCCATCGGAAACGCGGTCCGCGCGCGGCCCAGAGCGTCCAGTTCGTCGATGAAGATGATCGCCGGCGCCCTCTGCCGCGCCTGCTCGAAGAGATCCCGCACCCGCGCCGCGCCGACCCCGACGAACATTTCGACGAATTCCGATCCGCTGATCGAAAAGAAAGGCACGCCTGCCTCACCGGCAACGGCGCGGGCCAAGAGCGTCTTTCCCGTGCCGGGCGGGCCCACCAGCAGCACGCCTTTGGGGATATGCGCGCCGAGGCGGCCATAGCCTTGCGGATCCTTGAGGAAGTTCACCACCTCCTGCAATTCCTCTTTCGCTTCGTCCACGCCCGCCACATCCTGGAAAGTGACCCTGGTGTCCTTCTCCATGTACACCTTCGCCTTGCTTTTGCCGATGGTGAGAAACCCCCCGCCCATGCCCTGGCTCTGGGCGAGGCGGCGGACCAGGAACATCCAGATGGCGAAAAAAAGCAGCGTCGGAATGACCCACGAGAGCACGTCGCGCAGGAACGTGCTCTCCACGGCGCCGCCGAACTTGACGTCGAATTTCTCGAGATCCTTCGCGAGCCCGGGATCGACGCGGATGACGACGAACCGGCTGTGCCCGCTCGGCATGGGGCGCGTGAAAGCGCCTTCGATCCGGTTTTCGAAGACGGTGATCTCCTTGACCTGCCCCGCCTTGAGGTGCGCCTGGAACTCGCTGTAAGAGAGCCGCTCCACCTGCCGCGATTCGACCCACAGGCTCTGCACCCAGAGGACGGCGAGCACGGCGAGCATGAAGTAGACGACGTTGATGCCGGCCTGTCTGTCCATCACTTTCCTCCGTCGCGCGGCGTCTCCTATTGAACCTCGTGCAAATGGCTGACGATCATTTGCACCACGAATCCCCCCTCGCCCGCCCTGCGGGAGAGAGGGGCGGGGGTGAGGGGTGAGCGGAGTCAGGCATTTTCACGACGCTCATCAGCCGGCGGCGCGGCGCCGCACGAGATAGTCGATCGCGCTGTCGAGCGTCGTGAGCTCGCCGTAGTCGTTCTCCGGAATATCGATGCCCAGCTTCTCGTGCAGGCGGATGATCACGTTGAGAAAATCAAACGAATCGAGATCGACCTGGTCGCGCAGCGGCTGATCCGCGACGATTTCCGCCGCATCCACCTCCGGCGCGATCGAGCACAGCGTATCGAAGATCGCCGCGCGCGCCTGCTCGCGGGTGAGCATGGTCATTTCAACTCCTGCGGCGCCTGCAGCAGGCGCGCGAGCGCCGCGAGAAACAGACCGCCGCGATGGCCGTCGCTCACCCGGTGATCGGCGGCGAGCGTCGCGGTAACGACCTTGCGGGCAACCACGTTGCCGCTTTCGGACCACGGGCGTTCCGTGATCCGGCCCAGTCCGACGATCGCCACCTGCGGCGGATAGATCACCCCGAACACCTGATCCGGCCCCTGCTCGCCCAGGTTGGTCAGCGTGACCGTCGGATCGCTCATCTCGGAACTCCGCAGCCGCCCGCCCCGCACGCGGGTGATGAGATCGCGCAGATCCGCCATGAGCTGATCGAGATTCTTGCGATCGACGTCATGAATCGCCGGCGCGACGAGACCTCCGCCGCGCAGCGCGACGGCCATGCCGAGATGCACCGCCGCGGACGGGCAGAACGCGCCGTCAGCCCAAACGCCGTTCAGCTCCGGCACTTCGCGCAGCGCAAGCGCAACGGCCTTCATCATCGGCACCACGGGCAGCAGCCGTTCGGCGACGGAGCGCTTCAGGTTTTCTCCTGCGAGCCAGTCGGTGACCCGCGTCGCGTCGATGTCGGTCGCGAGATAATAATGCGGGATCTCGCGCTTCGAGCGCGACATCGCGGCAGCGATCGCCTTGCGCATCCGGCCCTGCCAATCGGTGACCGGCTCGCGCTGCGGCGCCGGCGCGCTCCCGGTCTTCACCGCCTGGGCCGCGCGTTCCACATCCGCGCGCGAGACGACGCCCCCGGGTTCGCCCGGCCGGACCGCCGCGATGTCGACACCCAGTTCCCCGGCAAGCTTGCGGGCGGCGGGAGAAGTTCGTGCGCGATCTCCGGCAACGGTCCTCGCCGGCGCTTGTGCGGAAGGCGCGGGGACCTCGGGTGCCGGAGCCGCCGGCGCGCGGCTCGCGGGCTCGCCGGCCGTGCGCAGCAACGCCAGCACCTCACCCACCGGAATCCTGGCGCCGGGCTCGACAACCAGACGCTCGATCACGCCGCTTTCCCAGATCTCGACTTCGATCGCGCCCTTCTGCGTTTCCACGACGGCGACCACCTGGCCGCGTTTCACCTCGTCACCGGGCCTGACCATCCACTCGACCAGGGTGCCCGCCTCCATATCCGCCCCGAGCGAGGGCATGCGGAACTCAGACATGGCGGCTCACCGTGCGCAGCGCCGCGTCCACGATGGTGGCGACCTGCGGGATCGCGGCGTCCTCGAGATGCTTGGGGTACGGGATCGGCACTTCGGCGCTGCAGACGCGGGCGACCGGCGCGTCCAGCTCGAAGAACGCTTCTTCCATCGCGCGCGCCATGATTTCCGCGGCGAGACTGCCGCTTTTCCAGCCTTCGTCGACGATCACCATGCGATGCGTTTTGGCGAGAGAACCAAGCACCGTTGGCATGTCGAGCGGCCGCAGCGTCCGCAGATCGACCACCTCGGCGCTGACGCCCTGCTCTGCCAGAAGATCCGCCGCCCGCGACGTCTTGCCGAGCGAGCCGCCGTAAGTGACCAGAGTCAGATCGGCTCCGGCGCGCCGCACGGCCGCCCGGTCGATGTCCACGGCTCCGGCACCCGCTGCCAGCTCGCCTTCCAGGTTATAGAGCAGCGCGTTCTCGAACATGATCACCGGGTCGGGATCCATGAGCGCGGTCCACAGCATCCCGCGCGCGTCTTCGAGCGTGGCGGGCGTCACGATGCGGATGCCGGGAATGTGCGCGTACCAGCCCTCGAAGCTGTGCGAGTGCTGCGCGGCGAGCTGGCGCCCCGCGCCGGTGGCCATGCGGATCACCAGCGGGATGCTGAACTGCCCGCCCGACATGTGGCGGATGGTGGCCGCGTTGTTCACGATCTGGTCGAGCGCGAGCAGGCTGAAATTGCAGGTCATGACTTCCACGATCGGCAGCATGCCGTTCAACGCCGCCCCGATGCCGGCGCCGACAAACGCCGACTCCGAAAGCGGCGTGTCGCGGATGCGCTCCTCCCCGAATTCCTCGAGCAGGCCCTTGCTCACGGCGTAGCTGCCGCCGTAGCGGCCCACGTCCTCACCCATGAGGAACACGCGCCCGTCGCGGCGCATGGCTTCCCGCAATGCTTCGCGCAAAGCGTCCCGGTAAGTGGTGCGCACCACTTTCGTCGTGTCGTTCATGATGCCCTCGCGGTGTACACGTCGCGGGTCAGCTGCTCGACGGGCTCCCAGCTCCCGGCCTCGGCGAAGGCGACGGCCGCCGCGATCTCATCGCCGACTTCGGTTTCCATCGCGGCGAGCCGCGCATCGTCGAGCATGCCTTCGGATTGCAGCCGCTCGACGAACGTCGCGATCGGGCAGCGCTTCTTCCATTGCTCCACTTCGGCCTTGCTGCGGTACAGCTCCGGATCGAACATCGAATGCGCGCGAAAACGGTAAGTGCGGAATTCGATGAATTGCGGTCCCCCGCCGGCGCGCACTTCCGCGACCGCTTGTTCGGTCGCATCCAGCGCGGCCAGCACGTCCATGCCGTCCACGGACCGGGCGGCGACCTTGTAGCTGCGCGCCTTTTCGCACAGGTCGGTATTCGCTTCCGAGCGCTGGAGCGCGGTTCCCATCGCGTAGAGATTGTTCTCGCACAGGAAGAGCGCCGGCACCTTCCACAGCGAGGCGAGATTGAGCGACTCGTGAAACTCGCCTTCGGCCACCGCCCCTTCGCCGAAAAAACACGCGGTCACGCGCGGCCGGCCCATGAGCTTGTCGGCGAGCGCGAATCCGATCGCGAGCGGAAGCCCGCCGCCGACGATCGCGCTGCCCCCGTAGAAGCGGGCGCGGGCATCGAAGATGTGCATCGAACCGCCGCGCCCGCGCGAGCAGCCCTCGACCTTCCCGTACATCTCGGCCATCACCGCCCCCGCCGGGATGCCGCGCATGAGCGCGTGACCATGCTCGCGGTAGGTGGCGAGAATCGCATCATCCGGCTCGAGCGCCCGCATCGCGCCCGCCGCCACCGCTTCCTCCCCGATGTAGAGGTGGAGAAATCCGCGGATCTTGCCCGCGCTGTAGAGCTCCGCACATTTCTCCTCGAAACGCCGGACCCGCAGCATGTCCCCGAGCAGCTTCAGCGCAAGCGCCCGATCGAGCATCACGCCCCTCCTTCCAGGGTCGAAATGTCGCCCTCGGGCAATCCCAGCTCGCGGGCCTTGAGCAACCGCCGCATGATCTTGCCGCTCCGCGTGCGCGGCAGGCTCGCCAGAAAATCGATCTCCTTGGGCGCGACCGCGGCGCCGAGACGCTTGCGCGCAAACCCCAGCAGCTCGCGCCGCAGCGCCTCGCCCGCTGCAAAGCCCTGCTTGAGCGACACGAAGGCTTTCACCGTCTCGAATTGCAGCGGATCGGGCTTGCCGATCACGCCGGCTTCGGCGACGGCCGGATGCTCCATCAGGGCGCTTTCCACCTCGAACGGGCCGATGAGGTGCCCGGAAGACTTGATCACGTCGTCGGCGCGGCCGACGAACCAGAAATAGCCGTCGCCGTCCCGCTTCGCGAGGTCTCCCGTAAGATACCAGCCGTCGGCGAAGCACTTGCGATACCGCTCTTCGTCGTTGAGATAGCCGCGGAACATGGAGGGCCAGCCGGCCCGCAACGCAAGCTCGCCCTCCACACCCGGGGCGGCGCAGACTTCGATCTTTCCCTCCTCCGTCCTGTGCACGATCGCGGCCTCGATGCCGGGCAGCGGGCGCCCCATCGATCCCGGCTTGATGTCCATCGCCGCGTAGTTCGCGATCATGATGCCGCCCGTCTCGGTTTGCCACCAGTTGTCGTGAAACGGCTCGCCGAACGTCTCCGCTCCCCAGATGACGGCCTCGGGATTGAGTGGCTCTCCAACGCTTGCGAGAAAGCGCAGGCTGCTCAAGTCAAAGCCGCTCGTGAGCGCGGCGCCCGCGCGCATCAGCATGCGAATGGCCGTCGGCGCGGTGTAC
>JACQOJ010000116.1 GCA_016202605.1 Betaproteobacteria bacterium
ATCTATAAGACGGTCGTGTTCGGTCGATAGGGGACGCGGTGGGGCGATGAAGGGTCAGGCGTCGACTAGCCCAGATCTTTGGGAGGCAACACATGATTTAACATAATATACATTATGCGAAGTAATGGGAACGGAAAGCGCATCGCGCCCCGTGACCAGCTGCCCAATTTTAAATCCATGGCCTGTATAATCCTCCGATGCGCCGACACTTGATCGTTTTCTATACGGTCGCGATCATTCTCATTATTTCGGGCCGTTATGCATGGACGCATTGCGAATGGGACTGGGTCTCCCGCGTCAGCGCCATCGGCGTGATTCTCGGTATCATCATTGAACGCTGGAACGTTTTGCTGGGAAAACCGGTGGCTGCCGCGACACGACCGGCCGAGCGCCTGCCGATTCTGCTGCTGTGTCTTGGAACGTTTATCGCCGGCTTTGGCGAGTTGCTTGGGAAGCTCGCCTTCGGCTGCCGTTGATATCCAGTCCCGCAGGCCGTGGGGGTTACTCCTCGGCGCCGGCCTTCACCAGCGCATCCACCACCTCTTTCATCCCGCGGTCCTGGGCGACCTCCAGGGCCGAATAGCCGAACTTGGTCCGATGGTTCACGTCGGCGCCGTGCTCAAGCAACAGGAGCACGAACTGCAGGTGTCCTTCGCGCGCCGCCATCATGAGCGGGGTCGTTCCGTTTTCGGCCGTTGCGTTTACGTCCGCTCCGCGGGCGATCAGCATGCGGGCGACCTCAAGATGATTGTTTATCGCCGCATACATCAGCGATGTCCAACCTGAGTGATTGATTTCGGCGCCTCGGTCCAGGAGCGCACGCACGACTTCGGTTTGTCCCCTGAACGCCGCCAGCATGATTGCGGTCTCCCCGTACACGTTGCGCGTGTTGATGCGTGGCCGAGATTCAAGTAATGTTTTGATCAAACCGATTTTTTCACCTTTGATGGCGAGCGTGAGGAGCGATTCGCCCTCAGGGCTGACGCTGTTCACGTCGACTCCGCGCTTGAGCAGTTCTACTACCGCCCCCTCATCGGCGTTCTTTATTGCCGCAATCATGTCCTCGTATGCGCCAGCGATTGCCCAGCCGGCCGACAGCAGCAGAAAAGCGGCAGTCAAGCACCTAATATTTTGCATGAGATACATATTCCTTTACTCTGAATAATTGGAAGAAATTACATGATGTTTTCTCGGCAACCTGCTCGTAAGGGATGGCGCGCAGACGTGCAATCTCCTCAGCGACATGCTTGACCAGACCGGGCTGATTGACCTTTCCTCGATGAGGTACCGGGGCGAGGTAGGGCGCGTCGGTCTCGACCAGCATGCGGTCCAGGGGCAGTTGTCTTGCGATGTTCTTAAGCGCATGAGC
Organism: Betaproteobacteria bacterium; assembly: GCA_016202605.1. Classification (GTDB taxonomy): domain Bacteria; phylum Pseudomonadota; class Gammaproteobacteria; order Burkholderiales; family SG8-41; genus DSOT01. Next base: position 1,370 of record JACQOJ010000116.1, read on the forward strand.
ATTCCTGAAGGTCACGATACCCGAAAACGAAATATAAAACCCCAAGTCAAGGGCGGCTTGAGCGACCTCCCAGGACTCGGTGAAGCAATGCATGACGCCCCCCGCCTCCCCCGCTTTCTCTTCACGCATGATGCGCAATGTATCTGCTGCCGCGTTGCGGGTATGGATGACCAGGGGCTTCCCGCACTCCCGTGCCGCGCGGATGTGCTGCCGAAAACGCTCGCGCTGCCATTCAAGGTCACCTTTCATGCGGTAGTAATCGAGCCCGGTCTCACCGATCGCCACGATCCTGGGATGGTCGGCAAGCCTGACCAGATCCGGCGCCGCCACCAGTGGAACATTGTCGTAATCCGGATGGACGCCAACTGAAGCGAAAACGCTGGCATGGCGTTCGGCTAACACTCTTACTTCGGGAAACTCCGCGAGCGTGACGCTCACACACAGGGCGTGAGTAACCCCGTTCGTCCGCATCAGGTCCATGATCGCGTCGAGCCGGGGTGCGAGTTCCGGAAAATTGAGATGGCAGTGCGAGTCGACGAGCATTTCAGGCGATTTCGTGTGTGCGGGACATTCCCGGTTCGATAAGGTCCGCGTAATCGAGCAGCAACCGCTCCAGCACGAGCCTCGGGTTCAGTGGATGGTGGATCATGGCCTGGAGCCGGACGGTCGCCTGATGAAAACGAAGAAGCCCGAGTGTATCGATCTTCTGCGACAGGGATCGGATGACAGGCCCGTAGTCAGGGTTATATCGAATTGTTCCCAGGAATTTCTGGAAAATCAGGTCAAAAGTCCACTTCTGCAGCCAGCTCACCACGTGCTCAAGCGGATAATCACGGATCTGCTCGGCAGCTTGCAGCGCGTCAAAGCACGCTCCGGAAATGTGCTGGAGCAGGATTTTTCGTTGTTGCCAGAAATCCTGAACTGCAAGCTCTCGTGCGAGTAGCGGAGCGTTTCCCGTCTGGGCAAGCGCCAGAGCGGGTTCAGTGACACCCTCCCCCTGAAGCCATTCTTCGGCAATGTTCGCTGCCGGTCCCGGCAGCGCCAGTTCCTGGCATCGGCTTCTAACGGTTGGCAACAGGTAGTGAACCCTGTGGGACACGAGGATAAAGAAAGTGCCGGGGGGCGGTTCTTCGAGGCTCTTGAGCAGCGCGTTGGCCGCATTGACGTTCAGCGCTTCTGCCGGGTGAAGCAGAATTACCTTGGGCCCGCCACGGTGGCTCGACACGTTGATAAAGTCGGGGAGCATCCTGATCTGGTCAATCGTGATTTGGACGGCGGCTTTTTTCGCGGTCCCGTTTTCCTCCGCCGGCTCCACGACCTTCTGCAGTTCGACCAGTCGAAAATCCGGATGATTGCCCGAGGCCAGCCATTTGCAGGCGGTGCATTCCCCACAAGGTATTCCGGAACCGGTCGGGGCCTCGCACAGCAAGGCCTCGGCACAGGAAATCGCAAAGGCCAGCTTTCCTATTCCTCGGCGGCCATGAATCAACAAGGCATGAGGCCAGCGGCTTCGCCTTGAAAGGAGCCGCTCAAACTCGTTATTATGCCAAGTTAAATGATGCATTACAGTGAGTTATAAAATGTTCTTCATGTCATTCATTATATTCTGTCACGCTCGTCGAGACAGTTCTACCGGTAGTTCGAGCAGACGGCAAGAAAGAGCTTCTCGAGTTCTTTGCGGATTTCTTGGATTTCGCGATTCGCATCGACAAGGTGGATCCTTTGGGGATTGTCGCGCGCACGACGCAGATAGGCCTCCCGCACGCGATGGTGGAAGGCAGTTTCTTCCTGTTCAAAACGATCGGGATCCCGGACCCTGCGGCTACGGTTGCGCCCTGTCTCCGGGGCCACATCGAAACAGATCGTGACGTCCGGCTGCAATCCCTCCTGGACAAACTCCTCGAGGACGGCGATCTTCTCCCACGCGACACCGCTGCCCCCGGCCTGATAGGCATAGGTGGCATCGGTAAAACGATCACAGACGACCCATGTGCCCGACGCGAGCGCCGGAAGGATCACTTTGTCGAGATGTTCGCGACGAGCGGCGAACATCAGTAACGCCTCGCTTTCCGGATGCAGGCGCTGCGCGCCGCCAAGCAACAACTGCCGCAGTTTTTCGCCAATCTCCGTGCCGCCGGGCTCACGCGTAACCGTCACGCTGATGCCGCGGCTTTTCAGCCAGTCAACCAGCCAGGCGAGGTGCGTGCTCTTGCCGGCACCGTCGATACCTTCGAACGTGATGAACTTCCCGCGCATCAGCGTCGTCCCGATTTCTGATATTTTGTCACGGCACGGTCGTGTTCACCGAGCGTACGGGAGAAATGCGAGGTGCCGTCACCCTTCGCCACAAAGTAGAGCGCGTTGCTCCTTGCCGGATTGAGCGCCGCGCTGATCGATGCGAGCCCCGGCATCGCGATCGGCGTGGGCGGGAGACCTTCCCGCGTGTACGTATTGTATGGCGTGTCTGTGAGGAGATCGCGCTTGCGCAGATTGCCGTCAAACGAATCTCCCAGGCCGTATATGACCGTCGGGTCCGTCTGCAGCCGCATGCCGATGCGCAGACGGTTGACGAAAACCGCGGCAACGAGGGGTCGTTCGTAAGGCTGCCCGGTCTCCTTCTCAATGATCGAGGCGAGGATCAGTGCTTCATAAGGGGTCCGGATCGGAAGCTCGGGGACTCGCCGTTCCCATTGCGCAGCAAGGTTCACGCGCATCAACCGGTGCGCGCGGCGCAGTATCCCGAGGTCGCTGCCACCGCTGCTGAAGTGATACGTATCGGGGAAGAACCACCCCTCCGGAGACGGCTCGTCGATTTCCAGGCGTTTGAGAATGTCGAGATTGCTCAATTCCTTGGTGTCGTGCCGAACCGCCGAGTGTTCGTCCAGAGTCGTGCGAATCTGCCGGAATGTCCAGCCTTCGACGAAGGTGATGACATCCTGGGTATAGTCGCCCTCCGTGATCTTGCGCAGCAGCTGAAGTGGCGTGACAGGTCCATCGATTTCGTAGCTGCCCGCCTTGATGTTGCCCGCCTCACCGAGCAACCTTGCGAGCAGGACGAAGGGTTCCGGCCGATCCAGTGCGCCGGCACTGGCCATCTGTTGTGCAGCCGCCTTCAGGCTGCTGCCCGTCTTGAGGCTGAACGGGAGCGGCGTCACCTTTGGCGTAAGCGGCTGGTGGGCGTACCAGGCGAGCCACGCGGCCGCGGCCGCGATGCAACCGATGAGCAACAGCACGGCCCCCACGAGCAACCGTTTAGTCGTCTTGTTCATCGAGCCATTGTCGCATGCGTTCCACCCAAATTCCCCGGGGCCAGGAACTCGCTTCCAGCGATCGCACCTGCCAGAGGCCAATGAGGCTGTTGACCAGGAACACTTCCTCCGCAGCGAAAATGCGCTCCGGGAAAAGGCGGTCCACGGTGCAGACGACACCGTGCCTTGCGGCAGCTTCCATGATGCGCTCCCGTGTAACGCCGGCTACGCCGCAGCGCGACAGATCGGGGGTCAGCAGGATGCCGCGCTCGACCACGAACAGGTTGGTCATGGTGCCGCCGATGACGCTGCCTTCCGCGTCAAGCATGAGACCTTCGGCGATTTCCGGATCGCTCCATTCCGCGCGCGCCAGCACGTTTTCGAGCCGGTTGAGGTGTTTTATGCCCGCCAGCGCCGGCTGCAGGCCAAGGCGAAGCGTGCATAGCCGTGCGGTCACACCGGCATCGGCGAATTCGGCCGGGTAGCGCGGCAGAGGCGCGGACATCACAATCCGGGTGGTCTGAACGTTACCCGGGGGCGCGTAGCCGCGCAGTCCGCATCCTCGCGTGACAATGATCTTCGCCGCGCAGTCCGGTTCATGCCGTGCGAGCAGCGCGATCTCGTTTCGCAATATTTCCTGCGTGGGACAGGTGAGCGCCAGCGCCCTGCAGTCGCGTTCCAGCTTGCGGTAATGCCGTGGCCAGCATCGGGGACTGCCGTGGCGCAGTGCCAGCGTGCGGAACACGCCGTCACCGTAGGCGAGACCGCGGTCGACCGCATCCACTTTCCCGCCCGCGGAACCGTTGACAAGGATCATCGCGCCGGAGAGAGTCCCGGGAATGGCCTCAACGCGCTCGCAGCGAGAGGCTCAGAGCTTGCGGAAAACCAGGCTGCCGTTGGTGCCACCAAAGCCAAACGAATTGGATACGGCGACATCGATCTTCATCTGTCGCGCCGTGTTCGGCACGTAGTCCAGATCGCACTGCGGATCCTGGTTGAAAATGTTGATTGTAGGGGGCGCCACCTGGTCGCGCACTGCCAGCACGCTGAACACGGCTTCCACCCCGCCGGCGGCACCGAGCAAGTGGCCCGTCATCGATTTGGTGGAACTCACCGCGAGCCTGCGCGCATGATCGCCGAAGCAGCGCTTGACTGCGATGGTCTCAGCAATGTCTCCGAGCGGGGTGGAGGTCCCGTGAGCGTTGATGTAATCGACGCGGTCGCGGTCGACGCCGGCGTTCCTGAGGGCGTTGGCCATGCAGCGCACCGCGCCCTCACCGTCCTCGCAGGGGGCGGTCATATGATGCGCGTCAGCGCTCATTCCATAGCCGGCGAGTTCGCAATAGATCCTGGCGCCACGCGACCTGGCGTGTTCGTATTCCTCGATCACCACCACGCCTGCGCCCTCGCCCAGCACGAATCCGTCGCGGTCGGTGTCCCAGGGGCGGCTGGCCGTGGCCGGGTCATCGTTGCGGCAGGACAGTGCGCGGGCCGCACAGAACCCGCCGACACCCAGCGGCGAAACCGTCGCTTCGGCGCCGCCGGCGATCATCATGTCGGCGTCGCCATACTCGATGATCCGGCCCGATTCACCGATGCAGTGGGTGGCGGTGGTACAGGCGGTCACAATCGCGAGATTCGGGCCTTTGAATCCGTACATGATGGAGAGATTGCCCGAGATCATGTTGATGATCGTCCCGGGAACGAAGAACGGTGAAATCTTGCGGGGACCGCTTTGCTGGTAATCGACATGGGTGTCCTCGATCATCGGCAAGCCCCCGATGCCCGAGCCGATGTTGACTCCGATACGCTCGGCGTTCTCCGGCTTGGCCTCGATGCCCGCATCCCTGATCGCCTCGATCGCCGCCGCCATACCGTAATGGATGAACGTATCCATCCGCCGCGCGTCCTTCGCCGACAGATATTGCGTGACGTCGAAATCCTTGACCTCCCCTGCAATTTTCGAACTGAAGGCGGATGGATCGAACCGGGTGATGCGGGTGATTCCGGACTTGCCGGCAATAACATCGGTCCAGGCCTGCGCAACCCCGATTCCGACCGGGGAGACGATTCCAAGACCGGTTACGACTACTCTGCGTCTTGCCAAATTGGCTCCGGAGCGGCCTGCGGCCTGGTTAAGACTTGACGTGGCTCTTGATGTAATCGATGGCCTGCTGGACGGTGGTGATTTTTTCCGCTTCCTCGTCCGGGATTTCGGTTTCGAACTCCTCCTCGAGCGCCATCACCAGCTCAACGGTGTCAAGCGAGTCCGCGCCGAGATCGTTGACAAACGACGATTCGTTCTTCACGTCGACCTCGTTCACACCCAGTTGCTCGGCGACAATCTTCTTGACACGCTGCTCGATGTTTTCCATTAATGTTCCCCTTCCTCTTATGAGTGGTTGGCTTTGACCGGCATCCCTGTGACGGGATTAACATTTGGGTCGGAATCGGGCGCCTATTTTACCAGAATTGCCGTACCGAAAACATTTGAAATTCAAAGACAATACGCGTTGTTGTGCGCCGATAGAGGCATTTGCGGCGGGTTTTTTCGGCGCAGCGCTATCGACGGGACCATCTGTAGCGATTATCGTGGACTTCATCAATCCATGTACATGCCGCCATTCACGTGCAACGTGGTGCCTGTGATGTAGGACGCGCCCGGTGAGGCGAGGAACGCGACCGCCTCCGCCACGTCCTGCACCGCGCCGAGCCGCCCGAGCGGAATCTGCTGCAACAGGGCCTTGCGCTGCCCTTCGTTCAGGGCGCGCGTCATGTCGGTATCGATAAACCCGGGCGCCACGCAATTTACCGTGATGTTGCGGCTGCCGACTTCACGGGCAAGCGATTTCGAAAACCCGACAATGCCGGATTTCGCCGCGGCGTAATTGGCCTGGCCGGCGTTACCGATTTCCCCCACGACGGAAGTGATGTTGATGATGCGCCCGAAGCGCGCCTTCATCATCGGGCGCAGGACGAGCTTCGAGAGCCGGAATACGGATGTCAGATTAGTGGAGAGAATGTCCTCCCACTCCTCGTCTTTCATGCGCAGCAGAAGGTTGTCGCGGGTGATGCCGGCATTGTTGACGAGGACCGCGATATCGCCGTGCTTCTGCTGAATCGCCGCCAGAACGGACTCGACCTGCGGGATGTCGTTTACGTTCATGACCACGCCCGTGCCCCTGGCGGGCGCTTGCGCGAGGCTCTGAGCGATGCCCTCCGCTCCGGCTTCGGTGGTTGCAGTGCCGATGACAATGGCCCCCCGCCGCCCGAGTTCGAGTGCGATTGCCTGCCCTATCCCGCGCGAGGCCCCGGTCACGAGGGCCACTTTATCGTCGAGTGTGTTCATTTGATTGCCTGCAGCGTCTGCCGCAGGGAAACCGGGTCGGCGATGGCAAATCCCCGCAGGCGGACATCGATGCGTTTTATCATTCCCGCCAACACCTTTCCCGGACCGCATTCCGCGACATGTGTCACGCCGTTCGCCGCCATGTGGCCGATCACCTCGACCCAGCGCACGGGATTGCAGGCCTGGCGCGCCAGAGCGGCCTTGATTTTTCCGGCGTCGCTCTCGATCGCGACGTCGACGTTGTTGACGATCGGGATCCGGGGCGGGCTGAAAGTCACGCCCTCCATGTATTCGGCGAGCCGCTCCGCGGCCGGCTTCAGCAGTGACGAATGAAACGGCGCGCTCACCGGCAGCATTACCGCGCGCTTTGCGCCTCGGGATTTCGCCGCCGCGGCGCCCCGCTCTACCGCAGCCTTGTGACCGGCGATCACAACCTGGCTCGGCGCATTGAAGTTCACCGCTTCCACCACCTCACCCTGAGCGGCTTCACGGCAAGCCGCGCGTACCGCGTCATCTTCGAGTCCGAGGATGGCCGCCATGGCGCCCGTGCCCATCGGCACCGCCCCCTGCATCGCCTGTGCACGAAAGCGCACCAGTGGCACCGCATCGCAAAAAGCGATCACGCCCGCGGCTACGAGAGCCGTGTATTCCCCAAGACTGTGCCCGGCGACCAGGGCGGGGTCGGGACCACCGGCCTCGCGCCATGCCCTGAAGACAGCGACGCCCGCGGCAAGCATCAGCGGCTGCGTGTTCACAGTTGCGTTGAGTTCTTCCGCGGGGCCCTCCGCGACGAGTCGCCACAGGTCCTGGCCCAAGGCATCGGAGGCTTCGGCAAACGTGTCTCTGACCACTTTGGATTCGGAGAACGGATGCATCATGCCGACCGCCTGCGAACCCTGTCCGGGAAACACCAACGCAAATTTCATCGACCTGTTCTCACCACTTTATCAGTACCGAGCCCCACGTGAAGCCCCCGCCCACGCCTTCCAACAGCACATGCTGGCCGGCGCGAATGCGTCCGTCGCGCACGGCTTCATCAAGTGCAAGCGGGACCGAGGCCGCCGAAGTATTCGCGTGACGGTCAACGGTCGTGACCACCTTTTCCATGCTGAGACCCAGTTTCCTGGCAGTTGCCTGAATGATGCGAATGTTCGCCTGGTGCGGGATCAGCCAGTCGATGTCGCTTTTCGCGAGGTTGTTCGCGGCGAGCGCTTCCTCGGCGACTTCCCCGAGCACTTTGACGGCAAACTTGAAGACGGTGCCGCCCTCCATCTTGAGCAGCGGCCTCCCGCTGACTTCGCCGCCGCGCACCGTGCCCGGAACCGACAGGATGTCGGCGTAACTGCCGTCCGCGTGGAGATGGCAGGACATGATCCCGGGTGCGGTGTCCGCCTTGAGCACTACAGCCCCTGCCCCGTCGCCAAACAGCACGCATGTTGAACGGTCTTTCCAGTCCAGGATGCGGGAGTAGACTTCGGCGCCCACGACCAGCGCATGACGGTATTGCCCGGAACGCATGAACTGATCGGCGGCGCCGATCCCGTATACGAAACCGCTGCATACCGCCTGCATGTCGAAGGCGGGACAGCCCTTGATCCCGAGTTTCGCCTGCAAAATGCAGGCCGTGCTCGGAAACACCATGTCGGGCGTCGTGGTCGCGACGACGATGAGATCGATGTCCCGCGGCGTGATTCCGGCGGCCTCTATCGCCCTGCGGCTCGCGGCAAGCGCCAGATCGCTCGCGTTCTCGTTGTCCGCCGCGACATGTCGCTGCCGGATCCCGGTGCGCGTGAATACCCATTCGTCGCTGGTATCGACCATGCGCTCGAGATCCCGGTTCGTCAGAATCCTGGACGGGAGATAACTGCCGGTGCCGACGATTCGGGAAAAATTCATTACGCCGCGCTTTTCTGTATCGATGACATGCGCTCGGCAATATGCACGAGCACACCGGTCCGCGCTTCTTCCACGGCACGGTCGATCGCGAAGCCAAACGCGAACGCGTCGGCCGAGCCATGGCTCTTGATCACGATCCCCCGCAATCCAAGCAGCGTCGCTCCGTTGTAGCGCCGGGGATCGACCCGGCGCTTGAACGCGCCGATAACCGGCAGCGTGATCAAGCCGCAGAGCCTGGTGAGAAAGTTGCGGCTGAATTCTTCCCGCAGGTACGTCGAAAGCATCTGGGCGAGACCTTCCGAGGCCTTCAGCGCGACGTTTCCCACAAAACCGTCGCACACGACGATATCCGTCGTTCCCATGTAAATGTCGTCGCCCTCGACGTTGCCGGAGAAATTGAGACCGCTGGCGCGCAGCAGATCGGCAGCCTGCTTGACGACTTCGTTGCCCTTGATATCTTCCTCGCCCACATTGAGCAGGCCCACGGTCGGGCGTTCCTTGTGCTCCACTGAAGCCACCAGTTCCGAAGCCATGACGCCGAACTGCAGAAGATGTTCCGCGGTGCAGTCGACGTTGGCGCCAAGATCGAGCACGTATGTGTGCCCCTTGAGCGTGGGCAGGATGCTCGTGATTGCCGGTCGGTCGATGCCGGGCAGGGTTTTCAGGACGAAACGCGAAATCGCCATCAGCGCCCCGGTATTTCCGGCACTGACGCAGGCATGCGCCTCACCGCTCTTGACCAGGTCTATCGCCACGCGCATCGATGAGTCCTTCTTTCCGCGCAGCGCCAGCGCCGGGGGTTCACCCATCGAGACGATTTCTGTCGCATGGCGCACCCGGATGCGTTTGCCGGCAGCGGCCGATGCACGCTGCAGTTCGCGCTCGATGACATCCTGCCGGCCGGTCAGTATGAACGATGTCCGCGGATCGCGGTCCAGATAGGCCAGCGCCGCCGGCACCGTGACGTGTGCACCATGATCGCCACCCATGCAGTCGATGGCAACGGTCACATCCATCGGGAAGCCTCCTCTGGCGTGCCCTTTGTCGTCGTTGTCAGGCACGCCCGATGGGTTAATGCGCCCGGTCAAAGCGAACGCGGTTACTCGCCCCCGGTCTTGACGACTTTCTTGCCGCGGTAATAGCCGTTCGGGCTGATGTGGTGTCGCAGGTGAACCTCGCCGGTGGTGGGTTCCACCGCCAGCGGCGGATTCGTCAGGAAGTCGTGCGAGCGGTGCATGCCGCGCTTCGACGGGGACTTCTTGTTTTGCTGTACTGCCATTGCGGTACTCCTTGAATGATAATCTCAAATTTTCTTCAGTGCCGCCAGCTTTGAAAACGCGTGCGGTCCGGCGCCATCATGCTGCCTCGTGCTGAGCACGCTCTGGCAGCGTTCATCAGGGTGCCGAGGTACGAGCGGCAGGCTGAGCAGGATTTCGTCCTCAACCAGCGCCGCCATATCCAGTTCGCTGCTTGCCTCGATGAAATCGGAGGCATTCGGGTCTTCCGCTTCGGCACCCGGATTTTCGCCGCGCTTCAGAAGGGTCAGCGTGTTAGACAAATGCAGCGGATACTCCAGCAGCCCCAAGCAACGCTGGCACTGCAGGTGGAGCAAGCCGTTGACTTCCAGAATCAATACCGGTCGCCCCCGGCCGTCCCGGCCGCCTTTCAACCGGAAATCGACAGTGCCGCCGGTGTCGAACAGGCAATCCTGCAGGCGGGTCAAGCTCGCTACCGCCATGCTGCCGCATATTTCCCGCGCGGCCCTGGCAAATTCCAGACTATCTACGACAGTCTGTTCAGACATAAGCCGGGCATGATAATATTTTTGCTTCACCGTGTCAAAGAAAAAGCGCGGAAAAGCCAAGTCTAGCAGACACTTAGCATATTCGGTGCCGGCCTTCCGTGCTGCCGCGCCGCTACTCCATTGAATTCCCGGCGCCTGATCCTTGCCTCGACCTCTCCCTATCGGCGGGCGTTGCTCGAAAGGCTGGGAATCGCGTTCGAAGTAATGGCGCCCAACGTAGACGAAACGCCGCGGACCGGAGAAAGCGCCGTCCAGACGGCGCTACGCCTGGCGGAGCTCAAGGCGCGTGCCGGAGTGCGCCTTCACCCCGCGGCACTGGTCATCGGGTCCGATCAGGTTGCGGTCCTGGACGAAGTGCAATTGGGTAAGCCGGGCGACCATGCATCAGCAGTCGCACAGTTGCGTGCGATGCGCGGCAGGACGGTCATCTTCCATACCGCTTTGTGTGTGTGCGACGGTCCCACAGGGCGCCGGCAGATCGTCAACGTCCCGACGACCGTGACTTTCCGGGAGTTCACTGACGCGCACATCGAGCGCTACCTGGCGCGGGAGCAACCCTATGACTGCGCAGGCAGTGCCAAGATCGAAGGCCTGGGTATTGCGTTGGTGGAGCATGTGTCAAGCGATGACCCGACGGCGTTGCCGGGTCTGCCATTGACACGGCTTATCACGATGCTCAGGAACGAGGGCATCGAAGTCATCCAGGCTGCCACGATGCCCGGAACAGGCACGCTTTATCTAATTCCAACCGCGCTTGGCGGCAGCGATCCCGGTCCCTTTCTCCCAAGCTCGACGTTGCGCGTGCTCTCCGGGCTCACCCGCTTCATCGTGGAAAACCCGAAGAGCGCGCGGCAATTCCTCAAGGCGGCCGGCCACCCGCACCCACTGCGAAGTCTTGATTTTCGGGTGCTTGACGAGCACACGACTGACGACGAGCTCCCTGATCTGCTCGACCCCCTGCGCGCCGGACAGGACTGGGGGTTGATGTCGGAAGCCGGCTGCCCCGCCGTCGCCGATCCCGGCGCGACACTGGTGAAACTCGCGCATGCACGCGGCGTTCGCGTCGTGCCGCTGGTGGGGCCCTCGGCAGTGCTGCTCGCGCTGATGGCCTCGGGGCTGAACGGCCAGCGTTTTGCGTTTCACGGCTATCTCCCGGTGGAGGCGCGGCAACGCCGGGCAAGGATCGTGGGGCTCGAGCGCGAGTCGGCGCGTAACGACGAAACGCAGATCTTCATCGAGACACCGTATCGGAATGACGCGCTGCTGCGGGCGCTGATCGAAGCGTGCCACGATGATACGCTGCTCTGCCTCGCGACGGACATCACCCTCCCGACCGAAACAGTGCTTACGCAGGCGGTGGTTGCGTGGAGGAGGAAACTGCCGGCTCTTAACCGCCGACCGACCGTATTCCTGCTTTACAGCGGATCATAGCGTCGGGAGGCTCGCGCTCCCCGACTACCGTTCAGCGATCGCTCAGAAGCGGTAGAAGGCCGAGAAGAGCAGCTTGTCGTGGCCGCGCGGCGTGCCTCCACCGACTCCATTCAGCACGTTGGCGTAGGTCGCGCTCACGTCGAGCCGTTTCATCCAGCTCCAACGCACGCCGACACCGATGCTGGATGCATTATCCCGGGTAGGTATGCCGACGACTTGCGCGACGTGAGTGCGGCTGCCGTGATCGTAAAAGACGAACGGCAGGATCCCGGCGCCCAGATCCGGTCCATGCGCTTCCAGATTGATGAAGTACCCGCGATCTCCGGTCGTTTCGCGCTCCCGCAGGCCGCGGACCGATGCCGCACCGCCGACGCCGAACTGTTCGCCAGGTACAAGCGGTTCATGCGCATACTGGGCGCGATACTTGCCAACCAGCGTCCACCCCGCTTGCAGGGCATGACTGGCGTCTATCCCCCAACGGAAAGCTTCCCAGTTGCGATCCGCGCCGGCACGGGCGGTGTCGTAGTCCGAGGCGCTGTTGGAACGGCCTCCGCCGGTATTGACGACGTACTCGCCGTATGCCCCGATGGCGGTCTGTGCCTGCTCGCGGCGGGCAGTGTAGCGCAACGAAACGGGACGGGTGCCGACGGCCGTCGACGGCAGCGCCGTGCCCACAAACGCGACGCTGCTTTCGAAATAACGGTCGTCCAGCGCGACGGATACATGATGGCCGATGTCGCCGAATTTCGGAAGCGCGTAAGTAAGCCTCGCGCCCCAGAATTCACCGCGCCCGCTCACGTCAAAGCTCTGTCCCGCGAGACCGACTGTGCCATTGTCAACGTCCGAACGCGTGTAGTACGCGTTTACGGTCGTGTTGTAGCCATAGAACGGCATCCAGTAAAAAGCGCCCAGCTGGGTTACGCGGCTTATGTACTCCGGCGAAGTCGTGTAAGCGAGCGTCAGGACATGGTCGCGGTCGAACAGGTTGCTGTGCTGGTAGCCCGCAGTGAGTCGCGTATAGCCCGTGTTCTGGTTGATCGTATTGTCGAAGTCCCGCGTGTGCCCGGTGAGCCCCACAAAAAACTGCGAGGTGGGCACATCACGCACGCGCATTTCAGCATCCAGCGCATCCTTCTTGCGGCTCTCCTTGATGTTGATCGTCAGACGCTTGGAGGGATGCTCGTTGGCGAGGCTCAGTTGGCGCCCGAGTTCGCGCACATCAGGCGACTTTCCGGTTTGCAGGGCGGGAACACTTTGCAGAATGTTTTCAGTGGAGAAATGTTGGTTTCCGGATACCGTGATTTCGTTCAGCGGGAAACTCAGCACCTGCAGCTTCAGTTCGCCGGCAGCGGGCCGTTGCGCGGGCACGATCACCCGATGGAACGCGAAGCCCCGTTCCCGGATCGCGCTCTCCAGCGCGAGCGCCGCCGCCTCCAGCGTCGAAAGGCTCTTGTGGGCTCCGCGATGCGGCGCGAGGATGGCGTCGGTTTCCGACGCGGACAACGGATTGTCGCCCTCGACGACGAACCGCGTAACCTCCAGCAGCACCGCTTCACCCGCCGACGGCGCCGTCTGGCACCATGCAGTGCCGGCGACCGTGGACAGCGCAGCGAACATCAGCCCCTTCCGAAGCATCGAAAACATTCCTGGTGTGGGTTTGCTCATCAGATCTCGCAAATCAAGCTGCCGGGGCCGCCGCCCGGATTCAGAACGTCAAGCAGACGGATGCTCTGCTCGTCGAAGGTTTCCGGTATCGGCGACGGGTCGGAGGTGATGAACGGCGGCGTTTGCGTCAGGCGCACCGGTATGCCCTGACCGTCGGCGAGGTAACCCGATTCACCGGGCCCAAGATCGATGGAACCGGCCCGTCCCGCGAAATCGACGTGGCCATCACGCATTGTCACGTAGACCCCGGGCCGGTATGCTTCGACGCTCACCGCGCCGAAGAGATTGTCGAAATCGACCTCGACCTTGTCCGGGCGCGGAGCGGTCTCATCGAGGAAGAACTGCGGCACGCGATCAAGCAGCACCAGGCGATCCCGGGCCGGGTTGAACACGCCGGCGCGGTCCAGCGGGACCAGCAGCTCCCGCTGTCCGACTATGATCGCGATTGCCCCTTCCCACGTATAGGCAAACGCCGCCTCGGAGCACGCGCCAGCTACGCAATCGAGCGCCAGCCGGTTGTCGAAGCCGGTGCCGCGGATACCGACGATCGCCGTGATCATGTTGAGCTGCACGGACTTCGGTTCGCGCTTGGCGAGCAGACCCGTTAGCACGCGCGCGCCTCCCTTGACAACCCTGACGACGAAGTTACCGCTGTCGGCCTGCGCACCACTGAATCGCACGTTCTCCAGCTTGAATTCCGACTCGGCAACGACCGTGACCTTCGACCGGTCGCGGAACGCGAGCACGGCATAGGAGCCCTTGTCGGTGCGCACGGTTTCGCCGCTGAGAAGCGGCGCGCCCTTAGTCACAGCGCGCACTTGGCCGTCCTGCCCGACAATCGACGCTGTGCCCGACACCACCGCCACCCGCGCGACGATGAGCGCTCCCGCGATGCCGGTGTCCTTCTGGGCGCTGCGAATTTCTTCGGCGCACTCGTTGCCGCATATCCGGGCATCAAAGCCCGTGCCGCGGATTCCGATCGTCGCTGTCGCAGTGCTGACCCGCATCCCCTGCGGATTGCGTTTGCCGATGAGACCGGTCAATGCCCGCACGCCGCCCTTCACCAGTCTCAGCAGCGCCGATTCTTCTCCGGCACCATGACTGAATTTGTCGATGACGAAAGTGGTATTGGGCCGCAGCGTCATCTTGCTGCCGTCGCGCAGCCCGATGACCGCGAATCCCCGTTCCCCCGTGCTGACAATGTCGCCCTCGTGCAGGGGATCGCCTTTGGCGACAAAGCGCGGGCTTTCCCCCGGCTGTTGTGCGCTCGTTATGCCCTGCGCGTGGATGACTTCACCGGCCGGCTGTGCCGCAATCGCGACCCCGTATCCGGTTACCAACGTGAGCAAAAAAAGAAGTATGCCGCTCGCGCTTAGCGCCCATCGCCGGGACGAGCCGTTCAACGACATATCGGGATCTTCCTTCCCAACAAAAACTCGTCTTGTTGACCCTCTGCGGTGGTCTCGAACAACGTGCTCGCTTGATTTTCGCTCAACGGCAGGATCAGGGAGGTTGTGTCAATGAGCGCCGTTGTCGCCGGTGCCGGTGCCAGAACGCAGCCGACTCCGCACGTGAACGGCGCGGCGGCCACAATCCCTCCGCCATTGGAGATCGAAGCGCTTCCAACGTTTGCGGTCAACGTGAGGGTGCCCACGGTGCTTATCGTCTGCGCGAAACCAGCGGTGCTGATGAAGGCATCGGAGCCGGCAGTCGCGCCTCCAGTGAGCGTTATGTCGCCGTTCGTCGAAAATATGGTCTGGGTTCCGCTGCCCACGATCGACGCATCCGCGTTGGTGCCCGGTCCCGGCCCGCCGACAAGCGCGATGGTATCGTTCGCAAGAATCGTCTGCATCACGGGGTCGATCGTTGCCAGCGAATCGGTGCCTGCGCCACCAAGGACATCGATTCCGCCGAGGAGCGTGCTGATCGTCTGGGTGTTGGTGGCGCTCAACTTGGAAATCTTGCTCGCGCCGGACGGGCCCTGGACCAGGATCGAGCCGGCGAACACCGACTGGTCGGTGGCCAGCACGAGCGAATCGCCGGCGGCCGTGGAAGTATTCGCCTGCCCTATGGACAGCACCCCGTTTCCGCCGAACCCCTGCATGAAGCCGGGGTAGCCGATTTCAAGCAGTTGGCTCGCGCCGGATTCGATCTTCGCCGTGCCCGAACCCATGGCCGCCACCACCACGCTCTCGCCAGAGGCATTCTGGCTGGTGGTTCGTATCGCCTGGTTGCCGGTCGCCGACAGCGTGGAACTGCCGGTTCCCGCGCTGGTAGTGACCTCAACGTAGCGGGCGGTCACCTTCTGATCGCCGGTTGTGAGAATCGCGTTTGTACTTGGATCACGCGTACCCGAAGCAATCTCCACCCTTCCGTCGCCGCTGTTATCAAGTCTTACGCCGCCGCTCGAAGCGGAGATGGTCTGGAGCGTTGCGGGCTGATTGTGGATCAGAACAAACGCGTCGGCATGGGCCGGCACTGTAATCGGATCCGACAAGAGCGTTATGCCGCCGCTCCCGGAAATGGTCTGCGTCCCGGTGCCCAGATTCAGGATGCCGGTTGTGGAATGCTGGTGTCCACCCTGGAGGGTGATGTTGCTTGCCGACACGGACTGGCTTCCGGAGAGATTGCGCATCACCGCATCGGAAGTATTCCCCGTGGTACCTGCCCCTCCGGCCATCGATATCGCACTGCCGGAGAAGGACTGCGAATGACCTTCGATGATGGCGCCGGCATTGTCGATGGTCGTTTCACCCACACCGGCCGCCTTCAACGTAATGCTTCCGCCGAACAAGGCCTGCGAGTCGCCGGAGTCCACTTTCGCATAGGACCCGCTGCCGGTGGTGAGTGCGCTGTTGTCCAGCGTGAGTGAACTGAAGCTCAACGTCTGCATTGCCGGCGTATTGATTCGCGCGAATGAACCGCTGCCGGTGCCTCCCTTCATGGTCACCGAGCCCAAACTCAAATTTTGCCGCCCGGCCGTCGTAATTTGAGTGACCGAATCGGGCCCGGCGCCTCCCGTAAGCTGGATGGTGCCAAAGGCGGTGATCCGCTGCGCGTTCTGATCCGTTCTCGTGTCAGAAGACGAGATGCGCGCGACCGCCGTGTTGCCGCCAGCCGTTCCACCGCCGGTGAGCGTCAGGCCGCTGAAATTGAGCGTCTGGGAATCCTGGAATGGCAATCCTGTACCGGAGAAGATGATCTCCGCATCCGATCCGGCCCCTTGACCTGCCGTAAGTGCCGTATTGCCGAACTGGATGGTCTGAAGGGTTCCGGCGCTGCTGATCCGCGCATAGCCGCCGTTGTCGGCATGACCGGTGAGCGTCAAATTCGACGTGCCCAGCATGCGCTGGACTCCGGGTGTTACGACCTGCGCAAAAGCGCCGTTCGCCCCCGCTACGAGCGTCAAACTATCCAACGTGCTGGTGCAAAATTCGTTCGACCCACTCGCGCCGCACCCTATGCGTTGCTCCTGAGTCGCGCTGGTGGTCTCAATGCGCGCCGCGCCCCCCACGCCTGTGCCGCCCAGCACTTGAATGCTCAAGTCAGCCTGAACCTTCTGGAATCCGGTCGCGGTAATCGCCGCCTCGACGCCGGTGCCCCCTTGAAGAATGACGTTGTCGGTCCGATAGGGCTGAGGCGAACAGCCGAAGGTGACGGGTACGCACCTGCTTTCACCGACCTGCTGATCGGATCCGCTCGTGCTGACAATCTTTGCTTCTGCAGCATCCGCCGTCAGCTTGATGTCGCGATTGGCGCGGACAAGCTGGCTGCCGGTTGCCGTGCTGATGGTCGCTGCAGCGCCCGCGGCCGTGCCGGCCGTGAGAATGACATCTCCACCTTGGACATTCTGTGTTCCCGTACCCGTATAAACGATGCTCGCTGCGGCATCCGTTCCTCCGCCGCCGAGCAATCGTATCGAGCTGGAAGTAAGGTCCGGAGTCTGGAAGAGCTGGCTACCTGACGCGGAGAAGGTCACGGATTGACCCGCCGCGCTACCTCCCTGCAGCGTGATCACGGAGGTTGAGCCATCGCCTCTTACGGTTTGATTAGCACCGCTGCCGGTGATCGCGCCGCCCGCTGCGGAGAAGGTGAGATTGCCATCAGCCCCAATGAACTGGCTGATGCCGGTGATATTGATTGCCCCGCCCTGGGACGTGATGTCAACATTCCCAAAGCTATCGATGCTCTGGCTGCCTCCACTCGATAATGTACCCGTGCCGGTGAAATTCACGCTTGAACTGCCGAAAATGGATTGGCTGCTCGTCGCGCTGGCGTTTACCGTACCCGTGATAACGACGTTCTGACCGTCCAAGTCCTGGGTCACATTGGAAAGCGTCAGCGCGCCCGCTGACCCGTCGAGCATCAGCGTTCCGCCGCTCGCATTAAGGGTTAGATTGTTGGCGGCGATACTGCCTTTCGTTGTGAGACTGCCGATCGTGGTGAGCGTGAACGAAGTGAGCGGCGCCGTGGACGTCACCCCGGTAATGTCCAGCGTCGTGCCATTGCGCACAAAGCCGAAATTCTGGCTGGTGTCGGTAGTGAGACTCACCGGTCCCACGCCGGTGCTAAACGTAGTGAGATTAAGCGTGCTCAGGGGAACTGAAGACGTAACCGTGAAACCGTCGTCCGCGTCCAGTGTCAGGTTGTTGGTCCCGGTCAGCGCTGAGAAGACGTTGCCGCTCGGGTTGGATCCGGTCGCTCGAAGTGTCACTGTCGGCGCCGAGACTGCGAGCGGCGTGCCGCTCGTCCCGATATTTCCGGAATTTGCAGTCAGTGTTACGCTGTTTGCTGACGTTGAGACCAACTGCCCCGCCCCGCTGATTCCCGCCGCTGAACCGTTAATTCCCGCCGCACCGGAATCAACCGTCCCGCTGATGTCAAGCGCCTGGCTGGCCTGCAAGGTGATGGAGCCATCGGGTACCATCGCGACGCCGGATTTCGTGTCAATCGCGCCGGTTGTAAGATTCTGGGTGGCGCTGAGGAATACGTTCCCGCCCTTGGTGGCGATTCCAGTGCCGGTTACCGTCAAATTGCCGTTCGTGCTGTCGGTGTTCCGATATGTAAAATTGAGCGGCGTTCCGGAAGTGTTGATCAAATCGACGTTCGCGCCACCTCCCATCGTATCGTTGCTGATCGTCACGGCCTGACCGGCCGCGAATCCGGTCAGGCTCACGGCAGCAAAACTACTGCTGCGAGTAATATCAAGATTGGACAGCAGGGGCACGCCGCTCGCCCCGACGCGATCGACGTTTATGCTGCCACCTGCGTTCAAGGTGAGGTCGGACGTTTCGCGCAGCGTGAGCGGCAGCGGCGCGAAGCCGCCCGGTCCAACGATCGCCGAACCGGTACTCGTGGCACTCAAATTGACGGTTGCAACCTTGATCCCGCCGCCGGAACCGGTTGCCAGGGTCTGGATAATCCCGGCCGGCGCATTGATCGTCACAGATCCGGAAGCGCCCGCGTCGATCGAGGTGAATTGGAACGGCGTCGCTATGTTCGAGTTGGATGCCCGCAAGGTGATGCTCGATCCGTCGCCCGCCGTCACCACGCCCAGCGGATCGCCCCCGGTGCCGGTCAGGGTCGTTCCCGCAAAAATTCTGAAATTCTGGTCGGTGCCGGAAGTCAGCGCACCACCCAGCGTGATCGCGCCGCTGGATTGCATGAACAAGTTGGTGGCGACAGCCGGATCGAGAGAGACCGGTCCCGCTATGGAGAGGACACTGCCGTTCGCCCCGTCCAGTGAAACCGTGGTCGCCAACGTGTTTCCACCGATGGCGCCGTTAATAGTGATGTCTCCGGGCGGACAATAGAAGAAACAGGCCGACTGCGCGACCACGCTCTTGGCGTCGAGCGAGCCGGTCGAGATGTCCACCGCCGACGTGGATCTAAACGTGATGCTCGTGGGCGATGCCGCCGTGGGGTTGATGTTGCCGGCAGCAATCGCGGTCGGCGAGGTCAGCGTGACACTGGAGGCATTGAGGGCGCCGTTTACCGTTATCGTCCCTGCCTGCGTTGAAAGATCAATTGAGGCGGCGTCGGTATTGCTGGCGTTGATGATCAGATTAGCCTGATCTGTCGGCAGGCTGCCCGTGCCGATCGTCACGTTGCCGCGCGCGGATACGGTGAAGCTGTCGGCTTCGACCGGACCGTTGATCTGGACACTTCCGCCGGAACCGGACGTGGTCGACATGGACACACTCGAAGCGGGGGTGCCCGCCGTTCCGATTGCGCCCGTGGTGATATTGCCCGATCCGTTAGTGGTGAAGTCGATCCCCGCCACCTGCAATGCCCCGGTGGTGATCGCGCCGCGCGACGTCACCGTCCAGGTTCCAGTGCCGATCAGCGTCTGATTCGCCGTAAAGCTGGTGACGCCGCACGGTCCAAAAGTAGTACTGCAACCAGAGCCGACAATGGACGTGGCGTTTGCAACGTTCAGCCCTCCGGCATTCACGCCTTCCAGCGCAACGTTGCCGTCCGCCTTCAGCGTCAATACACCGGTGCCGAGATTAACCGCTTGGGCGGCCGTTTGCGTGATATTTGCAAGATTGCCGCTGGTAGCGGCGGAAAAGTTCCCGTTGCTGGCGCTGAAATCCAGGGCGTTCAACGTCAGGTTGCCCGAGGTCGCCGTGAAGCTCAGTGTCCCTCCGGCGAACTGCGTGGCCGGCACCATGGGGAAATTGGCGCCCCCCAGGGTGAAGTTTGCGCCGTCGCTGGCGAAGTTGTAAGTCTGGCCATTTGAGGTGACGCGCGCCAGTCCGTTATTTCCCACGGCCATGGGATCGGCAGTGAGGGTAAGGTTGAGGATATCGACCGTACCGGTATCGACGTTGAAATTGGCGCCGGCATTGACCGTGAGCGTATTGGTCCTGGCGACGACGGGCGTGCCGGCGGAACCGATGGTTCCCCCGCTTTGGCTCGTGAGCGAAACTGAGGAGCCGATGACATCGAGCGGATTGGTGCTGGTGCTTGCGATCGCAGTTGCGCTGATGTTGACCGCGCCGGCGGACTGGACTTCAACCGCATTCACGTTTGCCGCGGCTTGCACGGTCCCCGCGTTTGCGCTGATGGTGACGCTACCGGTGCCCCCGAGCGTATCGATCAAGCCGACGGTAACGTCGCCATTGCCGGCGGACACGGAAGTACCACTGTTGGCGCTCAATCTCGTGATGGTGATACTTCCCGTCGCGGGGAAGAACGGGCTCGAAGTGACGGAGGCGAATCCGGTGGTAGTCAGGTCCGCAATGGAAATATCCCCGCGACCGAATACGGTGATGCCATCTCGATTCCCGGCGATCGTCCCAAGGGTTACGCCTGCGTTATCGGAACGGAACGTCGTCTGTTTGGCGACCGTGCCGCTGGCGCGAATGTAGCTGTCAACCTGCAGCGCCTGGTCAGACCGTAAAGTGACGCTCAAAGGCTCGATAATGATTGCCGGCGGACACGACATACCACCGAACACGTCGCAGTTGCGGCGGGCGCTGGGCGAGGACGCCCCGGTGACGTCGCCGGCGGGCACTTTTACATCGTTGGCGACGAGCTTGCCGTTGGGAACGAAGAGGCTGATCCCGGGGCTGTTGTTCAAGACCCGTTGATCGAATCCGCTTGCCACGTTGAAGGTGCTTGCAGTTACCGTATCGCTTGTTCCAGTCACATTCAATGTAATCTGGTCGGTCTTGGTGAGCGTGCCGGTATAGCCGGGCCCGCCGGCCGGCGCGACACCTATTTCCATCACCAGATTGTTGGGGCCGCTGCCGGTAAGTTCGACGTTGAACTCGCCGTTGGGCTTGAAGGTGAATGTACGTTCGACATCCACTTTCATTGGAAGCGGTGTTGCGCCAAGTTGTCCGATCCCGCCACCGGACAGCGTGCCTGTAGACAGTTCCACATCGGCTGCGGTGACCGATGAGCTGCTGCTCATCGCACGGATCGGACCGTTGCTGGAGATTATGGTCACTCTCTCGTTGATGCTTTCAAAACGCGGATCCGCGTAGGTATCGCCGAAGCTCACCTGGTTCACGAAGTTGGCGGGGGCGGTCGCGGTGACCGTCCCGACGTTTACTCCCTGGTCGCCGCTCAGAAAAATCGTCGCTCCGCTGCACGAACCATTGCTGAAGCAGTTTGTCGTGGTCGCCTTTACGTCCGCGGCGTTCAGTACCGTCTGGGAAAAAAGGCTGACGGACGCGCTGGAAGAATCATGGCTGGCGTTCGCAATGACACTGCCGGCATTATTGACGGTCGCACTGATGTTGCCTCTGCTTGCGGTCAGCGTCGCGTTGCCACTGGTGTCGATCGTGCCGCCGGTCACGCTGGTGCCCGAAAGTGAAACGTTGCCCGCGCCCGATGCAATCGTGCCGAAGTTCTGGACTGACGACGCCCCGGTAAGGGTCACGCTCCCACCGCCCGTCATGGCGCCATCGAAGATCCGCACGAAACTGCCGCTGGAAGCCAACGATACCGCCCCGCCGCTGGTGGTGATCGCACCGAAGACGTCGATGGAACCCGGCGCCGTCGCGGTGAAACTGCCGCCGGTGACCGCATTGAGTTGAATTGAGCTGCTGGAGGTGGCGGTAACCGCGCCGCTGCCCGCGTCGAGCGACAGGCCCGAGGCCTGGATGGTCGAGCCTGAGGTATTGAGGCTGATGGCACCCCCACCCGTCGTGATCGTCGATCCCGAAAAACTCTGGATGGTCGGCGCGACGAGCGATACCGCGCCGCCCGCGGTGGTGATGTTGGCTTCCACCTCCAGCCGCCCGTTCGGCACTGCCGTGCTCTGTGCGAGCGGATCCGGCAAGGCGGGCGGCGTGTACGCACCAACCTGGGCGCTCAACCCCTGCCCCGCCCCGGTGAGGGTGATGTCGTCGCTGATCCGCATGTAGCGGGACGCGAAGAGCGAAACGTTGCCCGTGATCCCGGCCAGTGTCGTCGGCGAAACTGTCGCCGCATTACCCGGGAAATCCGTGCTTTCGTTGATGATCGTGGCGTCGCCGCCGCCATCCGGCGGCGATGGGGGGGTATCGCCGAAGACGTACAGGTCGAGCGGATCGAGCAGCAGCGTGCCGAGCTTGCCCTTGGGCGCGCCGAGATCGGCGCCACCCGCGAAGATCAGGTTCTGTTTGCCCGAGACTTCCGCGAAGCCGCCGTCGCCGCCTTGTGGGCCGCCCTGCGCACTCAGATCGCCGTAGAACTGGGTCTTGTCGTCCGACCAGACGATGATGCGGCCGCCGTCCCCCGATTCCGTGGCATCGGCACGCAGCGTGGCGCCCGCACCGACAAACGTATTCACTGAATTCTGTATCGCCGGATTGGCACCCTGGAAGTCGCCGCCCACGAGGATCGACCCGCCACCTGACGTTCCCGAAACGTTCAATGTCGCGTTTTCGACGATGGCGACGCGATCGCCCAGAATCCTGATGTTGCCACCCTGCCCGGCGGTACCTTGCGCAGAGATGTTGCCGGCGACGCGAGTGAGCCCGTCGCTCGATTGAACGGTTACGCTACCGCCGCTCTTCCCGTCGGCAGCGGAACTGCTCCCCGACGCAATCTGGATTTCATTTTGCGCCTTGAGGATGACGCGTCCCGCTTCGTCATAAACCAGCGCATTGGCGCGAATCTCGCCGCTGTGCCGCAGCGTTCCGGCGAATACCCCTACCGCGCCGCCGTCGGCCAGAAGTTTGCCGACATTCAACACGGAATCGGTCGGCGCCTGGACCTCGAACTGCACACCGTCAAGATCGAGGCTCGTGATCGCGAGTTTCTGCCCCGCGGCCAGCAGCAATTCGCCTCCCGGGGTGTGGATCAATCCGGAATTCTCGATATTCGGGGCGACGAGGATGACCTGGCCACCGTATGAAGTACGAATCCAGCCCTGGTTCACGATCGAGCCGGAATTCGCATCGCCCTGGAATTTCAGTTTTCCCGCGAGGAAATCCGCATCCATCATGTTGAGCGTGGACGCGACGAACCCGGCGGTGTCGATCACCGCGCCCGGGCCGACGATAATACCGGCGGGATTGATCAGGAAGACGCGACCGTTGGAAAGGAGTTGCCCGTGTAACTGGGAGATGTCCGCGCCTACGACGCGGTTCAACACCGCGCTGGACGAAGACTGCTGGATAAAGCGGGTAACTTCACTGGCGCCGATCGAAAAGCCCTGCCAGTTGATGATGGCGCCCGGCGAGTTGCTGACATTCAGGGTGCCGGCGTTCGGACGCTGGAAACCGACCGTGCCATTAACGACCTGGGGGCCCGTCGGGTTGGCCCATGCGGTGGGATCGGAGAAAAGCAGCGATATGCTTGCCGCAAGAATCGCGGACTGCTTGAGCCTAAAGCGAGACTTCCCCAAGTGATCCTCCCTTCCCGCCTAGATCAACGCTCACTGCCTTACTGCGGATCTGCAGTAGTGAACCAGTATACTATCTTAAAAGAGGAAAAGAACCCCCTCCCCCGGACAGCCGAAAGTCCGCTGTATGTTAATGCTGTTGGTATCGCTGTAACGACTCAGCGCACGGTGAGGCCGCCCGCGGCACCAAGCTTCACGAGAGTCTCGGCCATGGCCGCGCCGAAACGCCGGGCGACGCGCTCGGCGATATTTTCCCGCGGCGTGAAATCGACGATTTCTTCGGCCTTGATGACCTCACGTGCGACGTAATCGACGCCGCCGAGCGCGTCGGCCAGCCCGAGTTCCACGCTCTTTTGCCCGATCCATAACAAACCCGAGAACATTTCCGGTGTTTCTTTAAGCCGCTTGCCCCGCCCCTGCCGCACGACGTTGATGAACTGCTGGTGGATCTCATTCAGCATCTGTTCAGCATGTGCTTTCTGCGATTCCTGGATCGGCGAAAATGGATCGAGAAACCCCTTGTTTTCTCCGGCAGCGAGCAATCTGCGCTCTATGCCCAGCTTTTCCATCGCGCCGGCGAAGCCGAATCCGTCCATTAATACGCCGATCGAGCCGATGATGCTCGACTTGTCGACGTAGATCTTGTCGGTAGCGACGGCGACGTAGTACCCCCCCGAGGCACAGATATCTTCCACCACCGTATAGATGGGAATATTGGGGTACTTCGCGCGCAGCCTGCGGATTTCGTCATTGATGCTGCCCGCCTGGACGGGACTTCCGCCCGGACTGCTGATACGCAGGATCACGCCCTGCGTGCGCTTGTCCTTGAACGCATCCCGCAGACCGGTCGTGATGTTGTCCGCACTCGCCGCGCCATCCGGCCCGATCACACCGCGGAGTTCGACCAGCGCAGTGTGCTTGCCGGGCAACGCGTCTTTCTTGCCCAGCCACCCCATGCCGATAAACAGCAGGGCAAAAAGGTAAATAAACAAGAGCAGCTTGAAGAAAATTCCCCAATGCCGCGCGCGGCGCTGTTCCTGAATTGCCGCCAACGCGACTTTTTCGAGCGTCCTGCGCTCCCAGTTGTTCTCGGAATTGAGTGATTCTTGATCAGCCATGGTCTACACCCTTGTATTGTGAGTGTCTC
Source organism: Betaproteobacteria bacterium (assembly GCA_016202605.1). Taxonomy (GTDB): domain Bacteria; phylum Pseudomonadota; class Gammaproteobacteria; order Burkholderiales; family SG8-41; genus DSOT01. The sequence continues at coordinate 26,252 of JACQOJ010000116.1, forward strand.
TGTCGTCGCGCGGCTTAGCGTGTTGCGGGCGGGAGGTTGTCTGTACGGGAAAGCTCGAAAATTATAACGCGGAATAATCCCGTTATTTCTCGCCGGTGCCCCCCTTTCGTCCAGAGTGGAAACCACCGAGCGGCGGGCCGGAGATCACGCGTGCGCCATCAGCCAGGTCCGCAGTTCCACGATTTTCTCGACGCAGGCCACGGGTTCGTAGGCGAGCAGCTCGCGCCTGGGATGCGCGCCGTAAGCGGCGGCAAGTCGCGCCACCCCCGCATTCCGCGCCATTTCCATGTCATGAGTGGTGTCGCCGATCATGAGCGTTCTTTGTTCGCTTACGCCCAGCTCCGCCATCAGGTTCGAGAGCATCCCCGGATGCGGTTTGGAGAACCCTTCGTCGGCGCAGCGCGTCGCATGAAAGTATGGCCCAAGCTCAGTCGACTCCAACGCGCGGTCCAGTCCGTGGCGACTCTTGCCTGTCGCAATCGCCAGCAGGAAGCCCGCCGTGTGCAGTTCCCTTATGGCTTCCGCGACGCCGGGAAACAGGGTCGTGCCGCTGTCACGCAGGAAGAAGTGATGACGGTAACGTTCGGCGACACGCGGATAATGCGCGGGGTCGAGTCCCGGAAGCACGTTGGCCATCGCATCATTGAGGCCGAGGCCGATGATGAAGCGGGCTTTCTCCTCGGACGGCACGGGTAGCCCGAGATCCGTGCAGGCGGCCTGCAGCGACTCCACGATCACCGCCGCCGAGTCCATGAGGGTGCCGTCCCAGTCGAAAACCAGCAGTTCGAAGCGCTTGGGCATCAGGCGGTGATTTCGGCCGAATCCAGGCGACCGAGAAATGCCGTCAGATCAGCGGGCAGCGGCGCTTCGAATGCGATCGGCTCGCCGCTGACCGGGTGCGCGACGACCGTTTTCCAGGCGTGGAGGAACATGCGCTTAAGACCCTGTTTGGCCAACGCCTTGTTGAGAGCGAAATCGCCGTATTTGTCGTCGCCGGCGATGGGAAAACCCAGATGGGCGAGGTGCACGCGGATCTGATGAGTGCGCCCGGTCTTCAGTTCCGCCTCAAGCAGGCTGAATTGCGGCCACGCCTGCCGGAGTCGGAGTACGGTATGGGATGGCAGCCCTCCTGCGGCGACGCTCACCCGGCGCTCCCCCGAGGCGAGCACGTACTTGTTGAGCGGAAGCTTGACGTTGCGTGCCTTATCGCGCCACTTTCCGCGCACCAGCGTCAGGTAGAACTTCTGCACGCTGCCCGTGCGCAGCTGGGCGTGCAGCGCTGTCAGGGCCGCGCGCTTCTTGGCGAGGAGCAGCACCCCGGACGTGTCGCGGTCGAGCCGATGCACGAGCTCGAGGAAGCGGCCTTGCGGACCGGCGCGCCGTAACTGCTCGACGACCCCGAAACTGATACCGCTCCCGCCATGCACCGCTACCCCGGCGGGTTTGTCGAGGACCAGGAGCGCCTCGTCTTCGTGGAGTATGCAGTGGTCGATCGGGCTCGCGGTCCCGCCTGGCGGTTGCCGACGCCGCTGCGCGACCCGGACCGGAGGGATCCGGATGCGGTCGCCAAGTTGCAGGCGATAATCCGGACCGACGCGCCCGCTGTTTACGCGTACCTGCCCGCTGCGCAGGATTCGATAAATATGGCTTTTGGGCACACCTTTCAGGAGCTTAGTCAGGTAGTTGTCGATGCGCTGCTGGGCGCTGCCCTCCCCGACAGCGTGCCAGGTTGTGGATTCTTTACTTAACTCATTCATTTGCTTATACTATTCATCGACGCATCCGCTGGCTGCCATATTGCGCGAGAGTATTTCGCGCCTTGGATGCCGGATATTCCGGATTAGGGTTGATTCCCGCAAGCCGACAAGTGCGGGCGCAGAACCGCAGAATTCGGAGGGTGGTGCCGCAGTCGGCCGCCGGCGATCGGGTTGCATTGCAACAGAGATGCCGCGCACTCATCAAGGTGCGGCGCGGCCGGGTTGGTTAACATCGCTCACCACGCGAAGTAGCGATACTAGACGATTTACGCGCTCAATACACTTTCAGGGATTTGGGGGTTCGCGCTCGGCGCGGATCCCCGAACGGCAAACCGCAAGCACCGATCCGACGGGTTGTTTTCCTCATCATGCTCGTGCCTAGTGACTGAATGGCCTTGAAACCGTCTGCGGGAACGCAGGCGCGTGCGGTTTTTCCCATCCCGTGGATATGAGCGCGGGAGAAAACACGAATGAAACGCATGTTGTTTAACGCGACGCAGGCCGAAGAGCTGCGCGTCGCCATCGTCGATGGTCAGAAACTGATCGACCTCGACATCGAATCCTCCAGTAAAGAGCAGCGCAAGAGCAATATCTACAAGGGGATCATCACCCGCATCGAACCGAGCCTGGAGGCCGCGTTCGTCGACTACGGCAGCGAACGTCACGGGTTCCTGCCCTTCAAGGAAATTTCCCGCAGTTTCTTCAAGCCCGGCGTCGATGTCGGGCGCGCGCGCATCCAGGATGCGGTGCACGAAGGCCAGGAGATCATCGTCCAGGTGGACAAGGACGAGCGCGGCAACAAGGGCGCAGCGCTGACGACGTTCATCAGCCTCGCCGGGCGCTATCTTGTCCTGATGCCGAACAATCCCCGCGGGGGTGGCGTGTCGCGCCGGATCGAGGGCGAAGATCGAACCGAGCTCCGCGACACCATCAGCCAGCTGGAGGTGCCTCAAGGCATGAGCGTCATTGCCCGGACCGCCGGCATTGGGCGTGGTCTGGAGGAGTTGCAGTGGGACCTGACATATCTGCTCAACGTCTGGCAGGCGATCGAAGGCGCTGCGCAGCCGCAATATGACGAAATCAAGGACAAGGACGGCAAGGTTGTTAACCGCAAGCGCAGGAACCCGGCGCCGTTCCTGATCTACCTGGAAAGCAATCTGGTGGTCCGCGCGATTCGTGACTATTTCCATGACGATATCGGCGAGGTTCTGGTCGACACGGACGACGTCTACAACCAGGCGACCGCGTTCATGTCGGCCGTGATGCCGACCAAGGTCAAACTGATCAAGCACTATACGGATGACGTGCCGCTGTTCTCGCGCTTTCAGATCGAACACCAGATCGAATCGGCCTATTCGCGCTCCGTCAACCTGCCTTCGGGGGGCGCGGTGGTGATCGATCACACCGAGGCGCTGGTATCGATCGACGTCAACTCGGCGCGCGCCACGCGCGGCGCGGATATCGAGGAAACGGCATTCCGCACCAACCTGGAGGCCGCCGATGAAATTGCGCGGCAACTGCGACTGCGCGACCTCGGGGGGCTCATCGTGATCGACTTCATCGACATGGAAAGCGGTCGCAACCAACGGGAGGTCGAAAACCGTCTGCGCGATGCCCTCAAGTACGACCGCGCGCGCGTGCAGACGGGAAAGATCTCGCGTTTCGGTCTGCTGGAACTGTCGCGCCAGAGACTGCGGCCCTCGCTTGGCGAGAGCAGCCACAGTCCCTGTCCGCGCTGCCACGGAACGGGACACATCCGCGGCACGGAGTCCACCGCCCTGCACATCCTGCGCATCATCCAGGAGGAAGCGATGAAGGACAATACGGCGTCGGTGCACGCCCAGGTGCCGGTCGATGTCGCCACCTTCCTGCTGAACGAGAAGCGCGTGGATCTGCAGCTGATCGAGGCGCGCCACCGCGTGACCGCCACGCTGATTCCGAACATCCACATGGAGACGCCCAATTATTCGGTCACTCGCCTGCGCCACGATGATCTGAATCAGACCGAGCCATTGCCGCCCAGTTACAATCTGGTTGAATTGCCAGCGGAGGAAGAACGGCAGGTTATGCCGGAACAGGAACCGGTGACACCGCGTCCGGTGGCTGCGGTAAGAGGCATCACGCCACAGCAGCCGGCACCGGTAACGGCGGCGGCGAAAGAGGAAGTGCCCGTGCCGGTCCCCGTGGAGCCCGTGTCCATCATCAACAAGATCCTGGGCTGGTTCAAGCGCAAGCCGGCCGAGGGCGCTGCTTCCGAACCTGTTCGCCCGGTGCCACAAATGCCTCATCGCCCGCGCCGGGACGATCGCTCACGTGAAGGCAGACAGTCGCGGGAAGGACGGCGGCGTGACCGCGAGCGTGTCCAAGGGGCCGCGGCAAGATCCCGTGGCGAGAGCGGCCAGCAAACAGGCGAGCAGCGGCGAGACCGCGAAGCCATGCGACGGCGCGGCGCGGAGGAACGCCAGGAGGGACGCCGTCACGAGACGCGGCGTCAGGATTCCGGCCAGCCGCAAAAACAGCACCCGCCGCGCGGGGAGCCGGCCATGGCTCTGCAGAGACCTGAAGAAGCCTCATCCGCACCGCAGGCAGCCGCGCCGCGCGAGCAAGGGGAAGGACGTGGACGCCGCCGCCGGGGCCGGCGCGAGCGGCACGAGCACCGGGAAGACGCGATGAGAGGTCCGCAGCGTGCCTCTGCGTCGGCCACCCCCGCTACGGAAACCGGCGTCGCCGGAACGGACGTGCCGCCTCCAGCGGTGGTTGCGGCGGATGCGCCCGCCGACACTGCGATCGGGTACGGGGGCGCTCCTCAGTCAGTTGACATTGCACCAGGCGCGTTCGCACCGATGGAGGCGGCCGGTCCCGTCGCGGAAGCAGCTCCGCCTGGGACAATCGTGGAAAGTCGGGTTGCCGAGCGTGAGCGCGTGGCAGGCGAAGTCGTACTCGAAGATGTCCCGGCGCCGGAGGCTCCGCCGGCTATTCTGCAGCATCAGGCTCCGCCGCTGCGGCTGGAATGGCCGGCGGATCTGATTCAGATCGAAACCGATTCGGAAAAGCTCAAAGCCGCGCTCGCCAGAGCACAGGAAGAGCAGCCGGCGCCACGCCCGAAACGCACGCGCCCGGCGCTTCCCCCTCTCGGCGATGAACCGCTCGTGCAAGTGGAGACACGGAAGATCGCACCTGAGATCGATCCGGCGGCCCTGTCGCGCAGCGCCGAAAGCGAACCGGTTTCCACGATGACCGGCCGTTAGACCGTCAAGTGCGCCTGGATGTGGCGCAGCAAGCCCTGCGCCGCATCCTCTATCATGTCGAGGACGAGCTCGAAACCCTGCGCGCCGCCGTAATAGGGGTCCGGAACTTCCGGTTCGCGGCTGTGATTGCCGAACTCCATGAACAGCCGCAACTTGTGCGCGTGCTCCGCGGGACAGCGCCGCGCCAGCAGGCGTAGATTGTGTTCGTCCATTGCCAGGACGAGTTCGAAGCGGGCGAAATCCTCGCGGCTTACCTGGCGTCCGCGCAGGTCGCTCATATCGTAGCCGCGCGCACGGGCGGCGCGCTGCGCGCGTTCGTCGGGGGGATCGCCGACATGATAGTCATGGGTCCCTGCCGAATCGGTGATGACTCTGTGCTGGAGTCCCGCCTCGGCCACGCAGTGCCTGAAAACCGCCTCGGCAGTCGGTGAACGGCATATATTGCCCATGCATACAAAAAGAACGTGGAATCGCTGCTCCATGTTGCGTGTTCCGTGGGTGTGGCCATCAATCCCCTCTCGGGATCTCCGGCGGCTCACGCGGCTCGGATAAACAAGCGCTCCTTGAGGCCTTTGAGCTGATCGCGCAATTCGGCCGCGCGCTCGAATTCGAGATTTCGGGCCGCCTGCAGCATCTCCTTCTCCAGCCGCTTCACTTCCCGGGTAAGCTCCTTGTCGTCCATCACCTCATAACGGGCTTGGTTCTGTGCTGCCCGCAGTTCCTGGCGGGCCGTCTCGTGATCGTAGATGCCGTCGATGATGTCCTTGATGCGCTTGGAAACGCTGCGCGGAGTGATGCCCCGCGCGCGGTTGTAGGCGAGCTGCTTGGCGCGCCGGCGTTCGGTCTCGTCGATCGCGCGCCGCATGGACTCCGTCACCCTATCGCCATACATGATCGCGGTGCCGTTGATGTGCCGTGCGGCGCGGCCGATGGTTTGAATGAGTGACCGTTCCGATCTGAGAAACCCCTCCTTGTCGGCGTCGAGGATCGCCACCAGGGACACCTCGGGGATGTCGAGGCCTTCGCGCAGCAGGTTGATGCCTACCAGCACGTCGAACTCGCCGAGTCTCAAGTCGCGGATGATCTCCACGCGCTCCACCGTGTCGATGTCCGAATGCAGGTAGCGTACTTTGACGCCGTGTTCGGCCAGGTACTCGGTGAGGTCTTCCGCCATGCGCTTGGTCAGCGTGGTGACCAGCACGCGCTCCCCGCTCGTCACGCGGTCGTTGATCTCCGACAGCAGATCATCGACCTGGGTCGCCGCCGGCCGCACCTCTATGCGGGGATCCACCAGCCCGGTCGGACGCACCACCTGCTCGACGACCTGTGCCTGGTGCTCGCGCTCGTATTCCGCGGGGGTGGCCGAAACAAAGATCGCGCGGCGCATCATGCTTTCGAACTCGTCGAACCGCAGCGGACGGTTGTCGAGCGCGGAAGGCAGGCGGAATCCGTAATCGACGAGATTTTCCTTGCGCGCGCGGTCGCCCCGATACATGCCGCCAAGCTGTGGGATCGTCACGTGGCTCTCATCGATGATCAACAGCGCATCGTGCGGCAGATAGTCGATCAACGTGGGCGGCGGCTCGCCCGGGTTCCGTCCCGAAAGATGCCGTGAGTAGTTTTCAATCCCCTTGCAGAAGCCCATCTCGTTGAGCATTTCGAGATCGAAGCGCGTGCGCTGCTCGATGCGCTGGGCCTCGACCAGCTTGTTGTGCTTCTGAAACCAGTCGATACGCTCGCGAAGTTCCTCCTTGATCGCTTCAACGGCGCGCAACGTAGTCGCGCGCGGCGTCACGTAATGGCTGGACGGATAAACGGTGAACCGCCCTACCCGCTGCTGTACATGGCCCGTCAGGGGGTCGAAGACATGGATGCTTTCGACTTCCTCGTCGAACAGGGTCACGCGCACCGCGGTTTCGGAGTTTTCCGCGGGGAAGATGTCCAGCACGTCGCCGCGCACGCGGAACACGCCGCGCCGGAACTCGAACTCGTTGCGCTCGTACTGCATTTCCGTCAGACGCTTGATCGCTTCGCGTTGTGCGAGCCGCTCCTTTTCGCGCAGGTGCAGGATCATGCCGTGGTAATCGACCGGGTCGCCGATGCCGTAGATCGCCGACACGGTGGCGACGATAACGGTGTCCCTGCGTTCGAGCAGCGATTTCGTGGCCGAGAGCCGCATCTGCTCGATGTGCTCGTTGATGCTCGAGTCCTTCTCGATATAGAGATCCTTCGACGGAACGTAGGCCTCGGGCTGGTAATAGTCGTAATACGAAACAAAGTATTCGACCGCGTTGTCCGGGAAGAACTCGCGCATTTCGGAATAAAGCTGCGCCGCGAGGGTCTTGTTCGGGGCCATGATCAGGGCCGGACAACCCAGCCGGGCGATGACGTGCGCCATGGTATAGGTCTTCCCGGAGCCCGTGACCCCGAGCAGGGTCTGAAAGGCGAGCCCGTCGCGCACGCCCGCAATGAGTTTTTCGATGGCTTCGGGCTGGTCGCCGGCGGGCTCGAACGCCTCATAAAGGCGATACGGGCTGTCGGGCAACGTAACGGGTTTTGCCTGCGCGCGCGACGCGGGGACAGGTTCGGAAACGCGGCTAGCCATCTTTCGGGATTCCAGTGCGGCCAAATGGTAAATTTTCGCACAGCACTGCGTTCCGTTGCGAATTTTTCCCGGGTCGCGAGGAGGTGCGGGAACGATTGGGGCCGGTCAGGCATACAAGTCGGATCACACCGAATGCGCGGGTGCGGGTAAAATACGCATTTTCCGGCGCCGCCGCCCCTGACACCTTCCATCCACTTTCCTCCACGATGATCGAAATGCGCGCATCCCCTCTTGCCGGCATTGAAATGGCACCGCGTGATCCCATTCTGGGAGTGACGGAAACGTTCAACGTGGATACCAACCCGAACAAGGTGAATCTGGGCGTCGGCGTTTATTGTGACGACAGCGGCAAGGTCCCGGTCCTCGAATCGGTCCGGCGCGCCGAACAGAAGCTGGCGGAGAGTCCCCTCCCCCGCAACTATCTGCCGATCGACGGACTCCAGGTGTACGACCGCGCGGTGCAGGACCTGGTTTTCGGCCCGGAGAGTGCGGCGCTGCGCGCCGGGCGGATCGTGACCGTTCAGACCCTGGGCGGGACCGGCGGCCTCAAGGTAGGCGCGGACTTCCTGCGGCGTGTTTCCCGCGACGCAGGGATCTGGATCAGCGACCCGAGCTGGGAAAACCACCGGGCACTGTTCGAGTATGCCGGATTCACGGTCGGCACGTATCCGTATTACCACGCCCCCAGCCACGGCGTCGATTTCGACGGCATGACCGGCGGACTGAAAAAACTTCCTTCCGGATCTATCGTCGTGCTGCACGCGTGCTGCCATAACCCGACGGGCGTGGATCTGTCCGCGGACCAGTGGGAACGCGTTATCGAGATCATCAACGAGCGCGGGCTCGTGCCGTTCCTTGACATCGCGTACCAGGGCTTCGCGGAGGGCCTGGACGCCGACGCGTGGGCCGTGCGCCGCTTCAGCGAGGCTTGCCCGGCCGTGCTGGTCTCGAGTTCATTTTCGAAGTCGCTTTCGCTCTATGGCGAGCGGGTGGGCGCGTTGTCCATCGTCACGCAGAATCGCGAGGAAGCGGCAAGAGCGCTGAGCCAGCTCAAGCGGGTGATACGCACGAATTACTCGAACCCGCCGACGCACGGCGGACAGACGGTGGCCGTAGTGCTGACGACACCGGAACTGCGCACGTTGTGGGAGCAGGAACTCGGACAGATGCGCGAGCGCATCAAGACGATGCGCCGTGAACTGGTCGCGAAAATCCGCGCCATCCGCGCCGACTTCGACTTCGGCTTCGTCGTCAGGCAGCGCGGCATGTTCTCCTACTCCGGACTGTCAAAGGAACAGGTGCGCCGGCTGCGCGACGAGCATTCCGTGTACGCCATCGACAGCGGCCGCATCTGCGTGGCGGCGATCAATTCGCGGAACATCGACTACGTCGCACGCGCGATCGCCAGCGTGCTGGTTTAGCGGTGGCCGCGGCGCGCCTTCGGCATTCCGTCGATTGACCCGAAAAGCGCATACGATTAAAATACGCCCCTTCAAAAAAGCAGCTCCATCAGGTATTTCCAGGTTCATTCCCCGATAGCTCAGTCGGTAGAGCGACGGACTGTTAATCCGCAGGTCCCAGGTTCGAGCCCTGGTCGGGGAGCCACTCAATCGTGAAAGAATGGACACGGATACAGCGTCCATTTTGCGCGTGTCTCACGGAAGTCCGAGCCAAAAATGCGTCCAGATTGCGCTGCCGCCGGAGCAAGTTGATAATGTCGGCGACGACAATTTCCGGGGCGTCGTAACCAGGGAGCGAATGCTATGGCCGTAGACGAGAACAAGACGAAGATAACGATCCTGACCGCCACTTACAGGGTCAAGGGATACATCAACCTCGTGCCCGGCGCCCGGGTGACCGATTACATGATCGATGCCAAGGACTTTATCGCGGTGACGGACGCGGAAGTCTGGGAACTCGGGGGCAGGCTCGTGCTGACCGCCCCCTTCCTCAACGTCAGCCGCGACTGCATACAGATCGTCACGCCCGGTCACTGAACGACCGGCGGCAATGCGCTAGGATCGCGGCGGGATGAGGCGCACGACGATATACGACTGATGCTCGGCGCCCAGATGCGTGACCTTCCCGCCGCAGATCTCCGCCGGCCGGTCACGCGGGTCATCGTGCCGGAACGGTCCGCAACCCCGAGTTCGTTCTTGAAGTTCGACCGCCGCGCGCTCGGAACGTCGCCGCCGGTTGCCGGGCGCGCGCTCGAATGCTCTTCGATCAGGCTGCGCGCGAAGGACTGGGAGACAAGGACGGCATCGCGCTGCCGGTGCGCTGGGTGAAGCGGGCAGGAGTCATGCCCGCGTAAGCACTGTGTGTATCATGCCCGTGGAGACGGGCATCCAATTTGGCATGGTTGAAATTGGATTCCCGCCTTCGCGGGAATGACAGTAGGTGAGCGGGAATGACAGTAGGTGAGCGGGAATGACAGTAGGTGAGCGGGAATGACAGTAGGTGAGCGGGAATGACGGTCGGCGACGCTTTGCAGTCGGCTTCGAGCCGACATCTGTTGAACTCCTCGACTTACAGCCGAAGGTTGTTCAATTGATCCGGATGTTCGCCTGCTTGACTACTTTCGCCCACTTGGCGTGTTCCGCCCGGAGGAAATCGGCGAATTCTTCCGGCGTGCTGCCGTGCGCTTCAGCGCCCTGTCGGGACAGCGCTTCTTTCACATCGTTCAGCGCAAGGACCCGCGCGATTTCCGCGTTGAGACGGCCGACGATCTCCCGTGGCGTGCCCGCCGGCGCGAGGATCCCGGTCCAGAGCGTCGCCTCGTAACCCTTGACGCCCGCTTCCTGCAGGCTCGGAACATCCGGCAGGTTGGACGCGCGCTTCGCGCTCGACACGGCCAGCACCTTGACGCGCCCCGCTTTGATGAAGGGCAGCGCGGCCGGCATGGTCGGAATGCCGAGCTGCACGTTTCCCGCGACCAGATCGGCCACGGCCTGCGGGCTGCCCTTGTACGGGACATGGCTCATTTTCACGCCCGTGAGCAGGATGAACAATTCCACTGCAAGATGCGTGGTCGCCCCCTGGCCCGCGGAACCGAAATTGATTTCGCCTGGTCGCGCTTTGGCGAGCGCGACGAGATCCTTGACGCTCTTCACCGGTAGCGACGGATGGACCACCAGCACCAGCGGAATGGTCCCCACCAGGGAAACCGGCGCGAATGCACGCAAGGGGTCGTATGGAATCTTTGGATTGACGTGGGGATACTGGACCAGCTCCGACGTCGAGCCGAGCAGGATCATGTAGCCATCGGCCGGCGCGCGCGCTGCGATGTCCGCGCCGATGCTGCCGGCGGCGCCCGGGCGATTGTCCACCACGATCTGCTGGCCCAGACGCTCGCCGAGTCGGGTGCCTACGATGCGGCCCATGGTGTCCGAGCCGCCACCCGGAGCTATGA
>JACQOJ010000015.1 GCA_016202605.1 Betaproteobacteria bacterium
GATGCCAGGTCGCCCAGTTCAATGACAGTTGGCGTGTCGTGGTCGACCCGGAGTGGCAGGCCAGCGGCGTTTCGCAGTACGTCGGTGCGCTGCTGCGCCGTCAGCCGTTTACGGCGCTCGGCGTTGAGCAAGGCGCTGACCAGTTCGGGACGCCATAGCGACGGCACCCAGATCTCGGCCCGGCCGAGCGTCCCCGCCAATCGGGCGCAGAAATTGCTCGTCTCATCCTCGATGTACCAAGGCAGGCACACCGAGCAGTCGACGACGAAAGCATCGGGCAAGTAGACAGCCGCAGGCTCGCGCAGTCTGGGCGTTCGGCGCGGCTTCAGTACCTGCGGCCTTCGTCGATCAACTGCCTGATCGTGACGGTGCCGCCCAACGTGATTCCTTTGCGCAGCCGCTTCATTTCGGCGAGCCACTGCTCGCCGGTTTTTGCGGGCCGGGCGGGCGCGACGGGCGCGAGCAGCGCCACCGGCCGGCCGTGACGGGTGATCGTGACACTCTCACCCTTCTCGACCTGGTCGAGGAGTTTCGACAACTGGGTCTTGGCCTGGAATGCGCCGACGGTCTTCAAATGAGCCTCGCGTGAACCGGTCAACCAGTTTCCAGTATAGCGCAAATGTCACGCATCGCGCTTTCCGAGTCGACGTGATAGGCGTAGCATTTCCCGCCGTTATTCCGAGGAGGAGAACACCATGAAACGCACGGCCTATCAGCCCCCGGATGTCTTCGTGCCTGCCGGAAAGTCCTACTCCCACGGTATCATCGTCGAGGCGGGGAGAACCCTCTATGTGGCGGGACAGACCTCACGCGACAGGCAGGGGAATATCGTTTGCAAGGGCGATGCGGCAGGCCAGACCCGCCAGGTGCTCGAGAACATGAAAAAGGTCATCGAGGGCGCGGGGGGACGGATGGAGGACGTTGCCAAGACCACCGTCTTTATCACCGACATCAAGCATCGGGAGGCGATCGGTCGCGTTCGCCAGGAGTTCTTCAAGGGTGATCCTCCCGCGAACACCCTTCTGGTGATCTCGGGCCTGGCCGATCCCGCATTCCTGGTGGAAATCGAGGCGATCGTGCCGCTCCCATAAGAAGGGAGTGAGATTGATGCGCGGTCTTTTGCCGTCTTTCGGGTCGGACCTCACCCAGCCTCGATAGCTTCTGCGTTTTTCCGCCAGAGGACCGTGTTATCCAGCGTTAGAGTTTCATTTTCCCCGCTGGAATCCGGCGCGCAAGCTCCCATCGGTTGTCATGCGTGGCGCGCACGAATTCACAGCATTAATGGCGGCGGGGCCGGCAGTTGCGTGGATCCGGCCCCGGGTCAGGCGGACCAGCGGTAAGACAAAGCGGGGAACTGTATGATTGCAACACCCGTTTCGCGACGGGTCAACGAGAGGAGAGAGAGCCGTGAGCTACGAATCCCTGTTCGCCGAGACCACCTGTCTGCGCGGCCACCAAGGCGACCGGATCGACGCCTACCTTGCGCGGCCGTTCGGCGCCGGTCCCTATCCCGGCGTGGTTGTGATCCACCACATGCCGGGCTGGGACGATGCGCACAAGGAAATCGGGCGCCGCTTCGCCCATCACGGCTACGTGGCGATCGTGCCCAACCTGCATTTCCGCGAGGGCAAGGCGACGCCGGAAGAAAACAGCGCCAGTATCCGCGCGGCCGGCGGCATGCCGGACGATCGCACGATGGGCGACGTGCAGGGCGCCATCGACTACCTGCGCGCGCTGCCCTATCTCACCGGCAGGGTCGGCGTCATCGGCTTCTGCTCCGGCGGGCGCCAGGCGTACCTTGCCGCATGCACGCTGCGCGGCATCGATGCCGTTATCGCCTGCTACGGCGGCGGCGTGGTCGCCAAGCCCGAAGAGTTGTCGCCGCGGCAGCCGGTCGCCCCGATCGATCTCACCAAAGACCTGCAGTGTCCGCTGCTCGGCCTGTTCGGCATCGAAGACACGCGCCCCTCGCCGGCTGATGCGGCCAGGACCGAAGAAGCCCTCAAGAAATTCGGCAAGACCTACGAGTTTCACACCTACGAAAACGCGGGACACGCATTCTTCGCCGTCGATCGTCCGCAGTATCGCGTGCACGCGGCGGTGGACGGGTGGAAGCGGGTCTTCGCCTGGTTCGGGAAGTACCTGTGCTGACGGTTTCGGTGTTCACCAGGCGACGGCGGGTCGGGCGCACCACCACGGCACCACGGAGTCAGACTCGACTTTCCCGCCAGTCAAACAATCAAGCCGAGTCTGGCCCCATCACTTCGCGACGGGGGAAGGGCAGGATGCGGGTGAGAGTATGAACGACATGCGCACAAACGATTTCACCCCCACCTTGGGCGGGAGGGCCGGAGTCGACTGATGGGGGCGCTGCCGGGAGATCGGAGAGTCGGGAGGTCGGAAGTGGAACAAGGCTTCTACTTTTTCTGTCGCCTACTGGTCAATCACGAAACCGATACGGCGTTTCGGTTTCGGAGGAGTCGGCGCAGCAAGCTCGCGTATCGCCGTGATCGAGCCGGCAATCGCTTGGTCGTGTGTTGCGACTTTCCTCTCCAGCTCATCCAGCTTCCCGGAAAGTTCTTTGTTGGTCGCAATCATTGCGCGCAGTCGCACGCAGCTCACACAAGGGTGGGTCAAAATTCAGCGCAAACCCCGGGTCACAATTCGGCGCAAATCAACGCTCGACCTGATCGAACAATTCCGGACCCGTCAGCAGGTTAAAGAACGCATAGGCGTCGCTGTTGCGAGCATGGTTGCGAATACGGCGTTGTTGCTGTGCGCACGCGCTGGGATTAGCATACATTCTGGCTGGCTCCTCAAGTGATGGATGGTTGTTTCGCAACTCCACCTTATCACTCGACTCGAGCCAGCTGTTTTGTAC
>JACQOJ010000121.1 GCA_016202605.1 Betaproteobacteria bacterium
AGAATGCTGCGTTTTCCAATGCGGCCATCCGAGCTGAGAATGCTGCATTTTCCAACGTCGCAATTCGGTCAGAACAGGTTGCCCACGATCGCGCCGAGAGGTCGATGTCTGCCTAGTGTGACGCTTAAGCGTAGCCTCTGTGCAGCCGGCTGATGCGACATAAATCTTTTTCCCAGCCGGGGTAGTTTCACCCGAAGGAAAAGGCCGGAGCGATCCGGCCTTTTCCTGGAGCGCTCAATTATGATCACCCGGTCCGGCGATTCCCGCTATCGATTTTCGATCGACAATGCGATCGACGGCATCCACATCCTGGATACCGACGGCAACGTGCTCGATGCCAACCGGGCCTTCTGCGACATGCTGGGCTATTCCCGCGACGAGATCCTGCGCATGAACGTGTGCGACTGGGATGCTCAATGGAACAAGGAGCAGTTGAAGACCAAGATTCAGGAAATCCTCGGAAAGCGCCAGAGCTTCGAGACATTGCATCGGCGCAAGGATGGCGCCGTGATCCATGTCGAGGTGGCGGTTACCGCCGGTTCCTCGGAAGGGCGGACGCTGCTTTTCGCCTCGGCGCGCGACATCACCGAGCGCAGGCGGGCGGAGGCCGCCAGGCATGAGTCCGAGGAGCGGTTCCGCAGCGTGGTCGAGCAATCGATCGCCGGACTGTATGTTGTTCAGGACGGGATGATCAGATATGTGAATCCAAGATGCGCGGAGATCTTTGGTTATTCCGCAGCCGGCGACGTGATCGAACGGCCGGTGCTTGACTTCGTAAGTCCGGAGGATCGCGCAGCGGTGGAACGCTCGATCGCTCGCCGACTGGCCGGAGAATCGCAGGGTGTGCGGTGTTCGTTTCGCGCCGTTCGCAAGGACGGCACCGAAACGGAAATCGGCGCCGACGGGAGGGCCTCCAGTTACGGCGGCCGGCCCGCGATCATCGGGTTGCTCCAGGATGTCACCGAGCGGAAGAAAGCCGAACAACAGATCGTCGCTTACATCGAGCGGCTCGAGCGCGCGCTGCGCAGCACCGTCCGGGTGGCATCCGCCATAGGGGAAATGCGCGATCCTTATACCGCCGGGCACGAACGGCGCGTCGGCGAAATCGCGGTTCTGATCGGCGCCGAGCTGGGACTCGACCAGGTCCGGCTCGACGGCCTGAGGGTGAGCGGGCTCCTCCACGACGTGGGGAAGATCAATGTTCCCGCCGAGATTCTCGCCAAGCCGGGCCGGCTCTCCGATCTGGAGTATGAGTTCGTCAAATTGCATGCACGGCAGGGTTACGAAGTCCTCAAGGACGTGGACTTTCGCTGGCCGGTGGCCGAAACCGTCCTGCAGCACCATGAGCGTCTTGACGGAACCGGTTACCCCCGCGGACTCAAAGGGGAGCAGATTCTCCCGGAGGCGCGAATCCTGGCGGTCGCAGATACGCTTGAAGCCATGTCGGCCCATCGTCCCTACCGGCCGGGTCTCGGCCTTCACCCCGCATTGGACGAAATCGAGGCAGGCTCCGGAACCCGGTATGAACCGGAGGTGGCGGGCGCCTGCGCGCGGTTGTTCAGGGGAAAAAACTGCCCGCTGCCGGCGTAGTCACGCTCGTGCAGGTGACAAAGGTGTTGCAGTAAACTCTTTCTGATCCTTGGTGAAATCGGTATTTGGTTCAAGGGCGCCACCGACCAGGGACGATCTATTCACTTCGGAGGATATAAGTGGGTGTCGCTGCGGAAACCGGCGGGACCGCTAATCGCGGGCGCAATAAACCGATCCTTCCCTGGGTGGTGCTGGCGATCGGGATTCCGGCTTCCCTTATGTTGTATGTGGTCAATCGGGACGCGGTCGAGAGCGTCGCGCGGTTGCGGTTCGAGCGCCAGGCGGGCGACTCGAAAGCTGTCATCGAGTATCGAACTCAGTTCTACGCCGATATCTTGTTCGGGCTGAAGGCATTGTTCGCCAGCCAAGGTCCCGTCAGCCGAGATCAGTTTCACCGCTTTGTTAAGTCTCTCGACCTCAAGAATCGTTACCCTGGCTTCGATGTGGTGAACTATATGACGTACGTTCCTGCCGAGGACAAGAACCGCTTCGAAGAAATGGTGCGTCACGATACCAGCTTGAGTCCTCAGGGATATCCCGGGTTCGCAATTAAGCCCCCAGGAGCGCGCGCCGGATATTACGTGATCGTGTACCTGGAACCGATGGCCGGATTCGAGTTTGCCTTCGGCCTCGACCTCGGTGCAAACCCTAACGCCGCGAACCCGGAAGCTATAGCCGCGGCCGTGCGTTTGACCCGTGACTCGGGACATCTAACCGCCTCTGGAGTGCCGCTTCGGATCAAATCCGGCAACAAGGAGTACATTGGTTTGGCGATGCGCTTGGCGGTGTATAAAGACGACATGCCGGTTGATACCGTGGAACAACGGCGAGCAGCGTTCCTCGGTTCGGTCGGCGCCGGCTTTAATGTCGAGAATCTGATGAAAGGTGTTCTCGACGAGGAAACCGCACGGTATATGCGGTTCAAACTCTACGATGCCGGGTCCGCCAGTGAGCGCGTAAATTCAAATGCTTTCGTCGAAAGAAGGCTGCTGTTCGACAGCAATCAGTTGACGCAGACTTCTCCAGCCCAATCCGCGCTCGACGATACGGCCCCCGTGTTCGATCGCGTCCTACCGCTGGAAGTCGGCGGCCGGATATGGGAAGTCCATTTCAGCGCGCGCAAGGACGCGATCATCGGGCGGGTCGATGCGCTGTTGCCGTGGGCAGTGTTGTGGGGAGGGTTGCTCTCGAGCGTGCTCCTCTTCGGCATGCTTTATTCTCTGGCGTCCTCCCGCAGCCGCGCCGTGAAAATAGCCGGGGAGATCACCAGGGACCTGCGCGAGAGCGAAGCGAGCCTTGCGGACGCGCAGCACATGGCGCATCTCGGCAACTGGTCCCTCGACCCCGGGACCGGGCGCATGGCTTGCTCGGCGGAGACTTATCGTATCCTGGGGCTGAATGCTCAACCGGTGGATTTCACGTACGCGGACTTCCTGCGGCGGGTGCATGAGGACGACCGTACTTCCGTCGACCAGGCGCTTCGTCGTTCGATCGAGGCCGGCCAGGATCATGACGTGGAGCACCGTGTTACCCTCGGCGACGGGAGCGTCCGCTGGGTACACACGATAGCCAAACCGTCGCGGCGCGATCGTCAGGCGCTTGTGCCCGGCACCATCATGGACATCACCGACCGCAAGCTCGCCCAGGAGGAGCTGCAGACCTTCGCGGAGCAGCTCCAGGCGCTGTCGCGGCGGCTGGTGGACATCCAGGAGCTGGAGCGCCGGCGGTTTTCACGGGAGCTTCACGACCAGGTTGGCCAGAATCTCACCGCGCTCAGCATCAACCTCGACATCCTGAGGAACCAGCTTTCCGGGGACGCGAGCGCGGGGTATCGTTCACGGCTTGACGATTCGGTCGCGCTCCTCGAATCCACCGCCGGAGCCATTGAAAACGTGATGTCGGAACTGCGACCGCCGATGCTCGACGATTACGGATTGCTGGCGGCCTTGCAGTGGTACGGGACCGGGTTCTCCGGCCGCACCGGCATCGAGGTCAAGGTGCATGGCGACGAGAACATGGAACGGATGGCGCCCGAAACGGAGATCGCGCTGTTCAGGATAACGCAGGAGGCGCTCAATAATGTCGCGAAGCACGCTCGGGCCCGGAGCGTCGATATCCGGCTCGCACGCTCGGGCTCTCAATTCGCCATGTCGGTCTCGGATGACGGGATCGGGTTCGACGCGGCGCCGACATCGAATTCGAGGCCCAGGCCCGGCCTGGGCATGGTCACGATGAGAGAACGAACGCAGGCGATCGGGGGGCAGTTCGAATTCGGGGCGGCGCCCGGCCGCGGAACGCGCGTCATGGTGCGCATCCCCTGTTGACATGACCATCAGGGTTCTCATCGCCGACGACCACGGGGTAGTAGCCGAAGGGCTGCGCTTCGTGGTCGAGGCGCAGCCGGACATGGAGGTCATCGCATGTGTCCAGGACAGCCGCGAGGCCGTGCGTTGCGCGATCGAAACCTGTCCGGACGTGGTTTTGATCGATCATGCGATGCCCATCCTGAACGGCACCGAGGCGACGCTGATGATTCGCGAGCGCTGCCCCCAGACCCATGTCGTCATCCTGTCGATGTACTCCAACCGGGTCCATGTCCTGCGCGCATTGCAGGGCGGCGCCACCGGATACGTGGTCAAGAAGTCGGCGGCGAAGGAAGTCGTCGATGCGATCAGGGTCGTCCATAGGGGCGGGCGCTACCTCAGCAAGGATCTGGCGGACGGCGTGATCGACGAGGTGGTGCACAAGGCCCACTCGGAAGATCCGCTGGGGCGGCTGAGTTCCCGCGAGCGCCAGGTCCTGCAGATGCTTGCGGAAGGGCATGCCGTCCCGGACATCGCCACCGTCCTGGCGCTGTCGCCGAAGACGGTGGAAACCTACCGCGGCCGGATGATGGAAAAGCTCGATATCCACGACTTCGCAACCCTCGTGAAGTTCGCGATCCAGCACGGCATCACCTCGATCGAATAGGGGCGCCGCCGCCCCTGTCAGGAAAAACCCGACACCAACTGTCGGGCGTCCCCGACAGCATTCATCGATCTCCTTCAGGTAAATTCCGAGTCGAGCGCTTCCTGCTCCGGCGCAGCCAGGCTGCACGGGGCGGGCGGTTTCAAACGCATTGGCATTGGAGTCCAGGTGATGAAGGTGGAATGCCGGCACAGTCCTCTCGCATTGGTGGTGGATGATCACGACGTCGTCAGGCGGGCCCTGTGCGAGCGGATCAAGGCTTCCTTCGGACAGATCCGGCTGCGCGAGGCGGGCACCGTGGAGGAGGCGCTGAAGATCATCGAGACCGAAAGAGTGGATATCGTTCTCATGGATATCCGCCTGCCGGGCATGGACGGGGTGAGCGGGACGCGGGTGGTTCTCGAGCGCTCGCCCCATACGTCGGTCGTCGTGATCTCGATTTTCGACGACTCGACTCATCGCTCCGCCGCGGCCAAGGCCGGCGCCAAGGCGTTCGTATCCAAGCGTGCGATCAACCGTGATCTCATACCGGCGATCGAGAGCGTGATGGCTTGCGGATAGGAGCCGACCCGGAGCGCGGACCGAATATGGGAACAGCACTCAGGATCCTGATGCTGGAAGATGTTCCGTCCGATGCGGAGCTGGAGCTGCGCACGATCAGGCAGGCGGGAATAGAGTTCGAAAGCCGCCGCGCCGAAAGCCGGAACGAGTTCCTGGGGCTGCTCGCGGAGTTCAAGCCTCATGTCGTGCTTTCGGATTTTTCGCTCCCGGGATTCGACGGCCTGAGCGCGCTCAAGCTCGTGCGGGAGAAATATCCCGATCTGCCTTTCATATTCGTGTCCGGCACGATCGGCGAAGAAAGGGCGATAGAGGCGCTCAAGCACGGCGCGACGGACTACGTGCTCAAGGGCAATCTCGCGCGGCTCCCCTCGTCCGTGCTGCGCGCGCTGCGCGAAGCCGAGGAATACCGGCAGCGCAGGCGGCAGGAGGAGAAGCTCGCCCGCCTGAGCCGCATTCACGCCGTTCTGAGCGGCATCAACTCCGCCATCGTCCGCATCCACGATCGCCGGGAACTGTTCCAGGAGGCGTGCAGCGTCGCCGTGGAGCAGGGCGAGTTCAGGATGGCGTGGGTGGGACTCGCCGTGCCCGGGGCGGCGACGCTCAAGCCCGTGGCGTGGTACGGGCATAACGACGGTTATCTCGATGAAGTGGCGGCGGCGATGGACGGCGCGGCGGAGAATCGCGGTATCAGCGGCCAGGCGCTCCGCCAGCGGAACGTGATCGTCGTCAATGACATTGAAAACGACGAGCGCGTGGTGTTCCGGAAAGAGGCATTGGCGCGCGGCTACCGCTCGCTGGCGGCGCTGCCGCTGCTGGTCGATGACGAAGTCGTCGCGATCTTCATGATTTTTTCAGGCGAGACCGGCGTCTTCGATCAGGAGGAAATGAAGCTGCTGAGCGAGCTTGCCGGGGACGTGTCGTTCGCGCTGGGATACCTCGCGAAAGAGGAAAAACTCAATTATCTCGCCTATTACGACGTTCTGACCGGGCTCACGAACCGCAACCTGCTGCAGGACCACCTCAAGCAGGCGATCGCTCACGCCAACCGCCTCGGCCGCATGGTCGCGGTGGTGGTGATCGATCTCGACCATTTCAAGCTGATCAACGACAGCCTTGGCCACAGCGCCGGAGATCAACTGCTCAAGGAAGTCGCCACCCGTCTGCTGTCGTGCATTCGCGACGGCGATACCGTTGCGCGGCCGGGCGGTGACGAGTTCGTGATGGTGTTGCCCGATCAGGTGAGCGAGGAATCCGTCTCGCCGGTGATACAGAGACTCCTGGAAAGCGTGTCGCGCGCGATTTATATCGAAAACCAGGAACTCAACATCACCTGCAGCGTCGGCGTGGCGCTGTACCCGCAGGACGGCGGCAACGTGGAAATGCTGCTCAGCAACGCGGACGCGGCGATGTATCGCGCGAAAGATCTGGGCCGCAGCAACTTCCAGTTCTTTGCGAAGGAGATGAACGCGAAAGTCAGCGAGCGTCTCTTACTGCAGGCCAACCTGCGCCACGCGATCGAGCGCGACGAACTGTTCCTGCACTACCAGCCGAAGATCGATCTGCGCTCGGGCAGGCTCATCGGCGCGGAGGCGCTGGTCCGCTGGCGAAGCCGGAAGATGGGGCTGATGTCACCGGGCAGGTTCATTCCGATAGCGGAGGAAAGCGGGCTGATCGTGCCCGTAGGCGAATGGGTCATACGACAGGTCTGCGCGCAGAACAGGGCATGGCAGGAGCAGGGGCTCCCCCCGGTCTGCATCTCGGTCAATCTCTCCGCGCATCAATTCCGGCGGAAAGGTCTTCCGCAGTTGATCGCGACCGCTTTGAGGGAAGCCCGGCTGGATCCCGGATACCTTGAAATGGAGCTGACGGAAAGCATGGTCATGCACAACGTCGAGCAGGCGATCATGATCCTGGGTGACCTGAAAGCCATGGGACTGGAGCTTTCCATCGATGATTTCGGGACCGGCTACTCGAGCCTGAGCTACCTCAAGCGGCTTCCGGTCGGGCGCCTGAAGATCGACCGCTCGTTCGTTCAGGACATCGCCAGCGATCCGGACGATGCGGCGATCACGCAGGCCGTGATATCGCTCGGGCACAGCCTGGGACTAAAAGTGACAGCCGAAGGCGTGGAAACCGAGGAGCAGTTGGCGTTCCTCAAAGCCAACGCCTGTGACGAAGCGCAGGGCTTCTACTTCGGAAAGCCGATGCCCGCCGCGGATTTTGCACTATTGCTCGACAGCCTCGGCAGCACCCGGGGGAGGGCGCTTGATCATCATTCCTGGCCGGCCTGAAAGAGCGGCGATCTCGTTGTATGAATCCGAGAATCCACTTCAACACTGTGATGAATTGGGTGGAGGCCGCTATTCCCTGGGGAGATTGGCTGTGGACAGAATTATCAGAAGGCTTCTCGACATAAAGGGCGATGCCACGCAGCAGACAGTCGACCTCTTGCTCTTTCTCGGCTATTTCTCCGTTTGTCTTTATGGAGGTGGAGTCGCTTATGCGGCTGCTTATAACGACTTCTTTCATTTGGACATCAAATCTACAGCAGCAGAGTTGAGTACCGCAGCTCTCTTTGTTACGCACGTACTTGCAAGAGGCTGGTATTGGCTGGTTTCAGCCGCGTTCGTTCTAGTGTTCACGCTGGTCTACTACGTATGCCGGTACGTATTCAGGCCATGGTTCGGATTCTTTCTATTGAGCTTCGTTTTTTACTCGACCTTTGTCGCTTGTGGAATTGCCGGACAATCTCGGGGAACAATCGACGCGATGAGTGACGCGGACAAAACGAACACATCTAAGCCGGTGGTGAAGCTTCTGGGCCAGAAACTTGGCGAAAATGCGTACGCGAGTGGTGGTTATCATTTGCTGGCTGAGAACGAGAAACGTTTTTTTGTATTTGAACCTCATGGAGTCTTTGGGTCGGTCATTCAAGTACACGCAGTGCTCAAGGACAACGTGGAAAGTTACGAGGTGACCGTAAAATGAAAACCAAGCTCGCTGTGCTCATTATTGGTTTGCTTGTGACATATCCGGCGTCTGGCGATATCGTAAAGATCGAAACCAATACATGGACAGACAAGAAAGAGCTTGTCTGGACCGGAATCCTGCAAAAAATAGATGGTGCGACGGGAATCGCGTACTTTACTTATAACAACCGTGACAAGGTTGATACGTTCGAGGTTCACGTCACGCGCATCTACTCTCTCACGATAGATGAGCAGTCTCGTGTCGATCGCGCATTTCCGCAGACACAGCAGAAGTTGTCCGATGCGTTACCAACGAATCCTCGTCCCAAGCGTGAACTCGAGCTTTCGAACAAGAATTTCGTGGCGACAGAAATCCCGGATGATGTTCAAGTCAGACCCGATAGAAAGAGTCTGATTATCTACCTGAGCGGTCAGATAAAGACTGCTGATCTCGAAAAGATCATGTTGGAAGCGAAGGCGCAGAAGGAGCCGAGAAAACAATTTACGGTTGATCGCTCGGCACTGCTCAAGTGGATCCGATAGAATAGGCGGAATTCTGGACGGAGACTATGTAGGCCTTCGGCAGGCTCGACAGCAAGAATGTCCGGGTGACAAGGGATATAGCATCGCTTATGGACCCGCTTGTTAATGGAAGCGGCCAGGTGCTGCTTTGAAAAATGAGGCCTGACAACCTGCTGGTCCGGGACGTTGATCTCGGCGCGTCGCCCGACGCGAACGGAACGGAAACAGTATGAGAGCTGAATACGACTTCTCGAAAGGCAAACGTGGTGCGGTGATCCCGCAAAAAGGCAAGACGCGCATCTCCATCTTTATCGACAACGCGGTGCTCGATGAATTTCGGGCGCGGGCGGATAGAGCGGGGACCGGGTATCAAACCATGATGAATGATGCGCTTCGGAAGTACCTTTCCGAAAGCGATCAACCGGTGACCGAAGAAACCTTGCGCCAGGTCCTGCGCCAGGAGATGCCCGAATACTTGCGACGTCTATCCACCGCATCCGCACGGACGCGAGCCAAGAGCGGCACGCGCCGGTGATACGGAACTTTGATATCGTCAGAATCGTGTACCAGTGCCCGGGTTCATCCGGTCTGGCGCCGCTCACGCGATCGCCACAGAGACACTGACGAGTATCCGCAGGCAGGTATCAGGGCTTGGGCTTGTTTTCGCCCAGCACCTGACGCGCGGTGCGGAAGCAGTCCACGCCGACCGGAATGCCGCAATAGACGGCGATCTGGATCAGGACCGCGCGCAGCTCGGATTCGGTGAGTCCGTTGCGCAGCGCGCCCCGGAAATGCAGCTCGAACTCGTGCATCTTGCCCAGCGCGGCGATCATGCCGAGGTTGAGGATGCTGCGCTCGCGCCGGGTGAGCGTCTCGTCGGTCCAGCACAGGCCCCAGCAGTACTCGCTCACGATTTCCTGGAACGGCTTGTTGAAATCGTCCGCGGCCTTCATCGCGCGGTCCACGTACTCGTCGCCCAGAACGGCCCGCCGCACGCCCAGTCCTGCATCCAACAGTGTCTTGTCCATCGTTCACTCCTTTCGTGGTTGAATTCGCTGGCGCGACGCCATTATTGAGCCTCGCGTAACTGCATGACAACAACAGTGAGGCAATGTCATTCCCGAGGAGCCTGTCCCCGAAGTAGTAATCGGGGATCGGGAGTCCGATTCGAGCATATCGAAGATTGGATGCCCGTCTACACGGGCATGACACTCCAAAGATTGGATGCCCGTCTACACGGGCATGACACTCCGGCTGTCATTCCCGAGATCCGGGTCAGCGCTTCCTTAACGCGTCACCGGACCGCGGTTCGGCACATTCTCGTATACGGGCCGACTTGGAGGTGCGCTCGGAGGACGCGCGGAGGCGGACTGGCCGGGAATGAAACCGGTCGGTCCCACGACCTGTCCGGCGGTGGCGCCCGGCGGCAACCGGATCTGGTCGATTCTCTTCGATCGATGGCGTGCGCGCGGACGGGCGACCGGCGCAACGTACGGATAGTAGATGTCGGGGGAGACGTTCGTGCAACCGATGCTCTGGACGTTCACGCACGCGTCGAGCGTGCTCCGCGCCTGGCTCGCGGTGGCGCGCTCGCGCGCAAGCCGCTCGGCCTCCAGTTCGATCTCGAGAGCGCGTTTGCGCTCCGCGGCAACCCGGTCCCGGTCCTGGCGGCCCGACGCCATGTCGCGCAGGAGGGCCTCGTCGGGCGAGTACACCGAAAGGCTGTCGGCGACCGGAGCTACCCGTTGGGCCAATCGCGGATCGGCGGGCGGCTGATTGGAATAGTTGGTTACGCCGCGCTCATCGACCCACTTGTAGAGCTGGGCGCCGGCAGGCGGCGCGGCGAGGATCGCGATCGCGAAGATCGGCAGCCGGATGAGGGTGCAAAGACGCATGAATAACTGTCCCTCCAGAGTCTCCATACTACCAAACTCGTGCCGGGACTGCGGTAACAGAATGTTACCGGGCGTGGTTCGCGCGGCTGCGCGGTGCATTCGTTCAAGGTCCGTTTTGTGGACCGCAGCCGGCCGGTCAGGATCCGGGAACGCCACGGGATGAGGTCAGGCGACCGGCCCACACGCATCAGTCCAGATGCTGAACAGCGGGTGCGTGTCTTCGAGACCTCTATGCTAGACTCGCCCGAGTAATGATCCGAGGAAAAAAAGTATGAAACGGGCCGTCGCAGCTTGCTGTGCAGTCGCATTGTGCGTCATGAACGGCATCGCCGCCGCGCAGGACAAATCCACTGCGGCGGCTTATCCCACCAAGCCGATACGGGTGATCGTGCCGTTTGCTCCGGGCGGCGGGCTCGATATCACCACCCGCCTGATCGGCCAGAAGCTCACCGAGAAGTGGGGCCAGAACATCGTCGTCGATACCCGGCCCGGCGCCGCGACGATCGTGGGCACGGAGATCGCGTCGAAGGCCGTTCCCGACGGTTACACCGTGCTGATGATCACGACGACGTTCGCGATCAACCCGAGCCTCTACAAGAAGCTGCCCTACGATCCGCTCAAGGACTTCGCGCCGGTCACACAGCTCAACTACCAGCCCAACATCCTCATCGTGAGTGCATCCGCGCCGGCGGCTACCGTGAAGGAGCTCGTGGCGCTCGCCAGGTCGAAGCCGGGCGCGCTGACGTTCGCCACGCCGGGCGCCGGCTCCGCGCCGCACCTGTCGGCCGAGATGTTCAAGCGCATGGCCGGCATCGACATGATCCACGTGCCCTACAAGGGCATACCGCCCGCGGTGACCGACGTGGTCGGCGGACGGGTGACGATGCTGTTCACCACCACGATATCGGCGGCGCCGCACATCAAGACCGGGAAAGTGAAGGCGCTCGCCATCACCAGCGGGAAACGGCTGCCGGCCATGCCCGAGGTGGCAACGATCGGCGAGACGCTGCCCGGCTATCAGGCGGAGGCCTTCCAGGGCATGGTCGCGCCGTCGGGCGTGCCGCGCGCGATCGTCGAGAAGTTGGCGCGCGAAGTGTCGGCGATCGTGCAATCACGCGAAATCAGCGACCGCTTCGCCGCTTCCGGGGCGGTGGCGGTCGGCAGTTCGCCCGCGGTCTTCACGACATTCCTCAAGAGCGAGATGGCGAAATGGGGAAAGGTCATCCGGGACGCGGGCATCAAGCTAGAGCAGTAAGGCCCCGGCGGGAGCGCACTCGTTCCACGCGGTCAGCACGCACGAGGACACCAGACATGGCAACGAAAAAACGCGCGGTGAAAATGGCCGTTCCGGCCTGGAGCATGCGGCCCAACGTCGTCGGGCGCAATCACGCGGCGTCCTCGGGCCACTATCTGGCGACGCTGGCCGCGATGCGCGTGCTCGACCGCGGCGGCAATGCGGTCGATGCGGGCGTCACCGCTTCGATGGCGCTTTCCGTGCTGCAACCCGACATGGTGAGCTTTGCCTGCGTCGCGCCGACACTGATCTACCTGAAGGAACTCGACCGCGTCATCAGCCTCGCGGGTCTGGGCTATTGGCCGAAGAACACCGATGTCAGCCGGCTGATCGCGGAAGGCACCGGCAAGTTCGTGCCCGAAGGGCTGCTCCGCACCGTGATTCCGGCCGCGCCCGCCACCTGCATCGAGGCGCTGCGCCGTTACGGCACGATCTCCTTCGAGGAGGCCGCTACACCCGCGATGGAGCTTGCGCGCGACGGATTCGCGACTTATCCCCTGCTCGCGAGCAACATCGAGTACCTGGAGGCGAGCTTCGGGCGCTGGCCGGACAATGCGCGGATTTTCCTGCCACGGGGCCGGGCGCCGCGCGTGGGCGAACTGTTCGTGCAGGAGGACCTCGCGCGCACGATTGCGCGGCTCGTCGAGGCCGAGCGCGAGTGCGGGGGTGACCGCGACCGGAAGCTGCGCGCCGTGCACGACTGTTTCTACCGCGGGCCCATCGCGCGCGCGATCGCCGATTATCACGCGAAAAACGGCGGTTTCATGACCTTCGAAGACCTTGCGGGCTTCGAGGTGCCGGTCGAAGACAGCATCAGCGTCGACTATCGCGGCCATACCGTGCATTCGTGCGACGTGTGGTGCCAGGGCATCGTGCTGCTGGAAACGCTGAAAATCCTCGAGGGCTACGACCTCAAGGCGCTGCGTCACAACTCGCCGGACTACACGCACACGGTGGCGGAAGCGCTCAATCTTTCGTTTGCGGACCGCGAAGCCTACGTCGGCGATCCGAAGTTCGTGAAAGTGCCCAGGGACGCGATGATTTCGACGACGTATGCGGCGCGGCAGCGCGCCCGCATCGACATGAAGCGTGCGTTCGGCAGGTTGCCCGAGCCGGGCGACCCGGAAGGCGTCGCGCGCAAGGCCGCGGGTGTCGCCGGTCCGGTCTACGCCGCGCCGCACGGCGCAGGGCGGATGTCCCAGGACACGATCTATGCCTGTGTCGTGGATCGCCACGGCAACGCATATTCCGCGACCACCTCAGACAACTCGAGCGAGACGCCCATCATACCGGGCACCGGACTCGCGATTTCCTCGCGCGGCTGCCAGTCGCGGCTCGAGCCCGGACATCCCGCCGAAGTCAAACCCGGCAAGCGGCCGCGGCTCACGCCCAATCCGGCAATGGCGTTCCGCGACGGCAGGCTCTTCATGGCGTTCGGCACCCCCGGCGGCGACGTGCAGTCGCAGGCGATGCTGCAGGTCTTCCTCAACGTCGTCGACCACGGCATGACGGTGCAGCAGGCGGTGGAATCGCCGCGCATCTCTTCGGCGAGTTTCCCGAACTCGTTCGCGCCGCACGGCTACAGCCCGGGGCGGCTCAACATCGAGGATGACTTCGGCCCGGAAGTGATCGAGGATATGAAGCGCCGCGGCCACGACGTCGAAGTGTGGCCCAGGTTTCCCGCGGCGAACGGCGGGGTGTGCGCGATCGAGGTGGATCCGGAAACCGGCTTGCGGCATGCCGGCGCGGATCCCAGGCGCGAGGGTTACGCGCTCGCCTGGTAGCGGTAAATCCGCCTGGCCGCCGGATCCTGGCGGCTCTACCGTCGACCTAGGAGTGCCGCGCGATGAAGTCGAGCGTCGCGCGCGCCGTGCCGTCGGGATCGGTGCCCGCGGCGTGGTAGCCGTCGAT
>JACQOJ010000118.1 GCA_016202605.1 Betaproteobacteria bacterium
CCGCCGGCGAGCTTGATGAGCTCGGTGGCAAAAAAACTGCGTTCCGGCTGACCGAACAAATACGCCAGCACCCGCTGCTGGATGGTTGAAAACAGCGCGTCGGCCAGACTGGTGCGCTTGTGAACCGTGGAAACCCGGGCTTTCGTCTTTGTGCCCATATTGGGCATATTAATGCCCATTTTGGGTATGTTCAAGGACCGCTCTCCTTAGTCGCTGTTCGATCTCGAAGGCATGATCGGCAGACGACGGAAAAGACCGGCGAGCCTGCTTCCGGGCCGCAGCGCGGGTTGCCAAGCGCGGATCAACCGAATAAAGTCACCTCATCCCGCCGCCGGGGGTGGAGGAGTTTGACCCGGCCACAGGTGGGGGAGTTTGAGGTGGCCACCGGGGCGAAACGGAGCACGATTACATAAGAAGTCGGTGAACAACTCGGAACTACTTGAGTACTCGTGCAGTCCCAGGGACTCCCCTCGTCTTAAGAAACGATACTTGAACCCTCGAATTGTAGACTCCAAAAACTCGATGAGCGTGCACTGGATTGCAGTAATCGAAAATCCTTCACCCTGGGAATGAAGTTCCCGCTGAAGGACTTCAATTGGATCGAAATACCTTAATCGCAGACGTGCCAAAAGATAGTCCTCGTGGGCCATCCTCCAAATCTTTTCGTCCCCTCCGTCAAGCAGGCGTTCGCGGAAAGCCCGCCAGTCGTCAGAAGTCTTCCATCCAGCGATGTAATGTGGGGCTACCGCGCTCATGAGAATTGATTAGGATCCGTGTCACACTTCCGTCAAGTGAAAAACTCGTTTTACTACCATGGCGTGATCGCCAGGGACCTAATACTATTTCTTGACAATTTAGTTGGCCACCCCAACTTGTTCCTCGCCACCAAGAGGCTCGCTCAGCTTCCGGGAATGATCCCGGGCGGCAATGAGTGGCAGAAATCGGCGACCTCGCCCGGCCGGCACTTCCACACGCGGTCCATGAAGCGGTTCGAGAAGCAGTGCTGCAGTGCCGTGCGCAACGGGCGCAAGCGGAACGGATACCCGAACGTGTGCGGATGAATCGAGACGTTGAACACCAGCGGATGTTTCTCACTCTGCTCGACCATTTCCTCGAACTGGTCGACCAGCATGTCGCAGAACTCGCGTCCGGTATGCTGGCGGTGGATGATCTGCGGTGAATCGTTGAGCTCCACGGGATACGGCACCGAGAGGATCGGGCCGGAGCGCGTGCGCAGCCAGATCGGCTGACCGTCGCACGGCCAGTCCGAAATATAGGCGTAGCCCGCCTCCTTCAGCAGATCCACGGTCCACGGGTTCTCGTACGAGCCGCCGCTCAGCCAGCCCTTCGGCGGCTTGCCTTCGTTCCTCGCAAACGTGTCCGTCACCTCGCGGATGAGGCGCGCCTCGTCGGCCTCCCACCGGAAATCATGAAAGTTTTCCGCGTTGGTGCGGCCGTGCGCGATGATTTCGTCGCCGCGGGCGCGGATGCGCTCGAATATCTGCGGCGCTTCCCCGTACAGCAGGCTGTTCGTGTTGTGCGCAAGCGGTATCCTTAATTCATCGGCAAGATCGAACAGGCGCCAGATGCCGATGCGGTTGCCGTAGTCGCGCCACGAATAGTTGCGCTGCGTCTGCGGCTCGCCGTGCTTGGCGTTGTCGTGGCCGCGGCCCTTGCCGAACGCATGCACCGCAAGGTTGGTCGTCAGGCAGAACGCGAGACGCTTGCCGCCTGGCCAGTTGTAGTCCGGCCGCTCGCTGATCGGGGAGTAGTCGTGGCGATCGTGACGCGGCAGCATGAGGCGCGGACTCAATCCACCTTCGCGCCGGATTCCTTCACCACCTTCGACCACTTCTCGACTTCCGCCCGCACGAATTTGGCGAATTCCTCCGGCGACTGAGGAGCCGGATCGGCGCCGAGCTTTTCGAGGCGCTGTTTCATGTCGGACATATCCAGGATCGCCGCGATGTCGCCATTGATCTTCGTCACGAGATTCCTCGGGAGTGCGGCCGGCGCGAACATCCCGTACCACGAGGTAACATCGAAGCCGGGTAATCCCGCTTCGTGCACCGTGGGCACGTTGGGCAGCAGGGGCGAGCGGCTCATCCCGGTCACCGCAACCGCACGCAGCCTGCCGGCGTTGATGTACCCCATCGATGGCGGTAACCCGATCGAGGCAAGTTGCACCTGCCCCGCCAGAAGCTCGCCGACCATCTGGCCGGACCCCCCTTTGTAAGGCACGTGGACCATCTTGACCTCCGCCATCATCATGAAGAGTTCGATCGCGAGACGGTTCGGCGATCCCGGACCGGCCGAGCCGAAGTTGAGATCTCCCGGACGCTTCTTCGCGAGCGCAATGAGTTCCTGCACCGTCTTCACGGGCAGCGAGGGATGGACCACGATCGCACTGGGGTAGCTCGCGATGCGGTTCACGCCGACGAGGTCCTTCTGCAGGTCGTAGGAGAGCCTCGTATAGAGGGTCATGTTGATCGCATGCGGGGCGCCGGCCACCACCAGCGTGTAGCCGTCCGGCGCGGCGCGCGCGGCAAGTTCCGCCCCGATGTTTCCGCCGGCGCCCGGCCGATTGTCCACGATCACCTGGTGATGCCAGCGCTCGCTGAGCTTCTGGCTCACCAGCCGCGCCAGCGCATCCGTCGCGCCGCCGGGCGAGAAGGGCGCGATGACCCTGACTGCTTTCGCGGGAAATTCCTGGGCCGCCGCGGATGACGCGACGGCGACGAACACGGCCAACGTAACCAGCATTTTTTTCGAATGCATGACTCCTCCTCCGTTATCGATGACTCCCGTTCCGATCCCTGTGGCGGAAAGTATAGCGCCGTTGCTAATTGGATTCCCGTCGCCACGGGAATGACAAATATCGGTCACTGCTCACGCCTTTGACTTGTAATTGAATTCCCGTCGCCACGGGAATGACAGTGCCTTGTCATGCCCACGGAGGTGGGCATCCAATCTCCGACGTGACTGGATGCCCGATCCCCGATTTAGGCACTTGGGAACAGGCGCCACGGGAATGACACATCGTGCGGCTCGTGTAGAATTGCCCGACCCACGCACGAAAGGCACCCATCATGAACGCACCGAATCAGGCACCGGTACTCGCCCATAACGTCACGCGCGTCTCGCATCTCGATTTGCCCGGCGCGGGCCAGGTGTATGTCGCAGGCAAGTACGCCTACGTCGGCCATATCACCAACAAGGAAGGGCTGAGCACGAGCATTCTCGACGTGTCCGACCCGCGCAAGCCGCGCCTCGTGTCGCAGCTGCCAGTCGGCGATCCGAACTCGCACAGCCACAAGGCGCGCGTGATCGGCGACATCATGATCGTCAACATGGAACAGAACATGACGGCGATCGGCCGCAAGGCGGACGAACTGCCGAAGCTGCGCACGCAGTTGACGGCCGCCCTCGGACGCGCGCCGACGCACGCCGAGATCGCCGAAAAACTCGGCGTCAAGGAATCGGACATCCCCGCGGTCGAAGCGGCGGAGAAAACGCCCTACGAGCAGGGCGGCTTCAAGATTTACGACGTGTCGGACCGCGCCAAACCGAAGCTCATCACGCACCACCGGACGCGTGGGCGCGGCGTGCACCGCTTCGACATGGACGCGGATTACGCCTACATCTCCACCGAGATGCCGGGCTACATCGGCAATATCCTGGTCACCTACGACATCCGCAATCCGGCCAAGCCCGAGGAGGTATCGCGCTGGTGGCTGCCGGGGCAGCATATCGCCGGCGGCGAGAAACCGGCGTGGCCCGGCCGCCAGCACCGCCTGCATCACGCGCTGCGGCAAGGCGACCGCTTGTGGGCCGGCTGCTGGCATGGCGGCGTGCGCGTGATCGACGCCTCCGACATCCGCAAGCCGCGCACCATCGGCGAATACAACTACCATCCGCCGTTTCCGGAACCCTCGCACACGTTCATGGGCATGCCGCCGATCGACGGCCGGCAGATCGCGATCGCCATCGACGAGGAAGACCACGCGCAAAGCGCCGAGGAAATGGCGAAGCGCCGCGGCCGCCCGCACGGCTGCCTGTGGATATTCGACGTAACGGATCTCAGGAAAATCCAGCCGCTCGCGATCTACGAAGTGAGCGAGCTCGATTCACCGTGGAGCCGCGCGGCGCCCGGACGCTTCGGCGCGCATCAATTCCAGGAACACACCAAAGGTGGTGCGACGCTCGTCTACTGTGCGTGGTTCGCCGGCGGCCTGCGCATCGTGGATATCGCCGATCCCACCGCGCCGCAGGAGGTGGGCTACTTCATTCCCGAGCCCGCGCCGGGCAAGGTCGCGCCGCAGACGAACGACGTGGATGTCGACGAAAAGGGACTGGTTTACATCGTCGACCGTTATTCGGGGTTCGACATTCTCGAATTCGAAAGGCAGTAACCCGGAAGTCGAATTGGGTCCCCGCCTCCGCGGGGACGACAGGTAGTTGCTGGGTTGAGGCGGTTACGCCGACGCCCAACACGGGAGGTGTTGGGATTCGCGGCGCTCACCCCAACCTACGCGCGTGAATTTCGTCTTCGAGTCGAAGGCGAAGTATCGAGGTCGGCTGACAACTGTGTCACGATTTCGCGATGCACGTCGCGCAACGGAGAATCCAACGCCGCAGGCGGCAGCCCCGCGAGCAGTTCCTCGATCCGCCGGTTGAGAACACTTTGCACGTGATAGGCGGCCCGCGCGCGCCGGCGCGCCACGTCGTCGTCCCGGCCGCGGTGCCAGACGAAGTGCGCCTCGATGGCCTGGGCGACCGCTTGCTGCGAGGCTGCATCGTCTTGTGAAGCGAGAATGACCGGCGGCGCCCAGCGGTCTGCCCCCCCGCGGCGTCGGGCGAGCACGTCCTGCACTTCGGCGGCGATCCGTCCCGCGCCCGGCAGATCGGCCTTGTTCACGACAATCACCCCGGCGATCTCGACAACACCGGCCTTCATCGCCTGGATCTGATCGCCCGACTCGGGCATCAGCACCAGCACTACGCAATCGACCAGCGCCCCCACGCCGAACTCGGCCTGACCCACGCCGACGGTCTCGACGAACAGTTCGTCGAACTCGTGATGCTCCATCGCACACAGCATGTTGGCGAGATTGTCAGCCAGGCCATCATGCGCGCTGCGGCTCGCCAGCGAGCGGAAAAAAAACTCCGGGTGGCCCGCCACATCGCCCATGCGGATGCGGTCCCCCAGGATGGCCCCATGCGTATGCGGGCTGCTCGGATCCACCGCGAGCACGCCGTCGCGCCGGCCCTGCGCCAGGCTTGCCGCGGCAAGGCAACGCGCGAGCGTGCTCTTGCCGGTGCCCGGCGCTCCGGTCAGTCCGATGCGCCGCGTACCGCGCACGGGAGGGTCGATGAGTCCGCGCAACGCCGCGCGGCTGCCGGCATTGGCGATCCGCGTCAGGGTCCGGC
>JACQOJ010000122.1 GCA_016202605.1 Betaproteobacteria bacterium
ATGGAACGGGTGGTTGCGCGGCTGCGGCCGGGCGGCGCGCTCGTGATCGGCATCCACGAATCGCTCCCTGAAGGCCTGCGCGGGCCCGCTCCGTGGCCCGGCGCCCGAGCGATCTACTGCAAGCGCGAGTCAGAAGCAGCCGCGGGATGAGGGCAGACGGTTTGCCGCGCCACCGCGGATTCGTGCCGGCCGCCGGTGCGCACGCGGCAGCGAACAATTTCATGCGCCTCGAATCTCGATCGCACGCAGGCGCTCGTAGAGCGCGCGTTCTTCGGAGGATGGCCGCGCGGGCACGCGCACCTTGAGGCGCACCAGCAAGTCGCCCCGCCGGCGCCTGCCGAATTCCGGCAGGCCCTTGCCGCGCAATCGCAATACCGTCTCGGGCTGCGTCCCCGGCGCCACCGTGACCGCCAGCGGAGCGCCGTCGAGCGCCGGCACCTTGAGCGTGGTTCCCAGCACCGCATCGGTCACGCCTATCGTTTCCGTGCGCCACAGCTCGGCGTTCACGCGGTCGAAGCGCGCATCCGGCGCACTGCGAACGATTACAAACAGGTCGCCCGGCGCACCGCGCGCGTCTTCGCCCGGCATGCCGTGCCCCGCTACGCGCAGCGCCGTGCCCTCCTCGATCCCGGGCGGAATCTTCACCGTCAGCGTTTCCTCGCGTTCAACCCGGCCGCGTCCGGCGCATTCCGGACACGGGTGGTCGATGATCGTGCCCGCGCCGTCACACGCGGGGCAGATCGTAATCTGCCGCAACATGACGCCCTTTTGCCGTTCGCTCTTGACCTGGCGGCCGGTGCCGCCGCACTTTTCGCACTTGCGCGGCGGCGTGCCCGGCCTGGCGCGCGAGCCGCGGCAGGTCGGACAAGTGATCAGGCGCCGGTAACGCAGCTCTTCTTCACCGCCGGTCAACACGCGCTCCAGGGGCACGACCAGATCGACCTCGATGTTCGCGCCGCGCGGCGGCACCGCCGCGCGCGGGCGGAAGAACGTGTCGAACAATCCGCCGCCAAAATCGAAATCAAGCCCGCCAAAGATGTCGTCGAAGTCGATTCCCGAGAAAAGATCCTCCGGCGAAAACCCCGAAACGCCCGCGAATCCGCGCGCATCGTACTCCGCGCGTTTCTTCGGGTCGGAGAGCACCGCGTAGGCGGCGGCGATCTCCTTGAAGCGCTCTTCCGCGCCGGGCTCCTTGTTGCGGTCGGGATGGTATTGCAGCGCGAGCTTGCGAAAGGCATCCTTGATCGCCTTCTCGTCGGCGCCGCGCGAAACGCCGAGCACCTCGTAATAATCGCGTTGTGCGGTGGTTGCGATGGGTCACCTGCCGGAGGGCGACATGGCCCTATCTGGTTTCCTTGTACTCCGCATCGACTACGCGGGCGCGCTGCGGCTCTTCGGCGCCGCCGCGGTCTTCCGCCCCGGCGCCGGGCCACTTGTGTTCCGCGTACGCCCCGCTTCTGGGCGATTCCGGGCTTTGGGCATAAATGACGGTGCCCGCTTCCTTGAGCACCTTGCGCAGTGCATCCGCGCGCTCGGCCGCGCGCGCCGCGTCCTTTTTGTGCAGCGCGTCCCGCGTGTCGCGCAGCGCCGACTCGATACGCTCGCGCATCTCGTCGGTGAGCTTGTTGCCGAAGTCGGCAAGCGTTTTCTCCGCCTCGTAGCAAAGCGCGTCGGCGGTATTGAGCTTCTCCGCCTGGTCACGCCGCTTGCGGTCGTCCTCGGCGTAACGCTCGGCCTCGCCTACCATGCGTTTCTTTTCCTCTTCCGACAGGCGCGTCGAGCCGGTGATGCGGATCGACTGCGACTTGCCGGTTGCGGTGTCGCGCGCCGCAACGCTCAAGATGCCGTTGGCGTCGATGTCGAACGTGACCTCGATCTTGGGGACACCGCGCGGCGCTGGCACGAGACCCTCGAGATTGAACTCGCCCAGGCCCACGTTGTCGGCCGCCATCGGCCGTTCGCCCTGGAACACGCGGACGGTGACGCTCGTCTGGAGGTCCGCGGCGGTGGTGAAATTCTCGCTCTTCTTGACCGGAATCGGCGTATTGCGCGCGATCAGGGGCGTGGCGATTCCGCCCAGCGTCTCCACCCCGAGCGTGAGCGGCGTCACGTCCACCAGCACGATGCCCCCGACTTCTCCCGCGAGCACGCCGGCCTGGATCGCGGCGCCGCTTGCGACGCACTCCATCGGGTCGACGCCCATTTCGGCCTTCCTGCCGAAGATGTCCTCGAAGAAAGCGCGCACGACCGGCATGCGCGTCGGCCCGCCGACGAACACGATGCGCTGGATTGCGGCAGGCTTCAGGGCGGCGTCCCGCAACGCCTGCTCCACGGGCGCGCGGCAGCGTTCGATCACCGGCCGCACCAGCCGCTCGAGCTCGGTGCGCGTGAGGTCCAGCTCGAGATGGCGCGGCGTGCCGCCGGCCGCGGCGATGTACGGCAGGCTCACGTGCGCCGTTACGTTGCTGGTGAGTTCGATCTTGGCGAGTTCGCCCGCTTCCATCAGCCGGGCCATCGCCTTCACATCGTTGCGCAGCTCGATGCCGCTTTCATCGCGGAACCGGTCGGCGAGATGATCGCAGATGCGCTGGTTCATGTCGGTGCCGCCGAGGCGGGTGTCGCCGCTCGTCGCCTTGACTTCGAACACTCCTTTCCCGAATTCCATGATCGTGACATCGAGCGTGCCGCCGCCGAGGTCGATCACGGCAATGCGCAGTTCCTGGCCAAGCCGGTCGAGACCGTAGGCGAGCGACGCGGCGGTCGGCTCGTTCACGAGCCGCGCCACCTCCAGGCCTGCGATGCGGCACGCATCCTTGGTGGCCGAACGCTGGTTATCATCGAAGTAGGCGGGAACGGTGACCACCGCCTTGTCCACCGGCTCGCCCAGAAATGCTTCGGCATCACGCTTGATCTTCTGCAGCAGGAAGGCGGACAACTGCTCGGGGGAGAATTCGCGATCGCGCAGGCGGATTTTCTCGCGCTGCCCCATCCGGCGCTTGAATGCCGTGGCGGTGCCCTCGGGATTGGCGCTCGCTTGCCGCCGCGCCGGTTCGCCCACCAGCATCTGCCCGTCCGCCGTGAGCGCAACGTAGCTTGGGAACGCCTTGCCGCCGAGACTGACGCCTTCGGCGCTGGGAACGATAACGGGACGACCGCCGCGCAGTACCGCCGCGGCGGAGTTGGATGTGCCAAGATCGATACCGATGATCGCCATGGTGGTTAATCCTTCCGAGCGTGCTTGCAACGCGCCGGCGGGCCACCGGCGACTTCCGAACAACGGTAGCGCGGAACCACGAGGAGCGGTTTGACCTAGCGCAAACTCGCGTCCGCCAAACAGGCCTTCGTTTGATCCTCGTCAAAGTGCCGCGTCCGCGGGGGGGTAATTATTAAAGATTAACCCCACAGCCGCCGGAAAGGAGGAAACCGTGAAACTGACTCTCAGCGTAATCAAAGCCGACATCGGGTCGATCGGCGGGCACATCGCGCCGTCGCGCCGCCTGCTCGAAGCGGTCCGCGCCCACATCCGCGAGCATGGCGCCGGGCTCCTGATCGACAGCCACATCGGCCACACGGGGGACGACATCGCGATACTCATGACCCACTCCCGTGGCGCCGGCGACGAGGATATCCATCGCCTGGCGTGGGACGCGTTCATCGCCGGCACGCAGGTCGCCAAGGAACAGGGACTTTACGGCGCCGGCCAGGACCTGCTCAAGGACGCGTTCTCCGGCAATGTGCGCGGCATGGGACCCGCGGTGGCGGAAATGGAAATCGAGGATCGCCCGAGTGAGCCGTTCCTCTTGTTTGCCGCCGACAAGACCGACCCGGGCGCCTTCAATCTTCCGCTGTACCTCGCGTTCGCCGACCCCATGAACACGCCGGGACTCATCCTCTCGCCCGACATGGGGCGCGGATTCCGCTTCGTCATCATGGACGTGAGCCACGCCGAGGCCGACCGCGTGATCGAGCTCAATGCGCCGGAAGAGCTGTACGACATCGCGGCATTGCTGCGGGATCCCGAGCGCTATGTGGTGGAATCGGTGTGGTCGCGCGCGAGCGGTCAGCAGGCGGTGGCGGTCGCCACCTCGCGGCTGCACAACATCGCCGGGAAGTACACCGGCAAGGACGATCCGGTGATGCTGGTGCGCGCGCAGATGCATTTCCCGGCGACCGGCGAAGTGCTCGCGCCCTTCGCGGTGGGCCATTACGTGGCCGGCGGGATGCGCGGCTCGCACAACATGCCGCTCATGCCGGTGGCGCTCAACACCGGCACCAGTTACTTCGACGGACCGCCCCTCGTAAGCTGCGCGGCGTTCTCGGAACATGACGGTATTCTGAGCGAGCCGCAGGACTGTTTCGCGCATCCGTTCTGGAACACCGTGCGCGACCAGGTCGCCGCCAAGGCGATGGAGATGCGCCGCCAGGGCTTCTTTGGCGCGGCCATGCTGACAATGGACGAGCTCGAATACACCGGCATCGTGCAGAAGCTGGAGGCGCTCGACAAGCAGTTCCTGGTGCGCGGAGAAACGGCGGAGAGCGCGTTCCGCCAGGCCGTTTCCCGCTGAATGCGAGGCGCGTTGACGCGGGCCTGCGCGCGGTCACCCGGTCACGAAAGCTCGTTCGCCGTTTGCTTCGCCGCCCCTGCGGCGCATCCGTAAGAATACGGTTGTGACACAGTACGCCTAGTCGGCGGGCGAAAGCTTGACGATCCTCGGCTGCACCAGGTCCGCAAAGTCCTGGTAGGCCATTTTGAGCAATTCCGTGTGCGACCCGGCGTTGAACGCGATCTCCTCGTCGCCGGCCAGGGTCCCCGCCGCAAAGACCTCCATCCCGTAGAGATTGCCGAAGGGCGGCATTGCCCCCAGTTCACACTCCGGGAATTTGTCCTTGAACTCGGCCTCGCACGCAAGCTCGGCTTCGCTCGCCCCCGCCGCCGCCTTGAGGAGATTCAAATTTACTTTTTGGGAAGCGGGAAGAACAGCCATGGCCAACCTTCCATCGAGTTTGACCACGACCGTCTTGGCCAGCTCTCCGCCCCGAATGTGGGCGGACTGCGCGGTTTCCTGAGCGGTGTACGCAGGCGAGTGCATGATGGTCACATACTTGATCTTGTGGTCATCCAGAAAATGTTTCA
The DNA here is from genome assembly GCA_016202605.1 of Betaproteobacteria bacterium. Lineage (GTDB taxonomy): Bacteria > Pseudomonadota > Gammaproteobacteria > Burkholderiales > SG8-41 > DSOT01. The sequence continues at coordinate 5,135 of JACQOJ010000122.1, forward strand.
ATCTGCTTACCGGCATCGTAACCTCCTGAGTCGACGTTTCAATTTAGCGGCGCCGAGCGCCCGACCGCCAAACCGCGGCAGGGCGCGCGGGACCGCGGGCGAATATGCGGTGATCGCGCTTCATGGGTTGCCGACAGGCACCAGGTACAGCGCCTGTTCGGTTTCGGACAGGTGCAGCGACTTTCTCACGCGGTCGTCATCGAAGGCCCCCACTACGGCTGCGCCGAGTCCCAGCGCAACGGCCTGCAACAAGACGTTTTGCGCGGCATGGCCGATTTCGATATGCACATACCGGATCCCCCGTTCCCGGTACTTGTCGGTCGTGCGCGTTTTCGCTGCGGCGAAGACCAGCACGACGGCGGCCCGTTTCACGAAGTCCTGGTTCAGTGCGCCGCTCGCCAGCTCGGGCCCGTGGTCCCCTTCAACCCACTGCCTCAGGCGGTGAACTTCGGGCAGATACCTGTAAATGCCCGGCGCCAGCCCATCCACGTTTCGCGCCGCAAGATAGAGTTCGATCGGATAAAGTGCGCCCGCGGATGGCGCGCTGCGCAGACCATCGGCGCTGGTGACGCCCTGCGCTGCCCACGCC
>JACQOJ010000117.1 GCA_016202605.1 Betaproteobacteria bacterium
CGCGTTCCACGAAGCGGTGACCAACCGTATCCTCGACGATCTGGTCGAGGCGACGCGGCCACGCTTCATGCGATTGACGGCCCGGTTCCACGTGCGCGGGGGAATATTCACCACCATTGTGGCCGAATACGTGATGCCCGGCTGGCAGCCGGGACCGGGGGCGAGTCCGGATCCCGGCGCGTTGCCGGTTGCGAGTCCCATGCGCTGAAATGGCTCCTTGTCAGCGCCTTTCAGCCCGGGGCGACCCTGCAATACCCTGCGAACGCCTCTATAATCTGCCGTTTTTGAACGGCGCGCACTGTCAGCTAAAGCCCGCGCGGCGCCAAGAAGAACCCCACCCGTGAATCCGATCCTCGACCGACTGCAAAGCTATCCATTTCAGAAGCTGACCGCGCTGCTCGCCGGCACCCGGCCCAAGCCAGGCCTCAAGCCGATCGCGCTCCACATCGGCGAACCGAAGCACCCGACACCCGAATTCATCAAGCGCACCCTCGCCGAGAACCTCGCCGGTCTCAGCACCTATCCGGCAACGCTGGGAGGCGAAGGCCTGCGAATCGCAATCGCGGACTGGCTCAAGCAGCGTCATGGTCTCACCGGTATCGACCCGCAAACGGAAATCATCCCGGTCAACGGCAGCAGGGAAGCCTTGTTCGCATTCGCCCAGGCCGTCATCGACCCCACGCAACGCACCCCGGTCGTCGTGTGCCCCAACCCTTTCTACCAGATCTATGAAGGGGCGGCGCTCCTCGCCCGCGCGCAGCCGCAGTTCCTGAACACTCTCCCGTCCAATGGCTATGCATTCGATTTCGCGGAACTCGCACCGGATGTCTGGCAGCGCACGCAGCTCATTTACGTCTGCTCTCCGGGCAACCCCACCGGTCATGTCATGTCTCTCGCGCAATGGGAGGAGTTGTTCGCGCTTTCCGATCGTTACGGTTTCGTGATCGCTTCCGACGAATGCTACTCGGAGATCTATTTCGATGAAGCGCGACCGCCGCTTGGAGCGCTCCAGGCGGCGCAGCATTTCGGGCGCAGCGGCTTCCCCCGTCTCGTCGTGTTCTCGAGCTTATCGAAGCGCTCCAATGTGCCCGGCATGCGTTCCGGATTCGTTGCGGGCGACGCGCGGATCCTCAAGAAATACCTGCTCTACCGCACTTACCACGGCTGCGCGATGAGTCCGCCCATCCACATGGCGAGCATCGCGGCATGGAAGGACGAGGCGCATGTCATCGAGAACCGGTGTCTGTACCGTCAGAAGTTCGACGCCGCGCTTGCCGTTCTCAAACCGGTCGCCGATGTGGACATGCCATCCGCGGCGTTCTACCTGTGGATGCCGATACCCGCAAGCGATACCGAGTTCGCGCGCCGTCTCTACGAAGAACAGGCCATATCGGTGCTGCCGGGAAGCTATCTCGCGCGCGAGGCACGCGGGATCAACCCGGGACGCAATCGCGTTCGCATCGCGCTCGTGGCATCGGTGGAAGAATGCACCGAAGCCGCGCAGCGCGTCCGAAATTTCATCACCGGACTCTGAACCGAGGACGCCCGCATGCAGTCTTTGCAGACCACGATTGAAAATGCCTGGGAACAGCGCGCTGCGCTTTCCCCGGCCGCCGCGGATGCCGGCATCAAGGAAGCGGTGCACGAAACCATAACGATGCTGGATGACGGCCGGTTGCGCGTTGCCGAAAAGGTCAACGGCGCGTGGGTTACGCACCAGTGGGCAAAGAAGGCGGTGCTGTTGTCTTTCCGCCTGCAGGACAACTTCGTCATGAAGGACGGTTACACCCGGTATTACGACAAGGTGCCGGCCAAGTTTACCGGCTACACCAGCGCGCAGTTCCAGCAGGGCGGCTTTCGCGTCGTCCCTCCCGCGGCCGTGCGCAGGGGTGCATACATCGGCAGGAACGTCGTGCTGATGCCCTCCTTCGTCAACATCGGCGCCTACGTCGACGAAGCCACCATGGTCGATACCTGGGCCACCGTGGGATCCTGTGCCCAGATCGGGAAGAATGTCCATCTCTCGGGCGGAGTTGGCATCGGCGGAGTCCTGGAGCCGCTTCAGGCCAATCCCACGATCATCGAGGACGACTGTTTCGTCGGCGCGCGCTCGGAAATCGTCGAAGGCGTCATCGTCGAAGAGGGCGCGGTCATTTCGATGGGGGTGTTCATCGGGGCGAGCACGAGGATCTTTCATCGCCAGTCGGGGGAAATCCTGTACGGCCGCGTGCCCGCGGGTTCCGTGGTCGTGCCGGGCTCGCTTCCGGCCGCGGACGGGAAATGCAGTCTTTACTGCGCGGTGATCGTCAAGCAGGTCGACGCCAAAACGCGGGCCAAAACCAGCATCAACGAACTGCTGCGCAGCGACTAGCATCCCGGGCGCCGGTACTCACGCGACTTGCCGCGGGGAGGGGCGCCGACAATTGGCGCCGAGACGTTGGTTTTCGTCGGCGCTAGGCAACCTGTCCAGGAGTTGGCACAATACCTGATCATAGGGGGCACGGAGTCCCGGCAGGCACGCCGAGCGCTGCGGCCCGAGTGGTAGCGGCAGTACCGCCCGCAACCGGACACCCGTTATACAGAGAGGGGATCGCCATGTTCGTCACGCCGCTCTTCAAGCTGATGGCCGAAAAACAGGCTTCTGACCTGTTTTTCACCCCACGCGCGCCGATCCAGATCAAGATCAACGGCGTAGTCATGCCCATCAACAACCAGCCGCTCGATCCGGACCAGTCCCGGCAGATCGCGTACGAGATGATGACCGAGAACCAGATCAAGGAATTCGAGGCGCGCCACGAGATGAATTTCGCGACTGCGGAAGAAGGGGTGGGGAACTTCCGCGTCAATATTTTCCAGCAGCGCGGCACGGTTGCGACCGTGATCCGCTTCGTCAAGCCCGAAATACCGGCGTACGAGACTCTGGGGCTGCCTCCCATCCTGAAGCAGGTCATCATGGAAAAGCTGGGGCTGATTCTGGTTGTCGGTTCCACCGGGTCGGGCAAATCGACCACCATGGCGGCAATGATCGATCACCGCAATACCATCAGGACCGGACACATCCTCACCATCGAGGACCCGATCGAATTCATCTTCAGGCACAAGAAATCCATCGTCAACCAGCGGGAAATCCGCGTCGACACCTACACCTACGACAACGCACTTATCAGCGCCATGCGCCAGGCGCCCGACCTGCTGATGATCGGTGAAATCCGCGATCGCCCGACGCTGCAGAGCGCCCTGCTGTTCGCGCAGACCGGCCATCTATGCATGTCCACGCTGCACGCCAACAACAGCTATAACGCGCTCAACCGGATCATCAACTTCTTTCCCCGCGATGCCCGCGAGGCCCTGCTTGCCGACCTCTCGATTGCACTGCGCTGCATCATCTCGCAGCGACTCGTCCGCACCGTGGACGGCGGGCGCATGCCGGCAGTGGAAATACTCTTGAACACCAAGCACATCCAGGAGCTGATCAAGGACGGCGAGATCGGCCAGATCAAGGAAGCGATCGATCAGAGCCTTGCTCCCGGCTCCCAGACCTTCGAGCAGGCGCTGTTCCGTCAGTACATGGACGGGAAAGTGACGCTCGACGAAGCCCTCGCGAACTCCGACTCTCCGACGAATCTCCACTGGCTGATCAACAACGCCAAGTTGCCGGAAGGCAAGCCCGCGGCGGAGGTTGCCGACAAACCGGCGCCGCGGCCGGACGATCTGTCGACCATCAAGCTCAACCTGGATGCGCTCGAATAGCGCCGCTCCGGAAGAAGACTGTTTCCGGCCCGCCGCGGGACGCCGTCCGTTGTCTTGACGATACGCCCTCCCCGCCGCGCAGCTTCGCGCGCGAGTCTGCGTACGGTCGGAGACTTGGTGCATTACGGGGCCAGGCGTTTCAGATCGCGGGGGCTCGCATTCGGGCACGGCACGGTCAATGCGTTCGACGAAGCGGCGTATCTCGCGCTGCACGCGCTCAAGCTGCCGCTTGACCGGCTCGAAGAAAACCTCGGCCGCCCGCTCACCCGGAGCAAAATCGCGACCGTGCTGAAGCTTTTCGAGCGCCGCGTCGGGGAACGCAAGCCCGCCGCCTATCTCACCCATGAGGCGTGGCTCGGCGACTTCAGCTTTTATGTGGATGAGCGGGTGATCGTCCCGCGGTCATACATCGCCGAGCTGCTGCGGCACAATCTTGCCCCGTGGATCGCGCGCCGCGCGGCTGTCAGATCCGCGCTCGATCTCTGCACGGGGTCCGGTTGTCTCGCGATCATGCTGGCGCACAGTTTCCCGGGCGCGTGCATCGACGCCGCCGATGTCTCGCGCGATGCCCTGAAGGTCGCCCGGCGCAACGTAAGGGAATATGCGCTGCAGGACCGCATAAGGGTCATCGCGTCGGATCTTTTCGCGGCGCTCGCCGACAGGCGTTATGACCTTATCGTTTCCAACCCACCGTACGTCAGGGCGGCAGTAATGCGCCGCCTGCCCGGCGAGTACCGGCACGAGCCGCAACTTGCGCTTGCGGGCGGGCGCGACGGACTGGATTTCGTGCGTGCGATCCTGGACCGGGCGGTAGCCCATCTCAATCCCGGCGGATTGCTGGTTGTCGAAGCCGGCCACAGCCGCCCGGCGATGGAACGCGCCTTTCCGCGCCTTCCGTTCACGTGGGTCGAAACCAGCGGCGGCGACAATTGCGTTTTCCTGCTCTACCGCGAAGAACTTGCCCGCGTCAGTCGCGGACCCTGAGCCAGTCCATCAGGCGCCTGACCTCCGCCGGAGCGATCTCGGTCAAACGGCCGCGTTTGAGCTGCGGCGGCAGACTGACGATGCCGAAACGCACCCGCATCAGGCGGCTTACGGTCACCCCCAGCGCCTTGAACATGCGCCGCACGACACGGTTGCGGCCCTCGGTCAGCACGATGCGGTACCAGTGGTTCGCGCCTTCTCCGCCTGCGTCCTCGACCAGCGCGCAGTGCACCGGCCCGTCCTCGAGCATGACACCCGATTTCATCCGCGTCACCTGATCCGGGTTCAGGCGCCCGAGCAGGCGCACAGCATATTCGCGCTCCACTTCGAAGCGGGGATGCATCATCCGGTTCGCCAGTTCGCCGGAAGTCGTGAATATCAGCAGACCGCAGGTGTTGTAGTCGAGGCGCCCCACGGCAAGCCATTTTCCGCCGCGCACCGTCGGCAACTTGTCGAAAACGGTCGGACGCCCCTGCGGATCATCGCGCGACGTCACCTCGCCCTCGGGCTTGTGGTAAAGGAGCACGCGCGGCGCCCGGTGCGGAGCCGGCCACCGTACTTCGCGCCGCCCGACCTTGATGAAATCGCGCGGCGTCACCCGGCTTCCGATTGCGGCGACCGCACCATTGACCGTCACCCGCCCGTCGCGTATCCACTGCTCCATGGTGCGTCGCGAACCCAGGCCGGCCTCCGCCAGCACCTTCTGCAGCTTCTGCGAAGCCGCCCCGGCGGGCTTCACGTCGGCTGCCGGTGGCGTTTCGGATCGCCGGCCACCCGCAGTCACGCTTCCCGCCGCTCGATCACCGCCTGAGCAAGCGTGCCGCTGTCGACGTGCTCGAGCTCGCCGCCCACCGGAAGTCCGCGCGCGATGCGTGTGACCTTGAGTCCTTTCGTGCGCAGCAGCTCGCCGACATAGTGCGCCGTCGCCTCGCCCTCGACGGTGAAATTGGTGGCGAGGATCACCTCGCGCACCATGCCGTCCGCGGCGCGCCTGATCAGATGATCGAGATGGATGTCCCTGGGGCCGATGCCGTCCAGCGGCGAGAGTGAACCCATCAATACGAAATACAAGCCCTGGAAGCACTGTGCCTGCTCCATCATCAGCAGGTCCCCCGGCGTCTCGACCACGCAGAGCAGAGACGCGTCACGCCGCGGCGATTGACACAAAGCGCACACGGCCTCCTCCGCGAAGCTGTTGCATTTTTCGCAATGGCGTATGCGCTCCAGCGCGAGAGACAATGCGTCCGCGAGACGGCGCGCTCCCTGCTGATCGCGCTGAAGCAGGTGATAGGCCATGCGCTGCGCCGACTTGGGCCCCACTCCGGGCAGGCAGCGCAATGCCTCGACCAACTCTCCCAGAGACGAAGGAGTCTTCATCGATGAACGATGAACGATGAACGATCAGCGAGAGCCCGCGCATTCGATCATTCCACGGTTGGCACGCCATATCGCCTTAAAACGGCATCTTGAAGCCGGGCGGCAATGGCAGCCCCGCCGTGATGCCGGCCATCTTTTCCTGCACGGTGGACTCCACCCGCCTTACCGCGTCATTCACCGCCGCCGCGATCAGATCTTCGAGCATCTCCTTGTCGTCCTCCAGCAAGCCGGGATCGATGGTCACGCGCTTGACATCGTGGCGGCAGGTCATCACGACCTTGACCATGCCGGCGCCGGACTGGCCCTCGACTTCGACCGTCGCCAGTTGCTCCTGCATCTTTTTCATGTTTTCCTGCATCTGCTGCGCCTGTTTCATCAGGCCGCCGAGTCCGCCTTTAATCATGACGTGTCCTATTGCTGAATGGGTTTGATCGTGGATTCGATGATGCGCGCGTCGAAATTTTCCACCAGCTCGCGCACGAAGGGGTCCTGCTCGATTTCGGCGACCGCCCGCGCCTGCCGCTGCTGCTTCTCCCGGTCCGCGACCTCGGCGGGCGAGTTGCCGTTTCCGTTTGCGACAGTGATCGCCACGCGCAAAGCGCTGCCGAACCGCAGCTGCAGAGCCGCTTTGAGCTTGTCCTGATAGGGCCGTTCCAGCAGCCGCTCGTGGAGCCTGGAAATCCTCAGATCGATGCGGCTTTCATCCCGCCTCACCAGTTCGCAGTGCTGGGCCAGCATCCGCGCCATTCCGGACAGCTTGAGTTGATCGACAATCTCCGCCCACCCCGCTTCACTTTCGTTTTTTTTTGATTCGGCGGCTGCAGCGGGCGTCACGGCTTCCGGAGAAACCCCGACGGGACGCGCCTCCTGCCGGGGCCTGGCCGAAGCGCCTTGCGGAGCAAACGCCAGCATGCGCAGCAACGTCATGGTGAAACCGGCGTATTCGTCCGGCGCGAGCCCGATATCCCGCCTTCCCTGGAGGGCTATCTCGTAATAGAGTTGCAGGTCCTCGGCGTTGAAGTACTCCGCCATTTCCGCGAGCACAGCCCGATCGGGATCGTCGTCCGCCAGGACCTGCGGAACCTGTTGCACCAGCGCAAGGCGGTGCAGCAGAGCGCCAAGATCCTGCAACGCCATCTCGAACGACAGGCTGCGGCTTGCCATCCGATCCGCTTCCGCGATCAGCGCCGGACCGTCGCGCGCGGCGAGCGCCCTTAGAATCGAGTACAGATAGGTTTGATCGACCGCGCCCAGCATCGCCCGTACCGCGGCCTCTTCCACCCGCCCTCCGCCATGCGCTATTCCCTGATCGAGCAGGCTCAGCGCGTCGCGCATGCTGCCTTGCGCCGCGCGCGCAAGCAGCGTCAGCGCCGGCTGCTCGAAGGTCACATCCTCCAGTTCGAGGATCCTCTGCAGCTGGGCCCTGATCTGCGCCGCCGGAATCTGCTTGAGATTGAACTGCAGGCAGCGCGAGAGCACCGTCACGGGGATCTTTTGCGGATCCGTGGTGGCGAGGATGTATTTCACGTGTTCCGGCGGCTCCTCCAGCGTCTTCAGCATCGCGTTGAAAGCCGAGCGCGAAAGCATGTGCACTTCGTCGATGATGTACACCTTGAAGCGGCCGCCGGTCGGGGCGTACAGCGCGTTTTCGAGCAGCTCGCGCATGTTGTCGACCTGAGTGTTGGACGCGGCGTCAAGCTCGAGGAGGTCGACAAAGCGCCCGCTGTCGATTTCGGAACAGGCACCGCATTTGCCGCAGGGCTCAGCGGTGATCCCGGTTTCGCAGTTCAGCGCCTTGGCGATGATCCGCGCAAGCGTAGTCTTGCCCACGCCGCGGGTGCCCGTGAACAAGTACGCATGATGCAGCCGCTGCTGCCTGAGCGCGTTGGTGAGCGCCCGCACGACGTGCTCCTGTCCGACAAGTTCGGAGAACGTCCGGGGGCGCCACTTGCGGGCGAGAACCTGGGTCACTGGAAAAGCGCGAATCGCGAGTCGTGAATCGTGAGCGCAATTTTACCCTCGGGCATTCGCACTTCACAATTCACGATTGTCTCAGAAGCGATACTGGAAGCGGATCTGGTGAAATTCGATGCCGTTGTTGGGTTTCTTGATCCCCGCGTTCGACAGGTGCTGGAAGCGGTAACCAAAATCATACCGCCCTCCGGGACCGAAGCGCACGCCGAGCCCCAAGTGATCGCCGAACTGGAACTGCGTGCTGAAGCGCTTGTCGCCGAGCGAGGTCCGCGACAACAGGTGAAAGCCGATGGCGCCTTCGAGATACGGGCCCCTCAGATCGTTCTGCTGCAGCCGGAATACCGGCGTCAGCCCGATTTCGGTGATGTCGTCGTTGAAACCCGGCGGCGCGCTGCGGTGCCAATATCCGACCGCAAGGTCCCAGTAGCCGCCCAGGTGCCAGTTCTGCCCCTGGAACCACCGCGTTTTCCAATCCCGCTGCACGCCGATGCGGCCCATGTCGGTGCCGTCGCCGCTGCCCGCCTCGACCGATATTCCGTCAATCGCACCGGCAGGCGCGCCTGCCGTCGTCCAGATCAGGGCGAGCCCCCCCAACAAGACTTGCTTCTTCATGCCGCCATCCCGTTTTTCCGTTCACGCAAATCGTAAAGCGAATAAGGGTGGCGAGCCTGACCCCCGGCACTTGCAGAGATTAGCTTTGGCTGCTTCCTTCCGGACCTGACCAGGTTCACTACCATGCAATGCGGGGAGGCCCGCCGTAAGAAATTTGTAAGCATTATGCCCTGCCCGCGCCTTTGGCGCCAGACGAGAGGCGTTCCTTCTTTACAAGCGCGTTGTTTAATGCTTCCATATAAACGGAACACGAACCGTCATACACCCATCGAATTGGCGCGCCGTATGGACAGCAACGGCGCGCACGTCGCCATACCGTTTTCACCGAAGCTCAAGGAGGAACCGCAATGTCAGACGAGAAGCAGCTCCGGCGATCGAAGGAGCAACAGACTGCCGATGTCTCCGAGGCGCAGATCGCGGTGCATTGGCAGGAGGAAGATTATTTCTCTCCCTCGACCCAATTCATCGCCCAGGCCAATCTGACCGACGCGAGCGTCGTCGAGCGCTTCAGCCTGGACAAGTTCCCCGACTGCTACAAGGAGTTCGCGGACTTCCTTGACTGGTACAAATACTGGGAGACGACGCTCGACACCAGCAATCCGCCGTTCTGGCGCTGGTTCGTCGGCGGCAAGTTGAACGCGTGTTACAACTGCGTCGACCGGCATCTCGCCAAACACAAGAACAAGACGGCGATCCATTTCGTGCCGGAGCCGGAGCACGAGATCGTCGAGCACATCACCTATCAGGATCTGTTCGTCCGCGTAAACGAGTTCGCGGCCCTGTTGCGAGACTTCGGCGGTCTCAAAGCGGGCGACCGGGTGACGCTGCACATGCCGATGGTGGCGGAGCTGCCCATCACCATGCTCGCCTGCGCGCGGCTCGGCGTCATTCACTCCCAGGTGTTCAGCGGCTTCAGCGGCAAGGCTTGCGCCGAACGCATCGTCGACTCGGAAAGCCGCGTACTGATCACCATGGACGCCTACCACCGGGGCGGCAAGCCGCTCGACCACAAGGAGAAAGCGGACATTGCGGTCGCCGAGGCCGCCAAGGACGGCCACCCGGTCGAGAAAGTGCTGGTCTGGCAGCGTCACCCGGGCCGGTACTCGAGCCCGACGAAGCTGGTGGAAGGGCGCGACGTCATCGTCAACGATCTTCTCAGGAACTACCGCGGCAAGCGCGTCGAGCCCGTGCACATGCCGGCGGAAGCGCCGCTTTTCCTCATGTATACGAGCGGCACCACGGGGCGGCCCAAGGGCTGCCAGCATTCGACCGGCGGCTACCTCGCCTACGTCACCTGGACGTCCCGGTACATCCAGGACATCCTCCCCGTGGACGTCTTCTGGTGCATGGCGGACATCGGCTGGATCTCGGGCCACTCCTATA
>JACQOJ010000017.1 GCA_016202605.1 Betaproteobacteria bacterium
ATCGTCGACCGCGGGCTCGACGCGAGCCCGACCAACGAGGTCCTGATCGAGGAGTCGGTGATCGGCTGGAAAGAATTCGAGATGGAGGTGGTGCGCGACAGGAAGGACAACTGCATCATCATCTGTTCCATCGAGAACCTCGACCCGATGGGCGTGCATACGGGCGACTCGATCACGGTGGCGCCGGCGCAGACCCTGACCGACAAGGAATACCAGATCATGCGCGACGCCTCGATCGCGTGCCTGCGCGAAATCGGCGTCGATACCGGCGGCTCCAACGTGCAGTTCGCGATCAACCCGAGCGACGGCCGCATGGCCATCATCGAAATGAACCCGCGGGTGTCGCGCTCCTCGGCGCTCGCCTCGAAGGCGACCGGTTTCACGATCGCCAAGGTCGCGGCAAAGCTCGCGGCGGGCTACACGCTCGACGAATTGAGAAACGAGATCACGGGGGGCGCGACACCGGCATCCTTCGAGCCGGCGATCGACTACGTGGTGACCAAGGTGCCGCGCTTCGCGTTCGAAAAGTTTCCGCAGGCCGACGACCGCCTGACGACCCAGATGAAATCCGTCGGCGAGGTGATGGCGATCGGGCGCACGTTCCAGGAATCGGTGCAGAAGGCGCTGCGGGGGCTCGAGACCGGCGCCGACGGCTTCGACGAGCGCACCACCGACCGCGACACCATCGAGAACGAGCTCGGCGACCCGGGGCCGGAGCGCATTCTGTACGTGGCGGACGCCTTCCGCTGCGGCATGACCGTCGACGAGGTGCACGAGCTCTCCCGCATCGATCCATGGTTCCTCGCGCAGATCGAGGATATCGTGCGCCGGGAGAAAAGGCTCGCGGGCAGGACCCTGGACGACATCGACGCCGCGGGACTGCGCGGGCTGAAGCGCAGCGGTTTCTCGGACAGGAGGCTCGCGCGGCTCCTCGGCGCGGAGGCGCGGGAGGTGCGCGCGCGGCGCGGCGCCCTCGGCGTCGTGCCGGTCTACAAGCGGGTCGACACCTGCGCCGCGGAATTCGCGACCGGCACCGCGTACATGTACTCGACCTACGAGGAGGAGTGCGAAGCGCAGCCCACGGCGCGGAAAAAAATCATGGTGCTGGGCGGCGGGCCCAACCGCATCGGGCAGGGCATCGAGTTCGACTACTGCTGCGTTCATGCCGCGCTCGCCCTGCGCGAAGACGGGTTCGAGACGATCATGGTCAACTGCAACCCGGAGACGGTCTCGACCGACTACGACATCTCCGACCGCCTGTATTTCGAGCCGCTCACGCTCGAGGACGTTCTGGAGATCGTCCGCGTGGAGCAACCGTCCGGCGTCATCGTGCAGTTCGGCGGCCAGACGCCGCTCAAGCTCGCGCGCGAGCTGGAGGCGAACGGGGTGCCGATCATCGGCACGACGCCCGATTCCATCGACATCGCGGAGGACCGCGAGCGGTTCCAGAAGCTCCTGAACAAGTTGAAGCTCAGGCAGCCGCCGAACCGCACCGCGCGCAGCCCGCAGAAGGCCCTCGCGGTGGCGGAGGAGATTGGTTACCCGCTGGTGGTGCGGCCGTCCTACGTGCTGGGCGGACGCGCCATGGAAATCGTCTATCAGCGGAGCGATCTGGAGCGCTACATGCGCGAAGCGGTGAAGGTGTCGAACGACAGCCCGGTGTTGCTCGACCGGTTCCTGAACGATGCGATCGAAGTCGACGTCGATGCCGTGTCCGACGGCGGCCGGGTCGTCATCGGCGGCGTCATGGAGCACATCGAGGAGGCGGGCGTGCACTCGGGGGATTCGGCATGTTCGCTGCCTCCCTTCACGCTGTCGCCGCAAGTGCAGGACGATCTGCGGCGTCAGACCGTGGCCATGGCGCAGGCATTGAAAGTGGTGGGACTCATCAACGTCCAGTTCGCCATCCAGGACGGCACGATCTATGTGCTCGAGGTCAATCCCCGCGCTTCGCGGACCGTGCCGTTCGTTTCCAAGGCGACCGGCTTGCCGCTGGCCAAGATCGCGGCGCGGTGCATGGCGGGACGTACGCTGCTCGACCAGGGTATCGAAAGCGAAGTCATCCCTTCGTACTATTCGGTCAAGGAAGCGGTGTTCCCCTTCATCAAGTTTCCCGGCGCCGACACCATACTGGGACCGGAGATGAAGTCGACCGGCGAGGTGATGGGAGTGGGGGAGAGTTTCGGCGAGGCATGCGTCAAGTCCCAGATGGCGGCGGGCGAAAAGCTGCCGGCGGCGGGCAAGGTCTTCATCAGCGTGCGCAACGAGGACAAGCCGCGCGTCATAGAGATCGCCCGCTCGCTCGCCAGGCTCGGTTTCGCTCTGGTCGCCACGCGCGGCACTGCCGCGGCGATCGCCGCAGCCGGGCTGAGCGTCACCCCCGTCAACAAGGTGCAGGAAGGGCGTCCGCACATCGTGGACATGATCAAGAACGGCGAGATTTCGCTCATCGTCAATACCGTGGAGGAAAAGCGCACTGCGGTGCGCGATTCGTACTCGATCCGGCGCGCGGCGTTGCAGGAACGCGTGACGCTCTATACGACGCTCTCCGGCGCGCGCGCGGCATGCAACGGCATCGAACAGGCGCGCGAGCTGCGGGCCTACGCGGTGCAGGGGCTGCATTCGCGGCTGCTGGAACCCGTAAACTGAAGGTCACTCGTTCACCTGGCACAGCGATATGGGCAAGGTTCCATTGACTGTCGCCGGCGCCGACAAGCTCCGCGCCGAGCTGCAGGAACTGAAGACCGTGCGACGGCCCGCGATCATCAACGCGATCGCGGAGGCGCGCTCGCACGGAGATCTGTCGGAAAACGCGGAATACCATGCCGCCAAGGAGCGCCAGAGCTTCCTCGAGGGGCGCATCGTGGAGATCGAAAGCAAGCTCGCCAACGCGCAGATCATCAATCCGGCGCTGCTCGACGCCGACGGGCGCTGCGTTTTCGGCGCCACCGTCGAACTCGAAGACATCGCGAACCGCGAGGTCGTGACCTATCAGATCGTCGGCGAGGACGAAGCGGACATCAAGCTGGGCAAGATCTCGATCAGTTCTCCCATTGCCCGCGCGCTGATCGGAAAGTACTCCGGCGATGTCGCCGAGGTGCAGGCGCCGGGCGGGGTGCGGGAGTACGAAATTCTCGACGTCAAATACATTTGAGGAAAGACACACCGCGCGCGGACGAATGCCGTCACGAGTGCTGGTAGCTGCGTTTCGTCCCGCGCCGCGTTTTTTTACGGGAACGGGCTTGCGGGCGGGCGGGCGCGGGGTCCTCGGGCCGGGGGCGGTATATGACGAGGACGCGCCCGATATGCTGGACTGCGCCTGCTTCGAGATTACCGCAGATCTCGGCGATCAGCCGTTCCCGCTGCCTGCGGTCGCCGCCCGACGCCTTGACCTTGATCAATTCGTGGTTTTTCAGATTGACGTCGATCTCATTGAGAACGGCGGGTGTCAAGCCCGCGTCGCCGACCGTCACGACGGCCTGCAGATGGTGGGCGCGGGCCCGCAGCGCACGCCGCTCGGCTGGACTTAACGACAACATGAGATAGGCAGAAGTTATGGGATTAGAAGACAAAACCATGATCCTGTAAATCCTGTCCATCGGATTTTAGCGGGGATGCCTTCAGTGCCATGAAGCGGAGCAAGACCAGCAAGGCCTGGATGCGCGAGCACGTCACCGATCCGTACGTGAGGCGCGCCCGGAGGGAGGGCTTGCGCTCGCGCGCGGCGTACAAGCTCCAGCAAATCGTGGCGCGCGACAACTTGCTGCGGCCGGGCATGCTGGTGGTCGATCTGGGGGCCGCACCGGGCGGCTGGTCGCAGTTCGCCGCCAGGGCGGTGGCGCCCGGCGGCCAGGTGATCGCACTCGATGTGAACGACATGCTGCAGATCCCGGGCGTGCTTTTCGTCCGCGGTGACGTTCATGACGCGGCGACGGTCTCCGAACTCCAGGACCTGCTTGCGGGACGCGGGGTCGACCTTGTGCTTTCCGACATGGCGCCCAATATCAGTGGCATCGGGAGCGTGGATCAGGCACGCGCGCTGGCGCTGGCCGGGCTGGCGCTGGAATTCGCGCTGAACCATTTGAAACCGCACGGTAATTTCCTGGTCAAAACGTTTCAGGGCGAGGGTTTCGACGCATTCCTGAAGACGCTGCGCGGGCATTTCCGGCAGGTGGTGGTTCGCAAGCCCGAAGCATCGCGCAGCCGTTCAAGCGAGGTCTATCTGCTGGGCAGAGACCTTCGCGGCCGGTCACGCGCCGCTTAGCCGGCGGCGATTGCTGCGCTGCAAGCAGAATGGGGCTAGAATTCATATTTGAATTCATATTTACCGTGTCCGAAGGACATTTTCCGGGGGCGTAAGGAGCATCCTTGAACAACCTGATCAAAAATGTGGCGATCTGGCTGGTGATCGCGCTGGTGCTGATGACGGTTTTCAACCAGTTCAGCACACGCCAGATCACGCAGAAAGCGATGGAG
>JACQOJ010000123.1 GCA_016202605.1 Betaproteobacteria bacterium
ACTAGTAGCCGTTCCACGTGAGCGCAGCGAGATCCATGAACACGATGTCCCCCGGCTAGATGATGCGGTCGGAGAAGATCCGCCAGTTCGGCCAGGAGATCAGCCCCGAGGATACGAACACGTCCTCGACGTCCTCCATGCCGGGGATGTTGTAGAGGAACTCCATGATGTGGGCGGTGAGCTGGTTTTCCGTCAGCCCCGGCTTCAGGAACTTCATGAACTCCCAGTGCGCGGCGTCGCCGATGGCGCCGACCTGGCGCATGCATTCCTGCTCATCCTCGTTCTTGATGGCGCGCGCTTCCATCATCGGCGTCATGCCGTCCGCCCAGTCGATCTTCGAGTCCTTGAAGATCTGGATCATGTTGATGTCGACGAAGTCGACGCCGAGCTTCTGGCCGTCCACACCGGCCTTCTTCATCTCCTGCACGATGGCATTGGTGAACTTGGTGACCTGCTGCAACGATGCCGGGCCGGCAGCGCCCTTGATCCACGCGTACGAGTAGCGGACATGGTCCTTCGGGATCCACGGCGAATGCTTCTGGATGTGCAGGCCGATGTCGCCCTGCTCGAACAGCACCGGCGCGTCGTCGCCGCAGAGCAGGCAGTAACGCAGACCGGGTTTCAGGCGGTTCCAGCCCGGGGTAAGCGTGCCGGTGATGTAGCGCACGTTCTCGTCATACATGCAAAGCATCGCGCCCAGGCCGTGAGCCTTCATGCGCTCGCGCGCGCGATTCAGACGATGCTTGCGCAGGCGGTCCCAGTTGACGCGCTCCTGCCAATCCAAACCGACCATGCCGACATTTGCCATGATTTTCTCCGTTAGGTGTGATTCAGAAACAGCAACCTGCTCGATGTGGTGCCAGGTCAGCAGCAAGTCCCCCGGTCATGCGACGGACATCGCGTTTTATGAACGCCGAATCCCGGATTGCCGACCGACGCAGAGGTGAGATGAACGCGCTGGCGATGATCTTGACGCGGACGTGATACGACCCGGATTTATAGCCGGTGAATTTAACATGTCGCGGCAAAAAAAACTACGGTTTGAGACTGTTTTGGACCGTTCCGGCCGCTCACCGGAGAAGAACGCCCGCGCGTCGCCGTTCCCCCGGGATCGGCCGCCCGCCATCGCCGCTTACTCGGTCTGGATCTTCGCGTCCTTGATGACCTTTCCGAAACGCCCGGTCTCTTTTTTCACGAAGTTCACAAAATCCGCCGGAGACTTGCTGGAGACGATGCTGATCCCGCTGTCGCCCAGACGCTTGACGACCTGGGGGTCCTTCATCATCTCGACGCCGACCTTGTACAGCTTGTTGACCACCGGCTGCGGCGTGCCCCTGGGGACGAAGAGACCCTGCCAGGAACCGACCACCATGTCGAGCCCCTGCTCGCGCATCGTCGGAATTTCCGGCAGGGCGGGGTTGCGCTCCTGAGAGATCACGCCCAGCATCCTGATCCGGCCCTGCTTGGCGAAGTTGACCGCGGAAGAAAACGTCACGAACATCATCTGCACCTCGTTGGCCAGCAGCCCGATCATCGCCGGGCCCGCACCTCCTTTATAGGCGACCTGTACCGCATTCGTGCCGGTGGTGCCGAGGAACATGTGCATTTCCAGCGCATTCGCGCTGCTGGGTGCCGGCGCACCGTAGTTGAGCTTGCCCGGATTCGCCTTCATGTGAGCGATCAGTTCCTTGACGTTCTTCGCGGGCAACGAAGGATGCACGACGAGGCAGCCCGGCACGTCCACCACCTGGGTGATCGGAACGAGGTCTTTCAACGGCCGGTACGGGAACTTGGTGTAGTAGTTCGGGTTGATCGCCATCGTGCCGACGTTGCCGAGCAGGAATGTGTAGCCGTCGGGACTGGCACGGACCGCCGCTTCCACCCCGATGTTGCCGGCGGCGCCCCCGCGGTTGTCCACCACGACCTGTTGTTTGAGCAGTTGGACCATCGCCGGCTGGATGATCCGCCCAACGGTATCGGATGCGCCGCCGGGTGCGAACGGGACGATCATGCGCAGCGGACGGCTGGGATAATCATCGGCCTTGCCTTGCGCCAATGCCGGCGCGCACGGAATCAGCGTGGCTGCGAGCAGGGCTGGCAGCAGGTAGCGTTGAGGTCTCATGGTCATTTCCTCCAGTTATATGATGGTGACACTGCTGAATTACCGGTGGGGAATCAGCGGCAGCAGCAGGTACGACGCCGTGCTCCCGCCAGTGTAAACGGTGTTCTCGCCCGCATTGTAGTCCGCGCTGTAATGCGTGTACGGCGCGCTGCCCACCCCGTCCCGGGGCTGGATGTCGAGGCGCATGCGATGTCCTTTCCGGAAGACCATGCACGTGGGCCAGATTTCAACCTGCACCGGGACGGTCTCGCCCGGCGTCAGCCACTGCCGCTCATCGTGAGCATGGTAAGGCCGGTACGGCAGCGACAGCCCGGGGTCGAGCTTGCGGTGCGAAGCGCGCAGCCATCCCTTCGCTACCGGCACCTGCTGTTGTTGCTGTCCGATTTCCCAAACATCCCTGCCGTCGGGATCGATGTTGCGGATCGTCGCGAAGATATCCATGTCCACGGTCGAACTCGACACCCACAGCACGAGATTGACCGGACCGGTGATTTCCAGGTCCTCGGACAACGGGTCCGTTTGAAAAGACACGCCCAGCCGCGGCAGGCTGCCCGCGAGCGCGGTCGAGGTCCACGAGGCCGATGCGACGCCCGCTTTGGTCATGCCGCTCGCCGAATAGGCGAGCGCGCTTCGCGTCCTGGGTGCGGTCGTGGTGAGCGCGCCCTCGACCGGATCACCGCGAGTTCCGGTCGATTTCTCCGGCCGCAGATAGAATTTGGTCCACCGCGTGCGCCTGAGCGGCCATTCCTTTTCGTAACGCCATTTGTAGTTCTTCCCGCCGCCCGTTCTGATCAGGAGCTTTACCGGCGGCTCGTCCATGATTCCGGCGTCGATGCCCTTCAGCCAGCGATCGAGAAAACGCAGCTGGTCCTGGCGGGCTTCCTCGGCATAGAACGGGTGGTAATGGGTGCCGGCGTGAATGCGCAGCTTCTTGTGTCTGGACTTCGCGCGCATGAACGCTTCGCTGTTGCCACGCAGGTGGAGCCCCATCCCGCTCCAGTTGCCCACCGTGTAGAGCGGAATCGTGATCTCATCCCAGCGCGCCTGGCGGCCGTGATACCACCCGGTATCGAGGCTGTTGCGCATGAACTGCCAGAGCCAGTTCTTAGAGAAAGCCTCCGGGCTGTCCTGGACGCGCCGCCCCAGGAGATGATGCGCCATGTGGTTGTTATACCAGTTCGTGACGAAGCCGAAACAGAAAATGCCGCCGTGATAAGCGAAGTCGCGATACATGTCGGCGGCGCCTTCCCACGGAATCATCGCTTTGAGCGACGGCGGACGCAGGTTGGCGACCAGCCACTGGGTCATCGCAAAATACGAGATGCCGATCGTGGCGACCCGTCCGCTGCACCACGGCTGTTTCGCCGACCACTCGATCGAATCGTGGAAGTCGAGTGCTTCCTGAAGCGAGAACGGGTCGGTTTCACCCGGCGATTTCCCGGAACCTCGGGTGTCCACGCGCACGGCGGCGTAGCCGCGGGGAACCCACCACAGCGGATTCACGGCTTCCCAGTTCATGTAGGGATTCGGCTTTTCCTCCAGGTCGGGAGGCGGCACCCACAGCTTGTCCTTCTGGTAGGGGCCGATGTTGATGAGCGCCGGAAACCTGCCGCCCGCCCTGGGCCGGAAGACATCGGCCCTGAGCCGCGCGCCGTCGCGCAGCGTGATCTCCACGTCCTTTTCGACGACGAGGTCGTATCTGGGCTGGGACGTTCTTTTCATTTTTTTCCCGGCGGCCGGCTCACTCCACTTTGATATTGTTATCGATGACGATCTTGCCCCAGCTCTTGATTTCCTTGTTGACGAACTGCTGATACTCGGCGGGGGATTTGTTGATCACGACCGACATGAATACCTTGGCCAGCGTCGCTTTCATCTCGGGAGTTTCCATGACTTTCACCACATCCGCGTGAATGCGGTTGAGCAGCGGCTTGGGAATCCCGGCCGGCGCGAACAGCCCGTTCCAGGCGTTGGTCCCGACGCCGGGGAAACCGGATTCGGCGGTGGTCGGCACGCTGGGCAGTTCCGGGCGCCGCTCCGCGGAGGTGATGGCGAGCGGCTTTATCCTGCCGCTGCGGATGTGCGCGATCGAGGACGCCATGTTGATGAACATGAACTGCACTTCGTTGCCGATGATCGCCGGGATCATCTGTCCGGCCCCGCCCCTGTACGGGACATGGGTCATGTCGATGCCGGCAAGCTTCAGAAACTTCACCGCGTCAAGATGAGGATACGCCCCGACTCCCGCAGAACCGTAGTTGAGGCGCGCTCCCGACTTCTTGACGTACTGCACCAGTTCCTTGAGGCTGGAGGCGGGCACGTTTGGATGCACGACCCAGAGATGCGGCAGCTGGATCAGGTTCGTGACGCCGGTCAGATCGCGCGAAGGCTTGATCTTCAACGAACTGAAGGTGGTCTCGTTGATCGCGTTGGTCGAGACATTGCCAACGAACAGCGTATAGCCGTCGGGCGCCGATCTCGCAGCCAGCTCGAGCGCGATGTTGCCGGAGGCGCCCGGACGGTTGTCGACGATTACCGGCTGCCCCCAGTATTCGCTGATCTTGCCCTGCAACTGGCGGGCTGTGATGTCGGTCGCACCCCCGGGTGCGTAGGGGATGATCATGCGGACGGGTTTGCTGGGAAACTTTGCTCCCTGTTGCGCCCACCCCGTTCCCGCGGTGAAAGAGGCGAGGCCGATTGCCAGCAGCGCAGCTCGTAACACGGTTTTCATGTTGTTCCTCCTTGTCGGTCAGAAATAGCGTCGAATCCGGACTGGTCTTATTGTTTTCGGTGCCCCATTATGCGTTCTGCTTCTCGTCTGCGGGAGATATGGGAAGCTTTACCGGGCGTTTCAGGCGCGCCGAGAGATCGATCGCCTTGGTCAACATCAGCCGGTTGTGCCCCTCGGCCGCAGTCGCGTGCTGGGTCGGGACCCCGAGCGCGACCCGGTTGAGCCATGAATTGGTTTCTTCGCGCATCGGTCCCCGCAGCTCGCCCAGCGCCATGTCTCCGACCGGGTAGCTGGTCAGGAAATCCACGTGGCGCCGCTTGTCGGGCGCGTAACCTTCGCCCTGGATAAGATTGGTGGCGAGCACGATGTCGCGATGCGTGTCATCGATGGTGAGCACTCCTTCGGTGCCCACGGCGCCCACCTCCAGGCTGTAGACCGCGCCCGGCCAGATCTCCGGCAGCGCCCATGAGATCAGTCCGTGATAGATCGCGCCGTCGCTGAAGGTGATCATGAAGCCGGTGCCGTCGATGCCCTTCCAGGCGGGACCCAGCGCCTTGTCCACCGAGCGCGCGAAGACCTCGACCGGCGTCTTGCCCTCCATGAGCCACATGACGATATCGAGCGCGTGAGTGCCGGAGATCACCATCGGGGAAATTTCCGCGGGATTGTCCGTGCGTTGGTAGTTGTCGATGGCGACGAGACGGTTCATGAACGCGCGCGACGTGACCATCGTCACTTCACCGAGCGCTCCGGTGCGCACTTTCTCCTTCGCCACCAGCCAGCGCCGGCGGAAGCGCTGGGTGTAGCCGATGACGGCGTCCACCTGTGCTTTCCCGAGCGCGGCAAGCACCGATGCGGACTCCGCAAGATCGGTGGCGAGCGGCTTTTCGATCAGCATGGGCAGCTTGCGCTCGGCCGCCGCGAGCACCGGGTCGACGTGCAGATGCTCGTCGGTCGACACGACGACCGCATTGACTTCGGGCCGCGCAATCAGCTCGCGGAAATCGGCGGTCACGAAATCCGCGCCGATTTTTCCGGCGACCAGCTTGGCGCGTTCAGGGTTCTTCTCGGCGATTCCGATCCAGTCGACTACCGGATGCCGTGCCGCCAACTCCCCGCGGATGCGGCCGACGCGTCCGGCGCCGACGATCGCGAGCCCGATACGTTTGGGTTGTTTCCTTGTCATAAATTCAAAGCCTGTTTAGCCACAGAGGTCACAGAGAACACAGAGAGTTAAAGAAGCGATTTTTCGTATTGCCCTTCGGTTTTTCTCTGTGGACATTGCGATCTCTGTGGCTGGAGAGTTATCGGGCGCCGCCCGCGGCGGCGAGACGTGATTCAGGCAAGGGCAGGCTTACCGCCTCGTTGCGCTCGGCTGACAGATCGGCGGCGATATAGACCTCCATCACCTGCCGCGCCTGTTCGGCGGTCACGAGAACCGGACGGTCGCACCCCACGGCCTCCAGGAAATGGATCGTTTCCGCCTTCATGGGACCGGCATAGGAATGATCGACAAACTCGCCGGGCATGGAAGACATGGGAAGCTGCATTCCCTGCTGCATGGTATTGAGGACGACGTCGCGATGGCTGTCATCGACGAGAAGCGCGCCTTCGGTCCCGATCATCTCGATCCAGGTGGTCGAAAAATTCGGATAGCCGGGGGGCAGGCTCCAGCCGGCGCCGATCACGAACGAAACGCCGTTGTCCATCGTGACCATGATGTACTGCGTGTCGGGAATGTCGCCGCCGGTCGCGGCCTTCATGGCGCCGTAGTTCACCGTCGAATAGACGCGGATGGGCTTCGCCGGTTCCAGACACCAGAGCACGAAATCGAGATCGTGAGTGGCCTCCATCGCGGCCGGAGAGAGCCTGCTTCTGCCGGTGATCTTCTTGCCCAGGCCGCGGGTGATGTGGCGGCTCACCAGCGCGCTGACCGGCTTTCCAATCGTCCCGTCCGCGATGGATTTCCTGACGTAGGCGAACTTGTGATTGAAGCGCTGGGAATACCCGATCGTGAACTTTACGCGGTTCTTGTGCGCGATCGCGATGAGTTCATCGGCCTCGTGCAGTTCCAGCGCGATCGGCTTCTCCAGGAACACGTGCTTTCCGGCCAGCAGGCACTCCCGCGCGATGGGATAGTGCAGGGATTCCGGCGTGGCTGAAATGTAGTATGCGTCGATCTCGTCGATTTTGAGCAGTTCGCGGTAATCGGTGGTGGCGGTCTTCGCCCCGGTGAGCCTGGCGATTTCCGTGAGGCGTTCAGGCCGGGTCTCGGCGAGGTGCAGATTCTTCACTAGAGGGTTTGCGGCACAAGTTTCGGCGCGAATCCCGCCGCACCAGCCGGTACCGATGATGCCTACGTTGATTTGTCTCACGGATGATCTTTCTCCTGCATGTGCAATGAATGCGGACGTCGCCGGCGGCGCGCCCACGGCGTGACGGAGGCCAAATAGTAGCCAGTCCGAGCCATGCCTGACAAATATCATTTCTGAATCCGTGCCATAACGGATTTGCATGGAAGTTTCTCGCGGGATCTCCGTGTGCTCCGCCCGGCGTTCGGCCCGGCCAGAGCCGGAGGCGACGCCGCGCGGCCACACGAGAGCAGTTGACGAATAGGGCGATTCATGCCAATTTGTTATCAGTTGGCAAAGCCCGGGACAGAGTCAGCCGGCACCCGGCGCCGTCATCGCAAACCGGTATGGATCTGCGCAGCATCAAATATTTCGTCCAGGTCGCGGAGCTGGGCAGTATCACCCGCGCCGCCGAACATCTTGGAATCGCACAGCCCGCGTTGAGCCGCCACGTGCGCGGCATCGAGGACGAACTGGGCACGCAGTTGCTGATGCGGCTGCCGCGCGGCGTGCGGCTGACGGGCACCGGCCGCCAGTTCCTCGACCATTGCCGCCGGATCATGCGCGAGCTCGACCGCGCGCGCGCGGAACTGCGCCGCGGCTCCGAAGTGCCCAGCGGCAGGGTGATCCTGGGGTTGTCGCCCACGGTAAGCCCGCTGCTGCTGCCCGGCGTCCTCGAACGGGTGCGCCGCCAATGTCCGCGGGTTACGCTGAAAATCATCGAGGGCTTCAGTACCCAACTCTACGATGCGCTATTGACCGGGCGCGCCGACACCGCGGTGCTCACCAACGCGCCACCCTCCCGGGCGCTCAAGCTGACGCCGCTGATCTCCGAGCCGATCGTCGTGTTGACGCCGCCCCAGTCACGGGGCATCCGGCATTTCTACACCCTGCCGGAACTCTCGAAGACGCCGGTGGTCGTTTCCGAGGCGATTCGCCATATCGTCGAGGAGCAGATCAGCCGCTATGGCTGGCGGCTCAACGTGGAAGCGGAAATCGACGCGATCGAGGCGATACGGCGGCTGTTATTGAGAGGGATCGGAACGGCGCTGATGCCGGTATCGACCTTTCACGATGACATCAGGGCGGGACGGATCGCCGCCTATCAGATCGCGGACGCCAACGCGCATCGCATTCTCGCGCTCGCGCACCAGGCCGAGCGGCGCCTGTCGGCCGCGCTGGAGGAGATCTCCCAGATTATCGTGAGCGAAATGAATGCACTGTTCGATGAAGGGGTGTTCAGCGTTCCCGCCGCAACGCCGGCGCCGCCGGCCGCCGGCGCGCGTAAAGCGACGCGGGTGGCCACAGACTCGGCGCGTGGGGGAGGGGAGGCGGCGAAGTGACACCCGGACCGCGGTTTTTCGATAACAGTCAGGAGCAAGGTATCGGATGAAACGCATCGATCTGCACAGCCACGTCATTCCCGAATCCATCGTTCAGGCGATGCGCGAGGCCCCGGAGCTTTACAAGACCCGCATCGAAGGCGAGGGCGACCGGAGAAAGTTCGTCCGCGGCAAGACGAAGTTCGATCTCGTCCCGGAGTTCTACGACGCCGACGCCAAAGTGGAGTCGATGGACCGCAAGAAGATAGACATTTCGGTTGTTTCTCCGGGACCGCAGGCATTTTTCTACGGTCTCGGCGACGCGAACGTCGCGCTCAGGACGGCGCGCATCGTAAACGACGGCGTGGCCAAGATGGTCGCAAGCCGTCCCGACCGCCTGCGCGGCATGGCGACCCTGCCGATGCGACACCCCGACGCCGCGATCACCGAACTCGAGCGTGTTGTGAAGGAGCACGGCTTCAAGGCCGTCGAGATGGGCACCGCCATTGGCGACGAGGAGCTTGCCGACCCCAGGTTCAGGCCCGTTCTGCGTCGCATACAGGAACTCAAGGTCGTGATCTTCGCGCATCCCAACACGCAGGGGTCGGCGGGCAGACTCGATTGTTACTACCTCACGAATCTTATCGGCAACCCGCTCGATACGACCATCATGGTGGGCAAGCTCATGTTCAGCGGCGCGCTCGACGAGCTGAAGGATCTCAGGATGCTGCTGGCACATGGCGGAGGATTTCTGCCGTACCAGATCGGTCGTTTCGAGCACGGCCACACGGTGCGTCCGGACACCAGCGCGGTGACGCGCTCCAAGCCTCTGGACATGTTCAAGCGCTTCTATTTCGATGCGCTCACGCATCATCCGCGGGCGATCCGGCATCTGATCGACATGGTGGGATCGGAACGCGTAGTGATCGGGACCGATTCGCCATTCGACATGGGAGAAGAGCAACCCGTCGAACGCCTCGATGCCGTACCCGGACTCACGCAGGCGGAACGCGAAGATATCAGTTACCGCACCGCGATGCGGCTCTTCGATGACGAACTGTGAGCGCGCCGCAATGAATCGCTCCGGCCCTTTCTCCGCGTCGCACACGCGTGTTAGCATTGCGCGGGCGCGCGTGGCCGTTGTTCGTTGTTGTTGCGCGGCGATGACGCCCGTCGATCCCGGTTGACCCAGGAGACAGCATGCCGTTTTACCGATTCGAGGATTTCGAGAGCAATTATTTGACGCCTCACCTGTCGACCGGCAAGGCGCCCATGATCGAGGGCCGGTACATGTACTTCTGCCTGCTGCACAAGAACGCGGAGACGGGGTCGGAGCTGCACTACCACCCCAACGAACTTCTGATTTTCCCGCTGCGCGGCAAGATCAACGCGATCGTCGGCAGGGATCGCCGCGTCGTGAGCCCCGGCACATTCGTTCACGCGCCGGCCTACGCCCGGCATTCGATGAAGGCGACGGAAGACGGACATTGCCAGTACCTGTACATCAAGGACAAGACCTGGACTGTCGTCGGGCTCGCCGAGGACGAGGCCGTTCCTGAAAAGGCGATGACGGTCGATGAAGTCAACAGGAAATACGCTGTCGGCGACCGCGACAAACATCGGAAGGCGCAGGGAAAATCACAGGCCGTTATCGACGGCCTCAATACCTGCTTTTACCCCATCGTCGATGCGCTCGATGCGCCGCGTTTTTCCGCGCGGCGGGTCAACTGGATCGAAGGCGAGCGCCTCGCCTTCGGTTTCTTCGAGGTGCCGGGCGGCTACGACGAGCCCGGGACGACGAGCCCGCGCGAGATGTTCATCTATGTGCTTGGCGGGACGCTGCAGGCGAGCTGCGACGGACAAACCCGGAAGGCGGGTGCAGGCGACATCATCCATGTTCCGCGCGCCGCCGCGTACCGGCTGCAGGTCACGAGTCCGTTCGCGCGTTACGTGCTGGTGTGCTCGACGCCGTATCTCGAGAACCGGATAGACAACATGACCGCGGAAGAGGCGGCACAGGCGCGTGTCAGCCTGAAACCGAACTGATGCTGACGGCGATGCCGGGAACGCGAAACTGTTGTCACTGCTGAAGAGGAGGACGCCATGATCGCAAGACTGTTTGTCATCGTTCCAGCGGGTATTTCGATCGCGCTCGGCGCGTTGCCGCACGCATGGGGACAGGGCTGGAAGCCGGAGCGCAACGTCGAGCTCATCGTGCCGGCTTCCGCCGGAGGTTCGCTCGACACCACCGGACGCACGGTGCAGAGACTGTGGGACGAGCTCAAGCTCGTTCCGGTTTCGAGCACCGTCGTCAACCGCTCGGGAGGCGGGCACGCGGTGGCATACAACTTTCTCAATCAGCGCGCCGGGGATCCGCACTACATGAGCATCACCTCCTCGACGCTGCACACCAGCAACATCAACGGCCGCACGCCGTTGTCATACCGGGACTTCACGCCGCTCACGGTGCTGCTGACCGAGTACATCGCCTTCGCCGTGCGCGCGGATTCGCCGATCAAGAGCGGCAAGGAGCTGATAGAAGCGCTGCGCAAGGATCCGGGGGCGCTCAGCCTGGCGTTGAGCAGCGCGCGCGGCGGCACGCACCACATCTCTTTCGGGTTGCCGCTGCAATCGGCCAACGTCGATATGCGGCAAAGCAAGCTGGTTGCGTTCAATTCCACCAGCGAAGCGGTGACCGCGTTGCTCGGCGGGCACGTGGACGTGATGTCCGGCGGCACCGTCCAGATCGCTCCCCATGTCGAAAGCGGAAAGATGCGCGTGCTCGCGGTCACCTCCGCGAAACGGCTCCCGGGACCGCTGTCCGCGGGGCCGACCTGGCCGGAGCTTGGTTACAAGGGAGTATTCGAGAACTGGCGCGGTGTCATTGGCACCAGGGGCATGAACTCCGAGCAGATCGCGTTCTGGGAAAACGTTTTCCGCAAGGTGGTGGAGAGCGAAGAATTCAGGAAACTCGCGGAAAGGAACCAGTGGGACGCCAACTTCAAGACCGCTGCGGAGACCCGCAGGTTCATGGAATCGCAATACAACGAGCTGAAGGAAGTCATGACTTTCCTCGGCCTCGCCAAGTAACCGAACCACGGACGCGCGAAAGATGAAGCAGGCGCAACGACAGCAGCGGAAAACCGGCTTCGCAGGCGTCGTCGGTCAGGTCGGTCTGGGCATCATGGGCGGCGCCTTTGCAAAGCACCTGCGGGCGGCGGGATTCCACGTCATCGGATATGACGTTTCCCCTGCGGCCCTGAATGCGCTGCGTAAAGCGGGGGGCGAGGCGGCCCGCTCTTGTGCCGAAGTCGCCGCACGCGCCCGGATCATCATCACTTCGTTGCCGTCACCGGCGGCCATGGAAGAAGCGTTTTTCGGGAAAAACGGCATCGCGGCAGGCGTCCGGCCCGGCACCATCGTGATCGAGGCGAGCACGATGACGCTGGAACTGAAAGAGCGCATCCGCCGGCGTCTCGCGCGGCGCAAAGTACAGATGCTCGACTGCCCGATCAGCGGCACGGGCGCGCAGGCCGCCGCCAGGGACATCGCGATATACGCCAGCGGGAATCGCGCGGCGTACAACCGCTGCCGGGCGGTGTTCGCGGGATTCGCGCGCTCGACGTATTATTGCGGGCCCTTCGGCATCGGATCGAAGCTCAAGTTCGTCGCCAACCTGCTCGTCACCATTCACAACCTGTCCGCGGCGGAAGCCATGGTCGTGGGAGAAAAGGCGGAGATCGATCTCGATCTGCTGTACCGCGTGATCGGCGACGGGGCCGGCAGCTCGCGCATGTTTCAGGTGCGCGGCCCGATGATGGTGGCCGGCCGTTATCTGCCGGCGCACATGAAGGCGGAAATCTATCAGAAGGACATCGATATCATACGGGCATTCGTCAGAGGGCTGAAGTGCCCGACCCCGCTTTTCGACGGCAGCATCCCCTACTATACGGCGGCACTCAGGCAGGGGCGGGGACACGAGGATACAGCGGCGATCCATGCCGTTTTGAGGCAACGCGCCGGTTTGGGTGATCCCACCGCACGGCGCACTAAACTGAAGGGAAAAAAATGACAGTAGAAGGTTCCTTGCGGCCGGGCGGGCAGGCGACGCAGACGCTTGCTCTGAACATGAAACTCCTTGCCCACCACGAACTCGCCGGGTTCGGCGGGATCGGTGAAGGCATCAACATGCAGAAGACGAGGGACGGGCGGCGCATCCTGTGGCTCGCGCATGAATCCGCCCCGAAAAACTTCACGGGAGTCGACGTCACCGACCCGCGCAACCCGAAGATGGTCGTGCAGACCGACCTGCCGCACGCCGAAGTGCGCTCCAATTCGCTCGACGTCGTGGGCGACATCATGGCGGTCGCATATCAGACCAGGAAGTGGGGATTGAAGCCCGCCGGGTTCGATCTGTTCGATATCAGCAAGCCGGAGCAGCCGAAGCTCATCAGCCATTACGATACCTCGGGACCGTGCTCGCGCGGCGCGCACTGCGTGTGGTTCGTGGATGGAGAATACGTGCATCTCACATCCGGCGCACCTGATTTCGAGCCGACCCACGAGAAAGACGACCAGTTCTACCGCAT
>JACQOJ010000120.1 GCA_016202605.1 Betaproteobacteria bacterium
ATGCGGGACGAGCGCGACTTCGACCTGATCGACCCGGTGTTTTTCTCGACCTCGCAGGCAGGCGGCAGGGGACCGGACATCGGCAAGAGCGTGTCCACCGTGAAGGATGCGCGCGATGTGGCTGAACTCGCGGCGATGGATATTCTCATTTCCTGCCAGGGCAGCGACTATACCGGCGATATCTATCCCAGGCTGCGCGCAGCCGGCTGGAAAGGCTACTGGATCGATGCCGCCAGGACGCTGCGCATGCAGGAAGATGCGGTTATTGTCCTCGATCCGGTCAACATGCCGGTAATCAGGAGCGCGCTGGCAAGGGGAATCAGGAACTATGTCGGCGGGAACTGCACCGTCAGCTGCATGCTGATGGGAATGCATGGCTTGTTCGCGCATGACCTTGTCGAGTGGATGACCTGCATGACGTACCAGGCGGCCTCCGGTGGCGGCGCACAGCACATGCGCGAGTTGTTGGCACAGTTCGGTCTCATCAATGCTGAAGTCAAGGACATGCTCGCCGATCCGGCGTCCTCGATTCTGGACATCGACCGGAAGGTTCTCGCGAAGCAGATCGGTGGGACGCTGCCGATGGAACACTTCGGCGGGGTGCCGCTCGCAGGCAATCTGATTCCGTGGATCGACAAGGACATGGGAAACGGCATGTCGCTCGAGGAATGGAAGGGCGGGGCGGAAACCAACAAGATTCTTGGCCGCGGGGAGGCATTTGGTTCGCCTGCTACGCCGATCGACAGTCTTTGCGTGCGGATCGGCGCCATGCGCTGCCACAGCCAGGCACTGACCATCAAGCTGAAAAAGGACGTGCCGCTCGACGAGCTGACCGAAATCATCGCCACGGCGAATGAGTGGGTGCGTGTTGTCCCCAACAGCCGTGAAGCCTCGATGCACGAGTTGACACCGGCCGCGGTGACCGGCCGCCTGCACATTCCGGTGGGCCGATTGCGCAAGCTTGCCATGGGCGGAGAATATCTGGGAGCGTTTACGGTCGGGGACCAGTTGCTGTGGGGTGCCGCCGAGCCGCTGCGGCGCATGCTGCGCATTCTTCTGGATGCCGAGGCAGCACAGGGTGCGACCCGGCCGCGCACGACTGCGAAGAAGGCGGTTCTGAACGCTTGAATCCGGGTTCCTTCGGCAAGGAGGAGCCGCCTTGGGCCGACGCGGAATCGAGGAATTCGACGCCGGGATTTGGGTGGACGCCGTTTGATGTTATTCTGAACGCTGCTTAACGAGAACAACAGGGTGAGACTGTGCGTACGCCTATTTTGAATCGATGCTTCTTGGCGGTATTGCTGTTTCTGGCCCCGTTGGTCGTGCATGCGGTGGGAATGGGGCGACTCACCGTTCTGTCCACCTTGGGCCATCCGCTCCTGGCGGAAATCGAACTCATCTCGGTCCAGCAGGACGATCTGGCCACCCTGACTGCGCGTCTGGCTTCTCCGGACGCGTATCGACAGGCCAATCTCCAGTATGGACCGGCGCTTGCTGGCATGCGTCTGAGCATCGAGCAGCGGCCGAACGGGCAGCCCTATATCAAAGTGATGTCGATGCGCCCGATCAACGAGCCGTTCGTCGACCTGTTGATCGAGCTAAACGCGGCTTCGGGTCGCCTGACGCGCGAGTATACGGCGCTCATCGATCCGCCCGGATACACCGCGCCGCAGACGGTCGCGACGGCGCCGCCGGCCGTAGCGGAGACACGCCCGGTTCCCGTGCCGCAGGCCCCCGTTGCCGTAGCCGCTCCGTCGTCGGCGAAAGCGGCAGGCGGCAGCGACTACGGTCCCATCAAGCGCGGTGAAACGCTGTCCAGGATCGCCGCGACCGTAAAACCGGAAGGCGTTTCACTGGATCAGATGCTGGTTGGCATCTTCCGCAGCAATCCCGAGGCGTTCATGAACAACAACATGAATCTCATGAAGGCGGGAAAGACGTTGCGCATCCCGGACAAGGACCAGGTCACCGCGATCACGCCACGCGAGGCGCGCGAGGAAGTGCGCCTGCAGGCTACAGACTGGAACAGATATCGGCGCCGCCTGGCCGATACCGCCGGCAGCGCGACCGAAAGGAAAGCACGCGCGGCCAAGCGCGAGCCCGCGCGAGTCAAAGTCGAGGACAAGGCGGCGAAGGCGAAGGATGCCAAGCACGTGCTGCGTCTTTCACCCGGTGAGCCCCCCGGCAGCAAGGCGGCCAAGGCACGGGCCGCCACGGAGCGCATCCAGGCGCTGGAAGAAGAACTCATCGCGCGTGAAAAGGCGTTGAACGAAGCCAACCAGCGCATCAAGGAGCTGGAAAAGGCGGCAAAGGGACCAGCGAAGTAGGCCGCGGCGCCTTGACGCGCCACGCCGCCGCGGCGACTCCGGTCGCTCCTTTTTGCGCGCGCTATCCGCCCTCCGCCATATGCAGCGCGTGTCGAGACTTGGTACGATCCCTTCCAGACGCGATTTACAAGCCATCCCGATTCCAGCGCACGCGATGTATCCTCATGAAAACTTGATTAAAAATAGCCGGATCAAACGCCAACGTTAGATCCCTTATTAGCTTGCATCGCTAACTGACTGATGTTATTTTAGTTACGGTCGTGTCCCTGAAGATAACCAAAAGGGTGGCGGTGTGCACGATTTCACGTTGAAGAAGTGGTTCCTGGCAGCCTTGCTGCTGCTGGTGCCATGTATGTCGGGCGCCGCCGGGTTGGGGAGGCTCGCGGTCCTGTCTTCGGTGGGCCAGCCGCTGCGTGCGGAAATCGATCTGGTTTCGGTGCAGAAGGAAGAACTGGCCTCGTTGTCAGTGCGGCTTGCGTCCCCGGAGGCATACCGGCAGGCCAATCTTCAATATAACTCCGTGGTTGCAGGGCTGCGCTTCAGCATCGAGAAACGGCCCAACGGGCAACCCTATATCCAGGTTTCGACGACGCGGCCCGTAAACGAGTTTGTCCTCGATATTCTGGTCGAACTCAACTGGGCGTCGGGGCGGCTCATGCGTGAATACACGGCGCTGCTCGATCCGCCCGGCGCCGAACCGGCGGCGGCGCCTGTTGCCGCGCCAGCGCCTCCTCCCGGGATCGCACCGCAGCCCGCTGTCGCCGCGCCGCCCGTGAGCCGGCCCATCGCCGCCGCTGCAGGCAGCTATGGTCCGATCGAGCGTGGCGAGACGCTGGGCAAGATCGCGCGCACGCTCAGAACGGAGGGCGTGACGCTCGAACAGATGCTGGTCGGGCTCTTCCGCAGCAATCCCGACGCGTTCATTCGCAAAAACATGAACCTGGTGCGCAGCGGCAAGATTCTGCGCGTGCCTGATAAGGACGAGGTTGCCGCCATTCCGCAGCGGGAGGCGGTCAAGGAATATCGATCGCAGGTTGCCGATTGGAACAGCTACCGCCGCAAGCTGGCCGACGCGGCGGGCATCGCGTCCGAGGGACGCGCGGCGGCGAGCGGGCGCATCACTGCAAGGGTCGAAGAGAAAACGACCGCGCCAGCGAAAGACGTCGTGCGCTTGTCCAAGGGCGAGCCGCCGGGGGCGGCCGCAGGCGCGGCAAAAGATGGAAAACCGCTCAGCGCCAAAGAACGCATCCGCAATCTGGAAGAAGAAGTCATCGCGAAGGAAAGGGCGCTGCAGGAGGCCAACGAACGCGTCGTGCAGCTCGAGAAGACCATCAAGGACATGCAGCGCCTGGTGGAGATCAAGAGCGCCGGCATGGCGGCGGCACAACAACAAGCCGAAGCGAAAGCGGGCGCGCCTGAAATCAAACCCGAGGCTCAAAAGCCCGCGCCGCAACCCGCCGAAAAACCGATGGCAGTGGCAAAGAGCGAGCAACCCAAACCGAAGGCGAAACCGGCGCCGCCGCCTCCTCCGCCCCCCGAACCCGAATTGATGGACATCGTGATGGACAATCTGCCGCTCGTGGGCGGAGGTGCGGCGATTATCCTGGGCGGCGTCGGATTGTGGCTGATGCGCCGCCGCCGCGCTGAGAGCGGGGCAGCGGTCGAGCCTCAGATCACCGCCCCGACGCTGGGCACGGATTCACCCCCGGCGCCGGCGGCAGCGCAGTCCCCCGCCCCTGCGGCTGTGGCGCTGGCGAATGTGGATCCTCTGGAGGAGGCAAGGGTGTATCTCGCGCATGGGCGTGATGCACAAGCCGAAGCGACGCTGAAAGAAGCGATTGCCAGGGATCCGGGCCGCCACGACACACAGCTCAAACTGCTTGAGATTTATGCTTCACGCAAGGATAAAGCGGCATTCGCCAAGCAGGCGACGGAGTTCCGCAAGATCTCGGGAGAGCAGGCCGAGAGTTGGCTCAAGGTGGTAGCGATGGGAGCCGCGCTCGATCCGGAAAACCCGTTGTTTTCGTCCGGGAGGGATGCGCCCGCTCAGACGCAGGGGGCTGAAGGGCAGCCGGTCGATCTCGACTTTAATCTTGATCTTGCGGTGCCCCCTGAAACCACGGATGTCCCGCTTGATGTGGGCGCGCCGGAAACTCCGGCTGAACCGCCGGCGCCATCCGCCGCTGAAGCGCGAACCGAGGTCGTCGCGGAAGCGAAAACACCGGAACCCGTGGAGGAAGCCGGCAGTATGGATTTCCACATCGAGCTGCCCGAAATATCGGCTCCGGAATCGAAGACCGAAACCGCGGGCACGAAAGCCGGTGCGCAGCCGGGCGGCGAACCCGATTTCAAGCTCGATCTCGGCGACATCAATCTCAGCCTCGATGACAAGCCGAAGGATGCGGCCGAGTCGGGGGGCACGAAGGATGCCCAGTGGTACGACGTGCAGGCGAAGTTCGATCTCGCGAAAGCGTACCAGGAGATGGGGCACAAGGCCGATGCCAGGAATATTCTCGAAGAGGTCGTAAGGGAAGGCGATGCCGAGCAGCAGGCACAGGCAAAGGCCCTGTTGCGGGACTTGAGCTGACCTGCGTTGCTGTATGGATCGGACCGCGGCAGCCGATGCTGTCGCGGTCTTTGTTTTTAGGCCCGCCGATCGCATCATGGTTGCGCAGGGCCAGACGTGCGGGTTTCAGGATGAGAATCGCGCTGGGCGTGGAGTACGATGGCAGCGCTTTTTGTGGATGGCAGACACAGCCATCGGGTTGTGCGGCGCAGGACGCGCTCGAAGCCGCGCTGGCGCAGATCGCCGGCGAGCGGATTACGACGGTGTGCGCCGGTCGCACCGACGCCGGCGTGCACGCGGTGGGACAGGTGGTGCATTTCGACACGACGGTCGCACGGCCGCTGACGGCGTGGGTGCGCGGCACCAACGCGCTGTTGCCGCGGGCGCTCGCCGCCACCTGGGCAAAGGCGGTGGGCGATGAATTTCACGCACGCTACTCCGCCCTCGAGCGCCGCTACCGGTACGTGCTGCTCAACCGGCCGGTGCGTCCCGCGGCCGACTGGACGCGGGTCGGCTGGTTCCACCTTCCGCTCGCGCTCGACCGCATGCAAAGCGCCGCCCGGCTGCTGCTTGGCGAGCACGATTTCAGCGCATTTCGTTCGAGCGAATGCCAGTCGCGCTCCCCGGTGCGGTGCTTGAGTCGCCTCGAGATAGAGCGGCGCGGCGATTACGTTATTTTCGACTTCTGTGCCAACGCGTTCCTGCATCACATGGTGCGCAACATCGTCGGTTGCCTGGTTCATGTCGGCAAGGGCAGACACGATCCGGAATGGATCTCGGAACTGCTTGCGGGGCGGGACCGGACGCGCGCGGCGCCGACCTTCGACGCCGCCGGGCTCTACCTCGCGCGCGTGGTGTACGATGCGGCCTGGGGACTCCCCGAGCCATCATCACGCGGGACTTTTCATGACCTTGTCCGGATGAGCGGGGATTGAGTCGTGGCTACCGCGGTGAAAATCTGTGGCATCACCCGCGTCGAGGATGCGCTTACTGCGGCGCGCGCCGGCGCCCACGCCATCGGGCTCGTGTTCTTCGGGCCGAGTCCGCGATACGTTCCACCTGAACGCGCGGGCGAAATCGTGCGCGCCTTGCCGCCCTTCATCACGGCGGTGGGCCTGTTTGTGGACGCGCCGGCTGCGGAGGTGCGGGCGACGATTGCGGCAGCACGGGTGGGTTTGCTGCAGTTTCACGGCGGAGAAGACGCTGAATTCTGCCGCCAGTTCGACCTGCCTTACCTGAAAGCAGTGCGGGTCAGGGCGGGGGTGAATTTGTTACAATATGCGGCTGAATATCACGATGCCAAGGCGCTTTTGCTGGACACTTTCGTCGAGGGCGTCCATGGAGGCACCGGTACCGTTTTCGACTGGCAACTGATCCCGCGGGCGCTGCCGCTGCCCATTATCCTTTCCGGGGGCCTCAATCCCGACAACGTGACCGACGCAATCCGGACAGTGCGGCCATGGGCGGTGGACGTATCAAGCGGCGTGGAGGCGAGCCAGGGCATCAAGGATGCGGCGAAAATCGCCGCGTTCATGTCAGGAGTACGTAATGCGGATGTATGACCTGCCCGACGCTGGCGGGCATTTCGGACCGTACGGCGGCGTATTCGTCGCCGAGACGCTCGTTCACGCGCTCGACGAGCTGAAAGAGGCCTACGCGCGTTATCGGAAGGATCCCGAATTTCTCGCCGAGTTCGAGTACGAGCTCAAGCACTACGTGGGGCGGCCCAGTCCGCTCTATCACGCCAGACGGTGGTCGGAGCGCTTCGGAGGCGCCCAGGTATACCTCAAACGCGAAGATCTCAATCACACCGGCGCGCACAAGATCAACAACGTGATCGGCCAGGCCCTGCTGGCGCGGCGCATGGGCAAGCCGCGGGTGATCGCGGAGACAGGCGCGGGCCAGCACGGCGTCGCCGCTGCCACCATCGCGGCACGCTACGGCATGGAGTGCGTGGTGTACATGGGGTCCGAGGACATCAGGCGTCAGGCGCAGAACGTATACCGCATGAAGCTCCTTGGGGCTACGGTGGTCACCGTCGAGAGCGGATCAAGGACGCTGAAGGACGCCCTCAACGAGGCGATGCGCGACTGGGTGACCAACGTCGAGCGGACCTTCTACATTATCGGCACGGTCGCCGGTCCGCATCCTTATCCGATGATGGTGCGCGACTTCCAGTCGGTGATCGGGCGCGAGGCACGCGAGCAGATGCTGGAGATGGCGGGACGCCACCCGGACGCGGTGCTCGCGTGCGTCGGCGGAGGCTCCAACGCGATCGGGATATTCTATCCGTATATTCCCGAAGAAACCGTGCGCCTGATCGGCGTCGAGGCGGCGGGCTACGGACTGGAGAGCGGGAAACACGCGGCCACCTTGTGCACCGGCAAGGCGGGGGTGCTGCACGGCAATCGCACCTATCTGCTGCAGGACGAGAACGGTCAGATCGTCGAAACGCATTCGATTTCCGCGGGTCTCGACTACCCCGGTGTCGGGCCGGAGCACGCCTGGCTCAAGGACAGCGGCCGGGCGGAGTACGTCGCCGTTACCGACGATGAGGCGCTCAAGGCATTTCACGACCTGTGCCGCCTGGAAGGCATCATTCCGGCGCTCGAATCGAGCCACGCGCTCGCGTACGCGGCGAAGATCGCGCCGCGGATGAAGAGCGACCAGATCCTGCTCGTCAATCTTTCCGGGCGCGGCGACAAGGACATGCACACCGTCGCCGAGAAGTCCGGCATCAAATTCTAAGTGAGCGGTGAGCAGTGAGCGGTGAGCGGAAATTTCCTCTAGCGGTGGTCGAAAGGGCCGATCGTCACGCCGCTTACCGTTTACCGTTTACCGCTTACCGATTTTGACATGTCGCGCATTGCCGCCACCTTCGAAGCGCTCGGAAAGCAGGGCCGCAAGGCGCTGATTCCCTTTATTACCGCCGGCGACCCGGAACCCGCTTTGGCGGTGCCGCTGATGCACGCGCTGGTGGAAGGAGGGGCGGATATCATCGAACTCGGCGTTCCTTTTTCGGACCCGATGGCCGATGGCCCGGTCATCCAGCGCTCCAGCGAGCGGGCGCTCAAACACGGAGTGTCACTCAAGGCGGTCCTCGGTTACGTTGCGGAGTTCCGCGAGGCCGACAGGGAAACGCCCGTCGTGCTCTTCGGTTACGCCAACCCGATCGAGGCGCTGGGCGTGGAGCGCTTCTCGGACATGGTGAAAGCCGCCGATGCCGACGGTGTGCTGGTGGTCGACTATCCGCCGGAGGAGGCGCACAAGCTGGTTGAAGTCCTGGACGCGCGTTCGCTCGACACGATCTTTTTGCTGTCGCCCACGACCGACGACAAGCGCCTGAAGCAGATCGTGACCTTGGGACGCGGGTATCTTTATTATGTGTCACTCAAGGGGGTGACAGGCGCCGCGAACATCGACCTTTCCGATGTCGCGGCCCGCGTCCGGCACATCCGGTCGTTCACGAAGTTGCCGGTTGGCGTGGGATTCGGCATTCGTGACGCCGATACCGCAGGAAAAATCGCGGCCGTCGCCGACGCCGTCGTGATCGGCAGCCGGCTGGTGCAGGAGATCGAAAGCTCGCCGCGCGAGCGGGTGGCCGCCAATGTCACGGCGTTCCTGGCCGGCATTCGCCGGGCGATGGACAGCCCGGTCACGGCAGCCGCGGCGGGGGCGCGCGCATGAGCAGCTGGTTGCAGAAGCTTCTGCCGCCGCGAATCAAACGTGAGGGCGGCCCGAGGAAGATCGTCCCGGAGGGTTTATGGAGCAAGTGCGGCTCGTGTGAGGCCGTTCTTTATCGCGCCGATCTGGAAAAAAACTTCTGCGTCTGTCCCAAGTGCAGCCATCACAACCGCATTTCGGCGCGGGAGCGCCTGGACTGGCTGCTCGACCTCGAAGGCCGTTACGAAATCGGCGCTGAAGTGGTGCCGGTGGACAGCCTCAAGTTCAAGGACAGCCGGCGGTATACCGAACGGCTCGCGGAAGCCCGCACCGAGGCCTCGGAGGAAGATGCGCTGGTCGTGATGCAGGGCAGTATCAAGGCGCTGCCCGTGGTGGCGTCCGCCTTCGAGTTCAAGTTCCTCGGCGGATCCATGGGTTCGGTGGTCGGGGAGCGCTTCGTGCGCGGCGTGCGCGTCTGTGTCGAGCAGCGTTTGCCCTTCCTCTGCTTTACCGCGAGCGGCGGCGCCCGCATGCAGGAGGGTCTGCTGTCGCTGATGCAGATGGCGAAGACCTGTGCGGCCCTCAGCGAACTTTCGCGCGAGCGACTGCCTTTCATCTCCGTGCTGACCGATCCCACGATGGGCGGCGTGTCCGCGAGTTTCGCCATGATCGGCGACGTGGTTCTGGCCGAGCCGGGTGCGCTGATCGGATTCGCGGGTCCGCGCGTCATCGAGCAGACGGTGCGTGAAACCCTGCCCGAGGGTTTCCAGCGTTCCGAGTTTCTCCTTCAGCATGGCGCCATTGACATGATCGTCGACCGGCGTCAGATGCGCGACAAGCTCGCGAACCTCATTACGCTGCTGCTGAAGCTTCCCGCGCCGGCGTGATGCTCCGCCTTTCGGGCTCAAGGTTCAAAGTTCAAGGTTCAAAGTTGAATACGCGGAACCCGGAACTCGCAACTCTGAACCTGGAACTCTGAACCGGGAACGCTGAACTTGAGCGGCAAACCCGTAACGCTCGATCAGTGGCTCGAGTACATCGAGCGCCTCCATCCGCGGCAGATCGTCATGGGGCTCGAGCGCGTCGCGCAGGTGCGGCGCTCGCTCCATCTTACGCCGGCCCCTTCAGTCATCACGGTCGGTGGCACCAATGGCAAGGGCTCGGCCTGCGCGATGCTCGAATCCATCCTGTGCCAGGCCGGATACCGGGTGGGCTGCTACACCTCTCCGCATCTGCTGCGTTACAACGAACGTGTAAGGGTGAATCGCCACGAGGCGAGTGACGAGCAGCTGGTGAGCGCGTTCGCCGCGGTGGACGCGGCCCGTGGCGCGACGCGCCTGACGTATTTCGAATTCGGCACGCTCGCCGCGGTGTGGCTGTTTGCGCGGGAGAAGGTCGAAGTCGCGATCCTGGAAGTCGGACTTGGAGGCCGGCTCGACGCTGTCAACGTTTTCGACACGGACTGCGCTCTCGTGACCGGCATCGCGCTGGATCACCCGGAATATCTTGGGCCGACCCGCGAGCATGTGGGTCATGAGAAGGCGGGGATATTTCGCAACGGCCGGCCGGCAATCTGCGCCGACGACGATCCACCGCGGAGCCTGCGACGCCATGCGCAGGCGATCGGAGCCCGATTGCTGGTGCTGGATGCCGATTTCGGATATCGCGCCGACAAGATGGAGTGGCGGTATTGGGGGCCGCACGGCAAGAGACGGGCCCTGCCGTATCCGGCATTGCGTGGCGTGTCTCAGCTCGCGAATGCGGCGGGCTGTCTGGCAGCGCTCGACGAGTTGCGCGACCGGCTGCCGGTGACCATGAACGATATACGCGCCGGGCTGGTGCAGGCGGAAAATCCGGGCCGCTTTCAGGTGCTGCCAGGGCGGCCGACGGTCATTCTCGATGTCGCCCACAATCCCGACGCGGTGGCGTCCCTCAAGGAAAGTCTCGCGCGGATGGACCCCTGCCGACGGACGCTCGCCGTATTTGCGATGCTTAAGGACAAGGACATTCCCGGCGTGGTCGAGACGATCAGGACATGCATCGATCATTGGTACGTCGCCGGCATCGACAGTCCGCGCGGCGCCGCTGCCGAAGACATCGAACGCATGCTTCGCGCCGCGGACGCGTCAGCGTCGATCAGACGCTGCGCGAACATCGCCGATGCGTATGCGCAAGCCTGTGATACGGCAGCCGAAAATGATAGAATTCTGGTGTTCGGATCGTTTTATACCGTCGCCGGGGTGATGCGGGCGCGCGCGCGGCTTGCGGCGCGGCAGGCGACCTGAAAACGGCCGGCCCAGATGGAGTCACAGGTTCCGGGTTTGACATCGCATGGCGAAACCGATCAGCGACGAGGAATTACAGCTCAAAAAACGCGCGCGGCGGCGCCTGATCGGCGCCATCGTCCTGGTAACAGCGGTGGTGGTCGTGTTGCCGATGGTGCTCGATAGCGAACCGAAACCCGTCAGTCAGGACTTGGAGATCCGCATTCCTTCGCCCGACGCGGGAAAATTCACCACGAAAGTCGTTCCGGTCGCGCCGGCTCCGGGAACCGCCCCCGCGCGCAAACCGTCTGCAGCGGTGAAACCCGAGGCGACTCCGGCTCCACCCCCGGCAGCTTCCGTCGCGAAGCCGGCGGCAGGTGCGCCGGAGAAAGATGCTGCTCCGTTGCCCGCGAAGGCGGAGGTCAAGCCTGCGGCGCAGGAGCCGACGAGCAAGGCGCCGACGACCGGGACGGGTGGCAGGTTCGTGGTGCAGGTCGTCGCGCTGTCCGACGCGCAGAAGGCGAAGCAGATGCAGCAGCAGATTGCGGCCGCCGGCATCCAGTCCTATACCGAGGTGGTCAAGACGGCCAAAGGCAGCGTTACGCGGGTGCGTGTCGGCCCCTTCGAGACACGGGGCGCGGCGGAAAAGGCGCAGCAGCAGCTGAAGGGAATCGGTTTTGACGGGAAAGTCGTTCCGCGCTAAATGACGGTCTTCGACTACGCTGTTCTGGTCATCATCGGCTTGTCGATGCTGCTCAGCGTAATCCGGGGCCTGGTACGGGAAGTGCTGGCGTTGCTCGCGTGGGTGGTTGCCGTAGTGATGGCGAACCTGTTCAGCGGGACGCTCGCCACCCTGATGCCGGAAGAGATTCCGAGCGACGAATTGCGCGCGGTCGCCGGATTCGTGGCCGTTTTTTTCGGCGTGCTGCTGGTCATGAGCCTGGTCGCGATCGGCGTTTCACGGCTGGTGAAGAGGGTCGGGCTGGGCGTCGAGGACCGCGTGCTGGGCGCGCTGTTCGGCCTGGCGCGGGGTCTGCTGGTGGTATTGCTGCTGGTGCTACTGGCCGGACTTACTTCACTGCCACGGGGACCGGTCTGGCGCAACGCGGTGTCGAGCCCGCCGCTGGTAACGGCCGCCTTGTACGTAAAGGCGCTGCTGCCCGGGGATTGGGCGAGGCGCATCAAATACGACTGAGGACTGCGCGATGTGCGGAATTCTTGGTGTGGTGGCAAAGAGTCCGGTAAACCAGCTGCTCTATGACGGTTTGCTGGTGCTGCAGCACCGCGGCCAGGACGCCGCGGGCATCGTCACCGCCGAAGGCGCGACCTTTCACATGCACAAAGGGGGCGGCATGGTGCGCGATGTTTTTCGCACGCGCAACATGCGCATGCTTGCGGGCCATGCGGGCGTGGCGCACACGCGGTATCCCACCGCCGGCTCGGCCTGGGCGGCGGCGGAGTCGCAGCCGTTCTACGTCAACTCGCCGTTCGGCATCGTGCTCGGGCACAACGGCAATCTCACCAACACCGAGCAATTGAAGAACGATCTCTTCCGCCAGGACCTGCGCCACGTCAACACCAACTCGGATTCGGAAGTGCTGCTCAACGTGCTCGCGCACGAGTTGCAGGAAGCCGCCACCAACTACAAGCTCGATCCCGCCACCATCTTCGGCGCGGTGTCGGGCGTGTACCGGCGCTGCCGCGGCGCATACGCGGTGATCGCGATGATCGCGGGCTACGGCATGCTCGCGTTCCGCGATCCCTTCGGAATCCGCCCGCTGGTGTTCGGCCGCGCCGAGACCGATCGCGGTTACGAGTACCTGGCCGCCTCCGAGAGCGTCGCGCTCGATTCGCTCGGCTTCCACGTCGTGCGCGACGTGGCGCCGGGAGAAGCCATATTCGTAGACATGGACGGCAATTTCTACAGCCGGCAGTGCGCGCAGCATGCCTCGCTCAATCCGTGCATCTTCGAGTTCGTTTACCTCGCGCGGCCGGACTCGGTGATCGACGGCATATCGGTGTACGAGACGCGGCTGCGCATGGGGGAAAGTCTCGCCGGCAAGATCAAGCGGCACTACCGGCATCTGGATATCGATGTCGTCATCCCCATCCCCGATTCGAGCCGCCCGTCGGCGATGGAGCTTTCGAATCGCCTCAACCTGCCGTATCGCGAGGGGTTCATCAAGAACCGCTACATCGGCCGCACGTTCATCATGCCGGGGCAGGCGATTCGCAGAAAATCCGTGCGGCAGAAGCTCAATGCCATCAGCATGGAGTTCAGGGGCAAGAATGTGCTGCTGGTCGACGACTCGATCGTGCGCGGCAACACGAGCAGCGAGATCGTGCAGATGGCGCGCGAGGCCGGGGCGCGCAAGGTATTCTTTGCCTCCGCCGCGCCGCCGGTTCGTTTTCCGAACGTCTACGGGATCGATATGCCGACGCGCGAAGAACTCATCGCCAACGGCCGGACCGAGGCCGAGATCGCGCGCGAGACCGGTTGCGACGAACTCATCTACCAGGACCTCGAGGCCCTCACCGAGGATGTGCGCAGCGTCAATCCGAAGGTCACGAGTTTCGAGGACTCGTGTTTCAGCGGAGTCTATATTACGGGAGACGTGACGCAGGAATATCTTGACGGAGTCGAGGCGCAGCGCCGCGACGGCGCCAAACAGGCGGGTCTCGCGGCCGCCGCGACCCAGCTCGATCTCGGCCTCGAGCTGGTGGATTGAAACCGGACCTGCATTTGGGTCGGGGCGCCGGTTTGACAGCCCGTCGCTCAGCAGGTAATCTTCAATCGCGCCGATTTGATGATCAGCTTGCGGGCGCGTAATAAATACGGCTAAAGCGAGTGCAAACCCGTTTTTAGCGAAAGCTGAAACGGGTTTTTTGTTTTTCGACAAGCCACGACGGGATATCATGACCGACGACTACAGACTGGAAACCCTGGCGGTGCGTGCCGGCATCGAGCGCAGCCAGTTCGGCGAGCATTCCGAGGCGCTGTATCTGACATCGAGCTTCGTGTTCAAGACGGCGGCACAGGCCGCGGCGCGTTTTTCCAACCAGGAGCCGGGCAACATCTACTCCCGGTTTACCAACCCGACGGTATCGGTATTCGAACAGCGGCTCGCCGCCCTGGAAGGGGCGGAGTGCTGCATTGCAACCTCATCGGGCATGGCGGCGATCCTGTCGTGCGTGATGGGGCTGCT
This sequence comes from Betaproteobacteria bacterium, assembly GCA_016202605.1. GTDB lineage: Bacteria > Pseudomonadota > Gammaproteobacteria > Burkholderiales > SG8-41 > DSOT01. Next base: position 14,027 of record JACQOJ010000120.1, read on the forward strand.
CAAGGCGGGCGACCACATCGTGTGCTCCTCGTGCGTGTTCGGCGCGACGGTCACGCTGCTGGGCAACATCATGAAGCGCTTCGGCGTCGAAACCACGTTCGTTTCCGGCACCGAAGCGTCCAGGTGGGAGGCGGCTGTCACGCCGGCCACGCGCATGCTCTACGTGGAGACGCCGGCCAATCCGTTGACCGACGTCTACGACATCGCGGCGCTCGCGGATGTCGCCAGGAAGGCGGGCGCGTTGCTGGTTGTGGACAACTGTTTTTGCACGCCCGCGTTGCAGCGTCCGCTCGATCTCGGCGCCGACATCGTGATCCATTCCGCGACCAAATATCTTGACGGGCAGGGCAGGACGCTCGGCGGCGCGGTGCTCGGCAGGCGCGCGGTCATTCACGAGGGTGTTTTCGGGTTCCTGCGCACCGCCGGTCCGTCCCTGAGCCCCTTCAATGCCTGGGTCATCCTCAAGGGCCTGGAGACGCTGCGCATCCGCCTGGAAGCGCAGTCGGCAAGCGCGCTCGAGCTCGCGCGCTGGCTCGAGGCGCAACCCGGCATCGAGCGTGTGTACTATCCGGGACTGCCTTCCCATCCACAACATGAGCTCGCGAAACGCCAGCAGAAAGGGCCGGGGGCGATCGTCTCCTTCGACGTGAAAGGCGGGAGGGAAGCGGCGTGGCGGGTCGTCGATTCCACGCGGCTGCTCTCGATCACCGCCAATCTCGGCGACACCAAGACGACGATTACTCACCCCGCCTCAACCACGCACGGCCGGATCTCGGCGGAGGCGCGTGCGGCGGCGGGAATCGGCGACGGGTTGTTGCGCGTGGCCGTGGGTCTGGAGAATATCGCGGACATCAAGGCCGACCTGGCGCGCGGTTTGCATTAGCTGCGTCCCGTGCCGGAACCGGCGTGACGCGGGATACGATTTCCGGCGCGGCCGGTCAGGCCGTCACCACCACTTTTTGATAGAGCCCGCCGAAATAGGTGTGCTTCTCGACTGCCGCCGGCCGCGCCGCCGCCGGCAGCCAGTCGGCGATGTTGTTCACCCACATGTCCATGGCAAACGGTTCGAGCAGCGTGAGAACCGGGGTCATCACGTAGCGCATGGGGTTGGCCGGACTCGGTTGATGGTAGTCGACGAAGATCACCTTGCCGCCGGGACGGACGACGCGCATCGCCTCCCCGATAGTCCGGATGCGGGCGCTCCCGGGCTGCTCATGCAACAGGAAATACACGACCACGTAGTCGTAAGTCCCGTCGGCAAACGCGAGGTCGACCGAGTCCTGACGATGCAGGGAGATGCCGCGATGCCCTTTGATTTTTCGTTTCAGGTTGTCGAGCTGTACCGGCGCCACGTCGATGACGTCCATGTGCGCCTGCGGGCCGAGGCGGCGGGCCACCCGTTCCGTGAAGTCGCCGTAAACACAGGCGACCTGCAGAACCTTGCCGCGGATCGGGAAACCCAGCTCCGCGAGCGCCGCATCGCGCAATCTCCGGTAGTTGCCCCACAGGATCAGGTTCACCAGCCATTGCCGCTCGAAAAAGCGCACGCCCCTGGGGTTGAGGTACGCCCACCAGTACGTCCGCCGCAGATAGTCGGGGATCGGAATGTCCGCCGGGAATGTGTAGCGCTTCACGGCGGGCGGCCCCTGTCCGCGATGCTGCATTTTCAGTGCTTTTCTCATGCGCATGTCCAGGCTCATCGTTGGTGCCGCCGCGAAGAAATCAAATGCGCAGCAAATAGAAAGCGGCGGCCACGCTGGCCACTGCAGCAACGGCGTACACGGCGACCGCCACCGTGGCGTCGGCACGCACGCCCACGTCGTGCAGGGTGATCCGCAGGCGATGCGCGGCGTGCCACAGCGCCAGAAAGATGATGCCCAACAGAACGGCCTTGCCCCACCACTGTGCGGCAAAGGCGTGAAGCTTCTCGTAGGTCAGAATGTCGGGAACCCGCCCGAACGCCGCGAGCAGGACGAGCAGGACCAGGGCCGGCATGATGAACGCCGTCACGGTGCCGCCCGCGGCGAACAGCCCCCACACCACCGGTTTGTTGGATTTCGCCATGATCAGAATGCGCCCGCCAGGAGCAGGACAGCGAGCGATATCACGATCCAGGCCCCGTAGTGCGCGCCGACGATAACGCCGCCGGACACAAAGCTTTCACCGATCTGCACGGGCATGGCCTTCGGCGTCACGTTGAACCAGGATGCCGTGTGATAGAGCGCGAACGCGAGCACCACGAGATGAAACAGGATACCGCCGGGGCTTGCGAGCGCCTGCAGGAAGCCTTCGTAAGCCGCCCGGCCTTCCGACAATCGCTTGATGCCCAGGACGAGAACCAGGGCGTAAGCGCCGATGGAGAGGCAGGTGACCTCGCGCATCATGTAGCGCATGTAACGCGGCTGGCGCAGGAACCAACGCGTCTTCGAGACCTCGCGCACGTAAGGCTTGCGGCTCATTTTTTCACCCACGGCATGAGATGCTCTTTGTACCAGTCCACAGTGCTGGCGATCTTTACCTGCTGCAGCGCGCCCGCCGGATCGACGTGCTTGGGGCAGACTTCGGAGCAGGCGCCGACGAACGAGCAGTCCCACACGCCTTCGTTGGCCGCGATGATCTCCTGCCGCTCGTCGCGGCCGGCGTCGCGCGAATCCCGGTTATAGCGATGCGCGAGGGCTATGGCCGCGGGGCCGAGGAATTCGGGCATCAAACCGTATTCCGGGCACGCCGCGTAGCACAGCATGCAGTTGATGCACAGCGTATATTGTTTGAAGCGCTTGAGCTCGGCCGGCGTCTGCCTGCGTTCGGCCGCGCTCGCCGGCTCATCTCTTGCAGGAATCAGATACGGTTTGACGCGCGCGAGCTTCGCCATGAAATCATCGATGACCGTGACCAGATCGCGCTCGATCGGGAAGTGCAGCAGCGGCTCGACCCTGATCTCGTCCGGATAATCGCGCAGGAACGCCTTGCACGCGAGCACGGGTTCGCCGTTGACCATCATGCCGCAGCTTCCGCATACCGCCATGTGGCACGACCAGCGGTAGCTCAGCGTCGTGTCGAGATGGTCCTTGATGTAATTCAAGGCATCGAGCACAACCCATTCTTCGTGGTACGGAACCGGGTAGCGCTGGAACCGGGGCTCGCTGTCGGTTTCGGGGTCGTAGCGCAGGACTTCCAGGGAGACCCGGCGTTCGCTCATTTTTTGTCTCCCGAATAGTCTCGAACGCCGGGTTGCGACTTCGTGACGACCACATCTCGGTACTCGATACGTGGCGGCTGCCCGGACCGATGATGGGCGAGCGAGTGCCGGAGGAATTTGTCGTCGTCCCGCTCGACAAAATCAAGGCGCTGATGCGCACCACGCGACTCGGTGCGCGCTTGCGCGCTGACAGCCACGGCTTCGGCGCAGTCGAGCATGGATTTCAGCTCCAGGGCCTGCAGCAGTTCCGTGTTGTAGACATTGGTTCTGTCATTGAGCCCGATGCCGGCATGGCGTTCGCGCAGCTCCGAGAGCCTGGCGCAGGCCTGCGCCAGCCCCCCGCCGGTGCGGTAGATCCCCGCGTGTTCCTCCATCGTGTCCATCATCTCGGAGCGCAGGCCGGAGATCGACACTCTGCCGCCCGTGATCTCGAAGAGCCTGCGGATGCGTTCGCGCGCCTCCGCGGTCCGGGCTGTCAACGCGCGCTCGTTGCCGGCGCGGGGACCCGACCGCAGGTATTCCACCGCGCTCAGCGCCGCGCGCCGTCCGAACACCAGAATTTCGGTGAGAGAATTGGAACCGAGACGATTGGCGCCGTTGATGCTCACGCAGGCGCATTCACCGGCCGCGAAGAGGCCTGCAAGCGGCGTTGCCGCCCCGATATCGGTATCGATGCCGCCCATCATGTAGTGCACGACCGGGCGTACGGGGATCGGCTCCGTGACCGGGTCCTTCCCGAGATAGCTGGTGGACAGTTCGCGCACGAAAGGCAGCCGCTCGTCGATCAGCTTTTCGCCGAGGTGGCGCATGTCGAGCAGAACGCATTCACCCCAGGGGGTCGGGATCGTATTTCCTTTCTTCATTTCATGCCAGAACGCCTGACTCAGGCGGTCGCGGGGACCGAGCTCCATCGTCTTCAGGACGGGCTTGCCCGGGGCCGTCTCGGGACCCATGCCGTAGTCCTGCAGGTAACGGTAGCCACTCCTGTTGACGAGGATGCCGCCCTCGCCCCGGCAGCCCTCGGTCAACAGAATTCCCGTGTTGGGGAGACCGGTAGGATGGTACTGGACGAATTCCATGTCCTTGAGCGGCACGCCCGCCCGGTACGCGAGCGCCATGCCGTCGCCGGTCTTGATGGCACCGTTGGTGGTGAAACGGAACATGCGTCCCGCGCCGCCGGCCGCGATGATGACGGCCTGCGCCCGGAATTCCCGCAATTGCCCGCTGCGCATCTCGATGGCCGTGAGGCCGTGGCAGCGTCCGTCGTCCACCAGCAGGTCGGTGGCATAGTATTCATCGAAACGCTCGATCGCGGGATGCTTGAGCGACGTCTGAAACAGGGTGTGCAGGATGTGAAAGCCCGACTTGTCGGCGGCATACCATGTGCGCTTGATCTTCATTCCGCCAAACGGCCTGACCGCCACCGATCCGTCCGGGTCCCGGCTCCACGGGCATCCCCAGCGCTCCAGCTGCACCAGTTCCCCGGGCGCTTCCCTGATGAAATACTCCACGGCGTCCTGGTCGGATAACCAGTCGCCGCCGCCGACGGTATCGTGAAAGTGCTGCTCGAGGCTGTCGTCGGCCTTGATCACCCCGGCGGCGCCTCCCTCGGCGGCGCAGGTGTGGCTGCGCATCGGGTAGACCTTCGAGATCAGGGCGATACGGAGCCCGGGGTCGGACTCGGCGAGCGCGATCGCGGCGCGCAGACCGGCGCCTCCCGCACCCAGTATTGCCACGTCGGTCCTGATCGTCACCACGTTGCGATGCCGCCGTCCTTTCGCCACTGCGTTGCCGTAGCTGAACCGAGGTTAATCGTCGAGGAGGAAAGGGGGCTTGACTTAGATCAAGCCCGGGGCACGTCGTGGGCGGGGCCCACGGGAATCGGAGTCCGGGAGTAGCGGCGGCTACAGCCGCACCGCCGTGCAGCCGCCGGCATCGCAGCGCAGATACCCCCCGCGCTGATACCAATCGTTCAGCACCCAGCGCTCGCATTGATGGCCATCGACGACGTGCACGTGTCGCGCCGGGCGATGCGTGTGGCCGTGAATGAGGCGCGGGTAGTGGAAATCGCGCAGCGTTTGTTCGACGGTCGCGAGCGCGACGTCCATGATGTTTCCGGTCTTGCCCTGCTTTGCGCTCTCGCTGTCGGCGCGCAGCCCGGCCATCTGCTGTTTGCGCCGGGCAAGCGGCTGGGCGAGAAACTGCGCCTGATTGTCCGGATCGCGCGCATAGACGCGGAACTTCTGGTATTCGATGTCGTCCGTGCACAGCGTATCGCCGTGCATGAGCAGTGTCGGCGTGCCGTATAGATCGAGCAGCAACGGATCGGCGACGAGTGCCGCTCCGCAGTGCCGCGCGAATTCCCGCCCCAGCAGGACATCGCGGTTGCCGTGCATCAGATGGATCGGGACGCCGTGTTCGCCCAGCGCTTTCAGGGCATCGCCGATCGACGCGTTGAAGGGATCGGCAAGATCGTCATCGCCGACCCAGTACTCGAAAAGGTCTCCCAAGACGTAGAGCGCGTCCGCCTCGGCAGCCGCGCGCTGGACAAAGCCGAAGAACTGTTCGTTGATGTGCGGCCGGTCCGCGCCAAGGTGAAGGTCGGAAATGAAAAGCGTCGCCACGGGCGACTAACGTAAGACTTCGGCCTGCTCGATCACGACGTCTTCCAGCGGCACATCCTGGTGCATCGCGCGCTGGCCGGTTTTCACTTTTCCGATCCGGTCGACGACTTCCGTTCCTTCGACCACCCGGCCGAACACGCAATAACCCCAGCCCTGCGCCGTGGGCGCCGTGTGGTTGAGGAAATCGTTGCTGGCGATGTTGATGAAGAACTGGGCCGATGCCGAATGCGGATTGGGCGTGCGCGCCATCGCGATCGTATAGGTATCGTTCTTGAGCATGTTGTCCGCCTCGTTCCTGACCGGCTCGCGCGTCGGCTTCTGTTTCATGCCGGGTTCGAAGCCGCCGCCCTGGATCATGAAGCCGTCGATGACGCGGTGAAAGACGGTGTTGGCGTAGTGCCCCTCGTTCACGTACTGCAGGAAATTGGCGACCGTCGCCGGCGCCTTTTGCGCGTCGAGTTCGAGCGTGATGGTTCCAAGGCTGGTATGTAATTTGACCATGATTGTCCTTTACTTCCCGGGTTTTCCGGCGGGCGCGCCGACCACGCGCGCGCCCTCGATGACGACCGGCTTCACCGGCACGTTCTGGTGCGGCGGTCTGGGCGCGGTCGCGACCTTCGCGATTTTTTCCACGACCTCCATTCCCTTGACGACCCTGCCGAAGACGGCGTAGCCATGCCCATCCGGCTTCGGGTGGTTGAGCATCTCGTTGTCGACGACGTTGATAAAAAACTGCGAGGTCGCCGAATTCGGATCGCGGGTGCGCGCCATGGCGATGGCGCCGACCTCGTTGCGCAGCCCGTTGTTCGACTCGATCGGAATGGGATCGCGTGTCGTCTTTGCGGCCAGGTCGGACGTGAATCCGCCGCCCTGGACCATGAAACCGTCGATGACGCGGTGAAAAACCGTGCCGTTGTAGAAGCCGTCCTGCACGTATTGGAGGAAGTTCCTGACCGTGACCGGGGCGCGGTCCGGGTACAGCTCAACAACGATGGCGCCCATGTTGGTCTTGATCTCGACCTGCGGGCTGGCGGCGCCAAGGTTGAAGGAGGCGAACAGGGTCAGAACGAAAGTCAGGGTTCTCAGCATGATGGTCCGTATGAAAGAGCCGGCAAATCGCCGATGTCGTAAAAAAATGGACGGGCGGGACAGGCCGGCCCGGTTCCTCAAGTCAAGTACGGCAGACAGCATATTACCTTCTGTTGTCGCCGCGGGCTGCATGCAGCGCGCAAGGAAACCGGTGTGCTATACTTTTCGCACCGAGCAGGCTCGCCTAACCCGTTGAAATTTTACCAAGAACACCCGGCGATTCCAACACCGCGCGGCTGAATGAAATCCGGGCTGCGGCTTTCGCGAAACGGGCGTGCGCTCCATGTGCGGAGCCGCTTCTCCTGATACCCCATGCTGAAAATCTATAACTCGTTGACTCGTGAAAAGCAGGAATTCGTCCCGCTTACGCCGGGGAAGGTCCGGATGTATGTCTGCGGCATGACCGTCTACGACTACTGCCATCTCGGACACGCGCGGGTGATGGTGGTGTTCGACGTGGTGCGGCGCTGGCTGCGCGCGCTGGGGTTCGACGTGACTTACGTGCGCAACATCACGGACATCGACGACAAGATCATCAGGCGGGCGCAGGAAAACAACGAGCCGATGCAGGCGCTCACCGAGCGGTTCATCCGCGCGATGCGCGAGGACAATGCGGCCCTGGGAGTGGAAGAGCCGGATTTCGAGCCGCGTGCGACGGAGCACGTGGACGGCATGCTCGCGATGATCAGGGTCCTGCAGGAACGGGGTCTCGCATATCAGGCCGAGGACGGCGACGTGAACTACGCCGTTCGCCGGTTTCCGGGGTACGGCAAGCTTTCCGGAAAGTCCCTCGATGAACTGAGAGCCGGCGAACGCGTGGAAGTCGACGCCGCCAAGCGCGACCCGCTCGATTTCGTGCTGTGGAAACGCGCGAAGGCAGGCGAACCGAGCTGGGACTCGCCGTGGGGAAAGGGGCGGCCGGGCTGGCATATCGAGTGCTCCGTCATGTCGAGCACGATTCTCGGAAAGCACTTCGACATCCACGGGGGCGGGCAGGACCTGCAGTTTCCCCATCACGAAAACGAGATCGCCCAGTCGGAGGGCGCCCATCAGCACCCGTTCGTGAATTACTGGATGCACAACGGGTTCGTGCGCGTGGACAACGAGAAGATGTCGAAGTCGCTCGGCAATTTCTTCACCGTGCGCGAAATCCTCGCGAAGTATGACCCCGAGGTGGTGCGTTTTTTCATCATCCGCGCGCACTACCGCAGCCCGCTCAATTACTCGGACCAGCACCTGGAAGATGCCAAGCATGCGCTGACGCGTCTTTACACGGCGCTCAAGGGAATCGATGTCGAGCCCGGTGCGATCGATTGGAACCATCTGCAAGCGCGGCGCTTCCACGAAGCGATGAACGACGATTTCAGCACGCCAGAGGCGGTTGCGGTGTTGTTCGAGCTTGCGAACGAGGTTAATCGGGGTCAATCGGCGGCTGATGCGAAACTGCTCAAATCCCTCGCGGCAACGCTTGGCCTGCTGCAGCGTGACCCCACCGCGTTCTTGCAGGGTCGACGAAACGAGGTCGTTCAGATAACAGGGGTCGAGGCTCGCGCAGGAGCGGGAGCAGTAACAGCAACCGCCTACTCGTCAGAAGAGATCGAGAGGCGAATCAATGCTCGCACAGCCGCTCGTAAGACCAGAAGTTTTGCCGAAGCGGACCGCATTCGCAAGGAACTGCTGGAGGCAGGCATCGTGCTCGAGGATAAACCTGACGGCACCACGGAGTGGCGGCGAAGCTGAATCGGACTCCGATTGTAGCGGCGCTTTACTGACGAAAGCGAGGGCGGGTGCTGCTTGTCCTTCAAAGTGCGGCCGGGTTGGCGGCGCTGCTGCTGATCGCCTGGGCGATAAGCGAAAACCGGCGCCTGGTGCCGTGGCGGATCGTGATATCCGGCGTGCTCCTCCAGCTTGCGCTCGCGGCGCTGCTCCTCAAGGCGCCGCCTCTCAAGCACTTCTTCCTGGCGCTGAATGAGGCGCTGCTGGCGCTTGAAAGGGCGACGCAGGCGGGCACGGCCTTTGTTTTCGGATACCTCGGAGGCGGTACGCCGCCGTTTGCAGAATCGCATCCCGGAAGCAGTTTCGTCCTGGCCTTCCGGGCGCTGCCCCTGATACTGGTGGTGAGTGCACTGTCGTCGCTGCTTTTTTACTGGCGCGTGCTGCCTTTCGTCGTCAGATCGATTTCCAGGGTGCTCGAGAAAACCATGGGCGTGGGCGGCGCGGTCGGACTGTCGACGGCCGCCAATGTCTTCGTCGGGATGGTCGAGGCGCCGTTGTTCATCCGTCCCTATCTTGCACGCATGAGCCGGGGCGAGCTTTTCATCGTCATGACCTGCGGCATGGCCGGCATCGCCGGGACGGTGATGGTGCTCTACGCGAGCCTGCTCGGACCGGTGGTGCCGGACGCCATGGGACATATCCTGTCGGCTTCCCTCATCAGTGCGCCCGCGGCGATCGTGATCGCTGCGCTGATGGTGCCGCCGCAGGGCGCGCCGACTGCAGGCGAATTGAATGCGCAACCGGCCGCAACCGGCGCCATGGATGCGATCACGCGCGGGACCCTGGACGGACTGGCGCTTCTTCTGAATATCGTCGCGCTCCTGATCGTGCTCGTCGCGCTGGTCACGCTTGTCAATCTGGCGCTCGGAGCGCTGCCGGAAGTCGGTGGAAAATCGCTGACCCTGCAGCGTATTCTCGGCGCCCTGATGGCGCCCCTGGTCTGGCTCGCGGGAGTGCCGTGGAACGAGTCGCTCGCGGCCGGGGCGCTGATGGGGACGAAGACCATCCTCAACGAATTCATCGCATACGCGGACATGGCGCAACTGCCGCCGGAGGCGCTCTCGCCGCGCAGCCGCCTGATCATGACCTACGCGTTATGCGGCTTCGCCAATTTCGGCAGCCTCGGCATCATGATCGGAGGGTTGGCGACCATGGTGCCGGAACGGCGCGACGAAGTGGTGGCCCTCGGCCTGCGCTCGATCGTGTCCGGCACGCTCGCCACGCTGGCGACCGGCGCCGCGGTCGGCGTTTTTCTTGTCGACTAATCAGCGAGTTGTCAGTCCAGGATGCTGTGCCGACGAGGATCTGGGGCATGGGATCCGCTACACACGCTGCGCGCGGTAGTCCTGGTCAGGTGCGCATATGAGACAAACTCAATGGAGCACCGGACCATCCGACGGGGCGTCGTCCGGCACCGGCAACAACCCCGCAAATCGGCCTTCAGCCCCATCCATGAGCTGAAAGGTCACTTCGCCGAAAGTCCGCTTTTTCTTGCTGTGCCCCCTGGGCTTGAGCGGCAGCTTGCGGGCATTTCCATGTTCGACCGGCCTCACTGCGTCGCTGCCATCATCTTAGCCAAGGTGAAGTCCTGGTCCAGGTCCTTGGTGATTTCGCTGCCTCACCTCACCACCTGCTCTGCGACTTCGATGAGCGCCTTTTCGAGTGAGAGAACGTTGCCGCGCTCCCGCTCCCGCATTGCGAGCCTCACGATGCGATTGAGTTCGCTGGTTTTCATGCCGAGGCGCTCGGCCACGGTCTTCACATCGTCGTGCAGTTGAGCCTGCGCCAGTTTGATGCGGTCCTTCGAAGTGATGATCGCCGCGATCGCTTTGCGGTCGTGCTCGGAAAGCGTACGGAAGGACGCGAAGCCGGTGCCGGACGTGCCCGTCGGTGCCGATTCCGGCTGGGTTTCGCTCGCGTCGTGATAGTTGTCAGATGCCATCTTCCTGCCTTTCATGATTACGGTTCGCCCGGTATGCTCGACCAGGCGCCCGATAGGGTTAACCATTCACGCAAATAGTCCCGCCCCGGTTCTGCGGCTCGCCTTTTCAGCGAGACACGGACGGACAACGAAACCGCTCCGTCAATCCGTGGTGGGGAGACGTGCATGCGACCCGCTAAATCGCGGAAAGCCTTGGCGTGCCAGGCGCAGAAGCCGACGCATTATTTTCGGCCCCGTCAACTCGCGTTTAAAAGGAATTGCTCCGGCCCGAGGCGGGACCGGGGCGCGATTATATATCGTTCAGCCACACGCGGTGCAGCCCGGTGACTGCGGTCAAGGCCGAACGATGCGGCGCTCGATGAACGTGTCGCCACGCCTGAATAATTCCGACATATGGACGTGCGTCACGGCTCCGTAGCCTGCGCCCGCGCACCGTCGTCACAGGGATCTGAATTGCTCCCTCCAAAGTCCTGTGCTAACGTCGTTCGCGATTCTTTCCTCAGGGCCTGATCATGACCTACTCTGTCGTCGCCCGCTGCCCTCGTACCGGCCGCTTCGGAATCGGCACCGCCAGCTACTCGATCGTTGTCGGACTGTACTGCGACGGAGCGCTACGCCCAAACATCGGCGTCACGACAACTCAGGCATTTCCTTACCCTCGGAACAACCGCCTTGCGATGAACCTGCTCGCGCAAGGGTTCAGCCCCAGGCAGGCATTGAACGAATTATTGGCAAACGATCCGCACCCCGATTACCGGCAGATCGCCATCGTGAACCGCGAGGGCACTGCCGTTGTCCATTCGGGGACGAAAATTCCCACCTCGCCTGGATATCGGCTCGGAGAGGGCTATGCGGTGCTTGGCGATATGCTGGTGTCGCAAAGCGTCGTTAATGCCATAGCGGCAAGATTCGAGTCGGAGCCGGACGCAGATTTGGAGGACCGGCTGCTCGGCTGCCTGGAAGCAGGCCGTGATGCCGGGGGACATTTCGGCCCCGCCGGACGGCTGCCGGAGCGTTCCGCAGCAGTGGTCGTCTTCGGGAAACGTGATTTCTCTGATTTTGACCTGCGCGTCGATCTGCACGACAAGGCCGTCGATGAGTTACGGCGCGTCTATATCGACTATAAGCCTCATGCTGCCTACTACCTGCAGCGCGCATTGCAGCCCCGTAACGCGATACCCTCGATGGAGTTCGCGGACATGCTCAAGAAGCAAACGGCTAAGGAAGCGTCATGACGTATTCCATCATCGCGCGTTGTCCGAATACGGGACGCCTTGGCGTCGGAACCACCACTTTTTCAATCGCCTGCGGCCGACGTAACGAAAGCGTGCGCGCGAACGTCGGTATCAGCAAGTCTCAGGCATTCTATCTTCGCGGCGTCGATCCGCTTGCGCTGAATCTGCTTGCCGCGGGCTACAGACCCCAGCGCATCGTGCAGATTCTCGCCGCAGACGACGCGGATTTCGAGTATCGGCAGTTCGGCATAATCGATCGCGAAGACAACGTGATTGCCTATACCGGACCGAAAATTGGCCAATGGGCCGGGCACAAGACCGGGCCGTACTATGCCGCGTATGGTAACGGCCTTGCCGGCCCGCAAACTGTTGAAGGCATCGTATCCGGCTTTCTCAGGCACCCTGACGCCCCACTGGAGTACCGTCTGCTGGAAGCACTTGAAGGCGGCCGCGACGCCGGCGGGCAGGCGACAAACGGTCGTCACAGACCGGAGCGATCCGCATGGATCCGCGTAGTGGGACCGCTCGATTATCCCGAGATCGACGTGCGCGTGGATCTCCACGACGATACCGTAGGACAGCTACGGCGGACGCTCACAGAATACGTCCAGCACCGCGAATACTATCTGAAACGGAGTGAACATCCCCCGGGTGCAATTCCAGAAGAGCAATTTGTCGCGGGCCTGAGCGCCGGTCCAAGTTTAGGCCGCTGAACTGGCCGCTATTCTGGCGCCAACGGCCAGCAGTAAGACCATGCAGATATTCCGGCAATCGCATAACGAGAAGCACACGGCGCCGTCAGTTTGGGCAGGCCCGTCACGCGGAACAGCGCGACCGGCGCCGGATCTCGAACGGACACGGAATCCTGCCCGGACTCATCGCTTAAGGAGGCACTCCATGCACCTCACTGGCACATTGCTCACCATTTCGGGGCTTCTTGCGTGCATGCTCGCGCTTGCGGCAGCCCCCACCCTTGCGCAGTCGTATCCTGCGCGTTCCGTAAGAGTCATCGTCCCATTTTCGGCAGGCGGCGGCACGGACTTCATCGGACGCACGGTGACCCAGCGGCTCAGCGAGTTGTGGCGCCAGCCGGTCGTCGTGGACAACCGCCCCGGTGGCACCACGGTCATCGGCTCCGATATCGTCGCGAAATCCGTTCCCGACGGCTACACCCTCCTTGTCACGCCAGTGCCATTCAGCATCATCCCCAGTTTCTTCGCCAAACTGCCCTTTGACCCTATAAGTGACTTCGAGCCGATCGCCCTCTTCAACACCGCGCCTCTGGTCATGGTCGTGAACCCGGTGGTGCCTGCGCGCTCCGTCAAGGACCTCATCGGAATTGCAAAATCGAAACCCGGTATTCTCAACTTCGGATCGTCCGGCAATGGCAGCTCCAATCACCTTGCCGGGGAGCTTTTCAACACCATGGCCGGAGTCCGGATGGTGCACGTCCCGTATAAAGGCAGTGCACAGGTATTGACCGACTTGGTCGGCGGCCATGTTGACGTCGCCATTACCACGCTGACATCTTCCGTGGCGCTCATCAAGTCCGGAAAGCTGCGCCCACTCGCCATAACGAGTCTCGAGCGCTTCCCGGCCATGCCCGCCATCCCCACGCTTCATGAGTCTGGTCTCAAAGGATTTCAGGCGGTTGCATGGAACGGCCTCAGTGCCCCTGCGCGCACTCCCAAGCACATCATCGAAAAGATCAATGCCGACGTCGTCAAGGTCGTTCAATCCCCGGAAGTCGTCGAGCGCTTCAGGAATGAAGGCGCCATCGCCGCGATTGGTACAGCGGACGACTTCAAATCGTTCGTGCGCAGCGAGATCGCAAAGTGGCGAAAGGTCATTCAGGCTGCCGGCATCAAACCAAATTAGCGGCCCTGCGGGCACCTTTATTACGAGCCCTCTGTGCGCCAGCGGCGTACTGGGATTTGTGCGGGGTCAGGCGCACCGCGTCTCGGCAGTCAGGCAGTGATGTTCAATTTGGAGATCGTCCAATGGGTAAGACAATGAACGATGCGATGGGCGACCTCGCCCATCTCGAACGCGCGATTGCCGCCAGCCCCTACGATGCCGTAATCGCAGTTTCGCCCGAGAACGTCCGCTACGTCGGGGACGTCCACATCGACACGCAGCGCAGAATTCGGGACCGCCTTGCAATCATCGTGTGGCCCAAGCACGGGAAGCCCGTGTTTCTTGTGTGCTCCGTGGAGGCCGGCTACGTGAAGTTGAATACCTGGATTGCCGATATCCGTACCTACCAGGAATTCGTGCTCGAGCCAGTCGTCGCCCTCGCGGATATCCTGCATGAAATGAAAATCGATAGCGGGCACGTAGCCATCGAAATCGAGTACTTTGCCGCAAAATATTACAACGCGCTCCTGCAGCAGTGCCCAAAGCTCAAGGTAAGTGCCGCCGAGCCGCTGTTCGCCGGCGTACGGATGTTCAAGACGGCGCGCGAAAAGACCCGGATAATTCATGCCTTCCACGCTACGGAGAAGGCGTTCCTCAAGGCGTTTTCGAGCGCCAAGGTCGGCGATCCCGAGCGCGCCGTCGCGATTCGGCTTGCCGAGTCAATGCTGACCGAGGGAGCCGACCAGGTAACGTCGAACCACTGCAACGCAGGCGTCAACACCTGCTTCCCCCACATGCCTTCATCCGATTACCGCATCCGGCTGGGCGACATCGTCAAATCAGATTCGGGTGGAATGTTTCAACAGTACTACTCGAATGTCGGCCGTACCGCCAAGATGGGCAAGCCCTCGGCAGAAGATCTGTCCGTTTGGAAAAAGCTGCGCGAAGTGCACCATACGGTCATCGAGCAATGCCGTATTGGAAAGACGGGACGGGAGCTATTCGAGCTTGCGAAGCAGACGCAGCAGCGTCTCGGGCTGGATTTCACTTACTCGCACAACGGCCACTCTATCGGATTGAACGGGCACGAGCACCCCATTATCGGACCGCACGAGAATATTCCGTATCAACTGGGAATGATCACTACAGTGGAAACTCGCGCGCGATTTCCGGGAAAAGTCGGGTATCACATGGAGGACATCATCGAGATTACCGAGGGCGCTCCAATCTGGCACGCAAAGTACTTCCCCAACGAGGAACTCTTGGTCGTTGAATAATTGCCACTGCCGTTTAGGTTGATAAAAAGGGAGGGCAGTTATCAAAGCGCGGACTGCGCCGCGCTTGCTCGCGGGCGATGTCGCAATCTGGTTTTGTATCGGATGCCTGTCATCTGTTGGATCCGTGCGAGAAACCGCGCGTTACCGAGCGGCTGGCCTTGATTCAGAGCCAGGCGATTGTGTCCGCGCTGCACGATGTGCAGCGGTATGCCATCGAGGCGGATACGGCAACGGCGAGGCATGGCAGGGACGGACCAGATACGCTCTCATGGTCGTCTGCCCCTTCGACGGGCTACGACCAACTGTGGTAGACACGCGCTTTCGATTAATCGAGCCTCTTTTATCTCGAAACCTCGAGAGCCGCTAAAGGCCGAATTCGTGCGTGTCCGTTACCTTAGTCAAGTCGATCTCGGGTATCACAACCTTGATGAAATCGCGCACGAGGCCACTCAGGTAGACCTGACGGCGCATCATCAGCACGCCGGGACCGGGCTGGAAAAACCGTGAAACATCCACGGCGCGCAGTTCCGTGTCTTTCTTCTTGTCATAGACTGAAGTCTGCACGACCGCTACGCCGAGCCCAGCCGCCACATACGCCTTGATGACGTCGGCGTCGGTCGCCGTAAGAACGA
>JACQOJ010000125.1 GCA_016202605.1 Betaproteobacteria bacterium
CCCGACTGCTCGGGAATGACGATCCGATGTCGTGCCCGCGCAGGCGGGCACCCAATCTGCGCCGCGCCGGCATTGCGATTCCCGACGGCTCGGGAATGGCGTACGTGGACATACGCGGGATCTCATCCGACGGGGTTTTCCAGAGTGCCGATCGGCTCGATCGTGACCGCGACCACGTCGCCTTTCGTGAGAAACTTCGGCGGATCGAAACCGATGCCGACCCCCGCGCACGTGCCGGTCGCAATGAGATCGCCGGGCTCCAGCGTCATCACCCGCGACACCGTCTCGATCAGCGTCGGAATGTCGAATATGAGCTGGCTCACCCTCGCGTCCTGGCGCACCTCGCCGTTGACGCGCGTAATGAGGCGCAGCTCGCCCACGTCCCGGATCTCGTCCGCGGTGACGATGCACGGCCCCATCGGGCAATAGCCGTCGGGGCTCTTGCCGAGAAACCACTGCCGGTGGCGGTTCTGCAGCGTGCGCGCGGTCACGTCGTTGACGATGGTGTAGCCGTACACATGCTTGTACGCGTCCTTCACGACGATGTTGCGCCCGCCCTCGCCGATGACCACCGTGAGCTCGCCTTCGTAGTCGGTCGAGTTGGTGTAGTCGTTGGCGCTGGGAATCGGCGCGCCGGGGCCGATCACGGAATTGGGCCACTTGGTGAACATGATCGGCACGTCGGGAATGGCCTCCTTGCCGCTCGCGTCGACGCCGCTGTTGTGAAATTCCTTCGCGTGATCGTAGTAGTTCTTGCCGACGCACAGGATGTTCTTCGCCGGGCGCGGAAATGGCGCGAGCAGCTTCACGCTCGCGAGCGGGGTCCGGCCCTGTCCGCTTTTCACCGCGCGCCGCGCCCGCTGCAGGCCCTTCCTCCCCAGCGCAACGAACGCGGTCATGTCGCGCGGCAGACGCGTGGTCCGGGCGAGGTCCACGATCTCGCCGGTGGACGGGTCATGCACTCCGATGCGCGTCCCTCCGGCATCGGAAAAAGATATCAGACGCATCCTTTCGATCTCCTCGGTCTTTTTGCGAACCGCGAAGTATGCGGAGAGCGGCCGCGACGGTCAACCCGCGCGCCGGAGGCGGCGGCCCGGCACCGGGCGGGCCACGCAAGATTCGACCGCGGCGGTCAGCCCGGCGGGCTCGATCCGATCAGCGATCGGCCTGGGCGCCGGAGAGCTTGACCACCTTCGCCCACTTGGCGATGTCGGCGTGCAGGTGTTTCTCGAATTGCGCGACCGTCATGGCCATCGGCTCCGCGCCCTGAGCGTTCCACGTTTTCTTCACGTCGGGCCGGCTTGCGATTTTCGTGATCTCGCCGTTGAGCCGCTCGAGCACGGCTTTCGGCGTACCCGCCGGCGCCATGATCCCGATCCAGATTCCGGTTTCGTAGCCCTTGACGCCCGCTTCGGCGATCGTCGGCACGTCCGGAGTGACGCCTGCGCGCTTCTGCCCGGTGGTTCCCAGCGCCCGCACCCGGCCCGCCTTCGCGATCGGCGCCATGGTGGTGATCGCGTCGATCATCATTTCGACCTGTCCGCTCATGACGCTGGTGCGCGCCTCCGCGCTGCCCTTGTGCGGCACGTGCACGATGTCCACGCCGGCGAGCGCCTTGAACAGCTCCCCGGCCATGTGATACGGCGTGCCGTTTCCCGAGGACGCGTAGTTGAGGCCGCGCGGCTTCGATTTCGCGAGCTGGACCAACTCCTTCACCGACTTCACCGGGAGCGACGGATGCACCACCAGCAGCAGGTCCGAATGGTTGATGGGCGCCACCGGGACGAAATCCTTCATGAGCGTGAACGGTTTCTTCGGAATCAGCGACTCGTTGACGGTGTGGGTGTTCGACATGACGAGCAGCGTATAGCCGTCCGCGGCGGAGCGCGCCACGAAATCCGTGCCGACGATCGAGCCCGCGCCGGGGCGATTCTCGATGACGAACGACTGGCCGAGCGCATCCTGCAGCCGCTGGCCGAGGAATCGCGCGTAAATGTCGGCCGGCCCGCCCGGAGAATACGGCACGACCATGCGCACCGGCTTCACGGGATAGGTCTGCGCAAAAACGCCGGCACCGCCCAGAAATGCGATCGCGACAACGGCTCCAGAAACCGCGCGTTTGGACTTCACGTTGACCCCCTCATTTTATAATCCGGAATTCGTCCGCCCCCGATGCCGCGAGGCGAACATGGCAGGCTTGAGTATCGTATTCCGGCCCCGCCCCGTCAACCGCGCACACACGCTGCGCCGTCATTCCCGCGCACCTTTGTCATTCCCGGGACGCTTGTCCCCGAGCGACTTCATCGGGGATCGGGAATCCAATTTCCGCTCACGTCAGATTAGATTCCCGCCTACGCGGGAATGACAGAGAACTGCGCAGGCATGACAGAGAACTGCGCAGGCATGACGAAGGATTGTCATTCCCGAGGAGTCGGGAATCCAATTTCCGCCAACGGCGCGGGCGCGTACGACGTGCTTCCCTTTATACTGCCGTCCATGCAGCGTGCCCTGGACGTGCGTCCCTCCGAACGCGCCGCGGTGAGGCGGGCGTTTGGTTATTTTTGTCGATGTTCTGGAGCTTCATGGTGGATCTGTTCAGCGACGAGCAGGGAAAGCGCCTGTTCGGGTTCATCGCGGCCGGCGGCACCTGCGGCGCGATTGCCGGTCCGCTGAGGGTGCGACCTACAAGTCGCTCACCCGCACCGGGCCTCCACACTCGATGGAGCGAACGATGGCTTCGAATGCCCCGATGGTATCCACCATCTGTCGCGGCGTGATGGGATAGGCGCTGCGACCCGTCGCCGCATCCGCGAAGGCTTCCAGCTCCGCGCGCAACGAGTCGATCTGTTCGAACGAGCGATGCTCGGGCTTGTGACCCGTCATCCGCAGCACGAGCTCGGTCTCGCCCAGGGCCTCGGCGTTGCCCTTGTCGCCAAACACGTGCACGCGCCAGTAGATCGGCGTTGCGCGCACCGCGCCGAGAATTCCGGTCAATCCGTTTTCGAATTTGAACAGCGCCGACACGGTGTCGAGCGGATCGGGGCCTCCCCGCGTCGCGACGCACTGCGCGGTGACTTCGCCCGCCGGCCCCGCCAGGGCGCTGAACGCGTCGAGCAGGTGAATCCCGGTGCCGGTCAGTCCCGCTCCGGGCGTCTCATGCGGATCATGGCGCCACGCCGAAAAGTGCCTGCTCGAATTTTCGTTGCTGTAATGCCCCTCGATGTGAAGCACGCGGCCCAGCACGCCGCTCTGCACGACGCGGACGAGTTCCCGCATCGACGGCCAGAAGCGCTTGTTCTGTCCCACGCCGATCGGCACCCCGGCGCGCTCACAGGCCGCAATGGCGCGCGCCGCATCCGCCCGCCTGAGGGCAAGCGGTTTCTCGCAGAAAACCGGCTTGCCGGCGGCGGCAACCTGCACGATCTGATCGGCGTGCAGCGAATGCGGTGTCGCCAGCACCACCGCCTGGACCTGCGGGTCGGCAAGCGCCGCCGGGAGTTCCGTCGAGAGCCTGAAGCCATGCCGTGCCGCCAACTCGCGCGCGACATCCGGCTCCTTGGTGACGCCGTGCACGAAGCGAATGCGCTCGCTCTTGTCCTGGATCGCGTCGACCAGGTTCTTTCCCCACCAGCCGAGGCCGATGATTGCTGCGTTGAGCATTTAGAGTCCTGTTTCGTGGTTCGTGGTTCGTGGTTCGTACCTGTCACGCCCGCATGGACGAGCACGCAATTATTCGCGCCAAATTGGATTCCCGACGCCTCGGGAATGACACCCCGTTGTCATGCCCGCGTAGCCTGCCCTCGAATGATTTCGTCGGGGGGCGGGCATCCAATTATCCAGGACACATTGGATTCCCGTCGCCACGGGAATGACAAACCGGTCACTGGTCTCGCCATTGATTTGTGACTGGATTCCCGTCGCCACGGAAATGACGGACTGGTCACCGGTCACGCTTTTGACTTCCGGTCACTGGTCACTGGTCACGCTTCTTGGCTAGCCGTCAGCATCTTCAGCGCCGGCTCAATGATGTCGTCGGCGATTTTTTGAAGCTCTTCACGCGTGCGGTTCTGGATCGGGTGCGGAACATAGAGCACGCCCGGCTCGAAGCCCAGCGCCTTCGATTGCGTCTCGACCGCCTCCGTGAAGCCGGTGGTCACCACCGAGATGCCGGGAACGCCGCGGGAATCGAAATTCATGAGGTCGTGCAGACTGCACGACGTGCATGACCCTCAGTCGGATAACCCGATCAGCACCACGTCCGCTTCGTCGGCGACTTTCTGCAGTATTTCGGGCGTCGCGACCTTGGCGTTGGTCGGCTTGCCGAAGCGCCGGGTCCTGATGTTGCGCTCCTTCAGTCTCAGCTCGACCTGGTCGAGAAACTCGTCGCTGCGCGTCTTGCCGATGTCGAACAATCCGACGGTCAGTCCTTCGAGCGAAGGCGGCGGCGTAAGCCGCGGGCGCTTCAGCGCCGAAGTCTCGGACGTGGGATCGCGTAACCAGTTCATAAGATGCCTCCTATGGAAAATTGGATTCCCGATCCCCGATTAGGACACTCGGGGACAGGCTTCTCGGGAATGACAAGTTTCTTGGGTTGCGGATGACGCAGGTTGTCATTCCCGTGGAGACGGGAATCCAATCTTGTCCTTCCACCTTCCGCCTCACTCCTCACGAACCTGCTTCGTCACCGGCTGCAGCTCTTCCCGCTTGCGTCCCGCGAGCCAGCCGGGAAGGATGGCGGAAAAGAGCCCCGCCGGTCCGCCCGCGCGCACCACCATCAGCCCGTCATCATGAAATTTCGGAACCATCTCCTGCGCGCGGCTCGCCGGGATGCCCTCGCCCACGCCGTCGGCGCCGGCCACCAGATCCGTGCCCGGCCGGATCGTCGCCTCGTACAGCGCCCGCTCGATCCGCTTCCGGTCCCACCCAGCCTCGCGATAAATCGCGTAATGCTCCGGGGAGAGCACCACGATCGCGCGCGCCGACTGCACCAGCCTGGGATGCCCGATCGCGTTGAGCGACAGCGCGAACGATCGCGTGAGCGCTTCCGGCGTGCGCGACTTCTGATCGACGAACGCCTCCACGCCGTGTCCCTGGAACAGCGTCGCGGTGGACGCGCCGCGCGCAAATCCGCGCGCCTCCGACAATGGCTGCCACGCCGGATCGCTCTCGTCCTCCGCGAAGCAGCAGGTGTACTTGCTCGGCGCGCCGAGCGTCGCGCGATCCGCTTCGCCGGGCCGGCCGCCGCCGACGTTGCGCACGATGAGGTTGAGCGCGCGCCCGATGGTGGCATTGGCACGGTTGCCTTGGCCCAGCGCGTTGATTCCCGAGTTCATGCCGATGCGTCTTGCGACCGGGCCGTTGACGATGATGACCGGACCCGAGAAGTAAGTGGTAGCGAGCAGCCCGTGCAGCGTGAAGACCGGCTCCAGCGCCGCCTCGATCGCGGCGAGCAGCACCGGCATGTACTCGGGTTTGCAGCCGGCCATCACGGCGTTGATCGCGACCTTCTCGACCGTGCATTCCGCGAGGTTGGGCGGAATGCGCCCGACCACATCGCCCGGCGCGCGGCGCGTGCCCTTCAGCATGCGCAGCTCGCGCTCGTCGGTGGGCGGGGTGACCGGCAGGCCGTCGCTCCAGCCGCGCTCGAAGCAGACTTCGACCGGGTCGTCGTGCGCGCCGATCTCCACCTTGCGCGCCGCGAGGAATGTTTCACCCTTGTGACGCGCTTCCAGTTTCTCGGCCACCCCGGGCTCGAGGGAGAGCGATCCTCATCCGGGACGGAATGCGGGCAGCGTCGCGCCCAGGTCCGCGATGCCGGTGAGCCGGCGCCAGCCGTCGCGATCCCAGCCCGCCACGCGCTCGACTTCGCGCCCCTTCTCGAAGCGGATCAGCGTGGGCGTCGCCTCGATGTTGTTCAACCATGAAAGGTCGAGCTCGCGATCGTCCACGACGTCCTTCACCCCGGCGGGGAAGCGCGGATCGTCCTGCGACACGACCTGAAAATGCGGCAGCCTCCCCGCCACCTCGCGCATCAGCGCCTCGATCAGCGTGCACGTGGGGCAGGCGTATTTGACGAAAACGACCAGACCGTCGGCGATCAGCATGTCTTTCTCAACATCTTCAAATTCTACCGCGTCATTCCCCGCGCCGATCCCGTCATTCCCGTGCAGACGGGAATCCAGTTTCAGCACAGGCCAAATTGGATGCCCGCTCCCCGATTGAATTATTCGAAGGCAGGCTACACGGGTATGACACCCATGTTTGTCATTCCCGTAGCGATGGGAATCCAATTTCAGCCCACGTCGAATTGGATACCCGCCTCCGCGGGTATGACACCGATTTGTCATTCCCGAGTAGTCGGGAATCCAGTTTCAACATCGCCAAATTAGATGCCCGCCTCCGCGGGTATGACACCGATTTGTCATTCCCGAGTAGTCGGGAATCCAGTTTCAACATCGCCAAATTAGATGCCCGCCTCCGCGGGCATGACACACAGCGCCTACGCGAGCATGACACAGCCGCTCCAAGGTATGGATTCTAACCGCACTTGCATCGCCGTGGCAGCAATCGGGGGCCGGCGGTGGCCGGGAAATCGCGGAACACGGCATAATACGGGCGAACCGCCGTGACGAAAGGAAGATAGCATGCAAAAGGACCTGATTCTCGTAGGAATCGCGACTACGTTCCTGGCAATCGGGGGCGCCCACGCGCAGGGCTATCCTTCCAAATCCATCCGCATCGTGACCGCGTCGGGCACCGGCGGTGGCGTCGACACGATTTCACGCATAGTCGGGCAGAGGCTGACGGAGCGCTGGAAGCAGCAGGTCGTGGTCGAGAATCGCCCCGGCGCCGGCGGCGCTCTGGGCAGTGAAATCGTCGCCAAGTCTCCTCCCGACGGACACACGCTGCTCACCATTTCGATCAGCCACTCGGTGATTCCCAGCTCCCACAAAAACCTGTCGTACAGCCCGCAACGCGATCTCGTTCCCGTCACGGTGCTGGTGAACGCTCCGAATGTCCTCGCCGTCCATCCGTCGCTCCCCGCACAGTCGATGAAGCAGTTGATCGCGCTCGCCAAGGCGCGCCCCGGTGAGCTCTATTACGCTTCCTCCGGCAACGGCAGCCCGGCACATCTCGCCACCGAACTTCTCAAGCTTCTCAGCGGGACCAACATGGTGCATGTTCCCTATAAAGGCACCGGCCCGGGAATGACGGATGTCATCGCCGGGAGGGTCTCCATGATGTTCGCGAGCGTAATTTCGACTTCGTCCCACATCAAAGCCGGCAAGCTGCGCGTGCTTGCGACTGCCGGAACCAAACGGGCGGCCGCGATGCCGGAGGTCCCGACAATCGCCGAAGCCGCAGTGCCCGGCTACGCGGTCGACGTCTGGTACGCGATGCTCGCGCCCGCCGGCGTGCCCAAGGACGTTTTGAACAAACTGAATGGCGAAGTCGCGAAAATCCTGCATCTCCCGGAAACCAAAGAGCGGCTCGCCGGAATCGGGCTCGAACCGGTGGGCGAGTCGCTTGACAGCAGCGCGGCGTACATACAATCGGAGATCGCGAAATGGGCGAAGGTGGTCAAGGCGGCGAACATCACGACCAATTGAGATTGCCCGAGTTTGCCTGCAACCGGAATGCAGTCAGCTTCTCGCACGCGCTTCCGGATTTCCGCGCTGGGCGCGACACGCCACGCGCGTTCCTGGAACGCTGTCTTGAAAGGATCGTCGCGCGTGAGGCGGAGCTGAGGGCGTTCGCGGCGCTCAACATCGACGGCGCGCGGGCAGCCGCCGATGCCGCTGGCGCCCGCTACCGCGCCGGCCAGCCGCTGTCCATGGTCGATGGCTGTTTGGTCGGCATCAAGGACATCATGGACACGCGTGACATGCCGACCCGGATGGGCAGCCCCGTTTACGCGGGATGGCAGCCGCGCTACGACGCCGCCTGCGTGCAGGCTCTGCGCTTCGGGGGCGCCGTCATCGTCGGCAAAACCGTGACCACGGCATTTGCGTGCGGCGCGACGAATTCAACCGTCAATCCGCACGATTCGCAGCGCACCCCGGGCGGATCTTCGAGCGGCTCGGCGGCCGCGGTAGGTGCCGGCATGCTGCCGGTCGCGCTTGGGACGCAAACCCAGGGCTCTACCCTGCGTCCAGCCTCGTTCTGTGGCGCAGTCGGCTTCAAGCCGACGCACGGCGCACTCACGATGCAGGGCGTGCACCCGATCTCCGTTACCCACGATCATCTGGGCGTGATCGGGGGAACGCTGGAAGACACCTGGCGCATCGCTTCGCACATATCGCTCGCGAACGGCAATCCCGGCCAAGCGTTTCTCGACGGCGCAAGCGCGGAGCTGCCGGCGCCCGCGAAGCCGCGGCGCCTGCTTCGGCTCTACACCCGGCATTGGGAACAGGAAGTCGATCCGGCCGCGCGCGACGCCTTCGAGGCCGTTCTGGAAAAACTCCAACGCGCGGGAGTGGTGCTCGCCGGTCGTGGCGATGATTCCGATGCCGCCGCGCTGGAACAGGCGCTCGACGATGGTTTCGTGGAACGTTCTCTCGACATTACCGCCTACGAGATGAAGTGGCCGTACGCGCAATACATCGCCGACCATGGGCAGTTGATGGAAAAGCGGGTGCACGATCGCATCGCGCGAGCGCAGACCATGCTGCCCGCTGAATACGAGGCCCTGCTCTCGGAAAAGGCGGCAATGAAAACGAAAGTTCGCGATCTCATGCGCGCTGCGGACGGAATCATCACCCTGGCCGCCTCGGGACCGGCTCCGGTCGGACACGCGCATACCGGCAGCCGCGCGTTCTTGACGTACGCCACCTTTCTCGGACTGCCTGCGTTCAGCCTGCCGCTCATGAGCGTCGGCGGGCTGCCGGTGGGTCTGCAGTTGATCGGTCACGCGGGCGGGGACGGCAAACTGTGCGCCCTCGCCCGCTGGATAATGCGCGAGATCGCCGCGCAATGAACACCACAGATGACACCACGGGTCGCTTTTTGCATTCCCCGCAGCGGCGGCGCGCGCTGGGAACGCTCGCGGCCGGCACGCTTCTCATGACCCGGCTGGCGCGTGCCGCCGCCAGGGCGCCGGCGGCGATGCTCAAGCGCGCGATTCCGCGCAGCGGCGAGCTGCTGCCCGCCGTCGGGCTCGGCACGTGGCAGGCCTTCGATGTCGGCCCGGACGCGAGTGAGCGCACCGAGCTGAAGGAAGTGCTGCGCCTGCTGGTCGGGCTGGGCGGCAGCGTGGTGGACTCCTCTCCCATGTACGGCGAAGCGGAGCGCGTGGTCGGCGACCTCGCGGCCGATCTCGGCATTCACGACCGCCTCTTTCTCGCGACCAAGGTGTGGACGAGCGGGCGCGAGGCCGGCATCCGGCAGATGGAGAACTCATTCCGGCTGATGCGCGCGCAACGCATCGACCTCATGCAGGTGCACAACCTCCTCGACCTCGGGACGCACGCGAAGACGCTGCGCGCGTGGAAGGATGCCGGCCGGATCCGCTACTACGGCATCA
Source organism: Betaproteobacteria bacterium (assembly GCA_016202605.1). GTDB lineage: Bacteria > Pseudomonadota > Gammaproteobacteria > Burkholderiales > SG8-41 > DSOT01. The sequence goes on from JACQOJ010000125.1 coordinate 9,524, forward strand.
CGCACTATCACGAAGGCTCGTACCGCGACCTGGAGCGGCTCGCGAAAACGCGCGACTACGACTTCGTGCAATTCAATTACTCGATGGCCGAACGCGAGGCCGAAGCGCGCCTGCTGCCGATTTGCGCCGCATCCGGGACCGCGGTGCTTGTCAACCGCCCGTTCGCGCACGCGCGCCTCTTCGCCAGGGTCCGCAGCAAGCCGCTGCCGCCGTGGTGCGCCGAATTCGACTGCACGAGCTGGGCGCAGTTTTTCCTGAAGTACATTCTCGCCCACCCCGCGGTGACCTGCGTCATCCCCGGCACGCGGCGGGTGGCGCACCTCCGGGACAACCTGCAGGCGGGCCAGGGGCGCCTGCCGGACGGGCCCACCCGCAGGAAGATGGTGGAGCACCTGGAGCGGCTATGACGCTCGCCCGGCCGGCCGCGTCGGCTCCCCGCTTGCGCATCCTTGTCGCGCTCGCGGCGTGCGCCCTGCTCCTCTCCGCGTGCAGCATGGTGCGGCTGGGCTACAGCCAGCTCGACAATATCGCGGCGTGGATGGCGGATGACTACTTCGATCTCGACGCACGGCAGAAGGACGAATTCGCAAAACGCTTCGAGCGGCTCTACGAGTGGCACCGCTACGAGCAGTTGCCCGACTACGCCGCGTTTTTTGCGCAAACGCGCGCGCGGCTGCAGAAGGGACTGGCGCGCGAGGACGTGCTGTGGTTCGTCGACGGCCTGCGCGCGCGTTACCGCGCGCTCGTGATGCGCGGAAGCGAAGACGCCGCGGCGCTGCTCGCCACCATCGCCCCCGCGCAGCTCGAGGCCCTGCAGCGCCAGTGGGAAAAGGACAACCGGCGCTTCGCGCGCGAGTACCGTCTGGACGAGAGCGAGGAAGAGATCAAGCGCGCCCGTGTGCGGCGCACGCTCGACCAGGTCAAGGACTGGGTGGGAAGCCTCACACCGGAGCAGGAGCAGCGGATCGCGCTCCTCGTCAACGACCTTCCGGCGACCGAAAGACTGCGGCACGCGGACCGGGTGCGGCGCCAGCGTGAATTTCTCAAGCTCATGGCACAGCGCGCGAACCGCGAGCGGTTCCCCGCGCAACTGCGCCAGTGGCTGATCGACTGGGAGGACGGGCGCGCGCCGGAATACCGGCAGCGCTTCACCGAGTGGTTCGAGAAACGCGTGCAGATGGCCGTCGCGATCGACCGCATGCTCACTTCGCGCCAGCGCGCGCATGCCATGCAGCGGCTGGCGGATTTCGCCGACGACTTCACGAAGCTCGCCGAGCGCCTTCGCGTGCAGACCGCCAGGCAACCGTGATTCGTAACCGCTTTGTCATTCCCGTGAAGCCTGCCCTCGAATGTTTTAGCCGAGGGACGGGAATCCAATTTGCTTCTTGTCATTCCCGAGCAGTCGGGAATCCAATTTCAGCTGCCACCAATTGGATGCCCGCCTCCGCGAGCATGACACCAGTTTGTCATTCCCATGAAGATGGGAATCCAGTTTGCTTCTTGTCATTCCCATGAAGATGGGAATCCAGTTTGCTTCTTGTCATTCCCATGAAGATGGGAATCCAGTTTGCTTCTTGTCATTCCC
>JACQOJ010000119.1 GCA_016202605.1 Betaproteobacteria bacterium
GACGTGCTTTGTGCCCATATCCGATAGTGACAAAAGCGAGACAAGCCCGAGCAGACGGGCATCCAATTAGACGTGCGCTGAAACTGGATTCCCGACTACTCGGGAATGACAAGAAAAGTTTACTCGGGAATGACAAGAAAAGTTTCCTCGGGAATGACAAGAAAAGTTTCCTCGGGAATGACAAGAAAAGTTTCCTCGGGAATGACAGTCATGGCGCCTTTACAGTCGGCTTCAAGCCGACAGCCTTTAAATCCCTCGACTTACAGCCGAGCGCTGTTTAGTGCAATTGGCAACCGGCCGCGCGCGCCGTGTGGTCCTCGGAGTAAAATGCATCTTTTTGCGGGAAGCCATTGTGAGACGACGCGAATTTTTCTTGTTGACTGCTGCGATGTCGGGCGTCGCCGCAGCGGGTGCGCTGCAATCGCAAGCATGGTCCGCGGAGGGCTACCCGCAGCGGGCGGTGCGGCTGATCATCCCCTATCCGCCGGGAGGCGCGGGCGACATCGTGGGGCGCATGCTCGCCGGCAACCTCACCGAGGCGTTCGGCCAGCAGGTCGTGGTGGACAACCGTGGCGGAGGCGGACAGATCATCGCGACCCAGCTCGCCGCGAATGCGCAGCCCGACGGGCATACGTTGTTTCTTTCGAGCGCGACGCACGCCATCAATCCGGCGCTGAGGAAAGGCCTGCCGTACGACACGCTGAAGGATTTCGCGCCGATCACGCTGGTCGCGCAGTCGCCGCTGGTGTTCGTTGCGCACCCGTCGCTGGGGGTGGGCAGCATAAAGGACTTGATCGCTGCGGCCAAGGCCCGTCCCGGCCGCATCAATTACGCGTCCTCGGGGCCGGGCACCGGCGGCCACATGTCGGTGGAACTGCTGAAATCGCTCACCGGCATCGATGTCGTGCATATTCCGTACAAGGGCGCGGGACCGGCCCTCATCGACGTGATTGCCGGCCAGGTGCAGATGATGTGCACGAGTCCGCTGCCGGCGATGCCGCACGTGAAGGCGGGACGCCTGCGTGCGCTCGCCATGACGAGCCTCAAGCGCGCGCCATCGGCGCCCGGGGTTCCCACGGTCTCGGAGACGATCCCCGGATATCAATCGACGCTTTGGTACGCGTTGCTCGCGCCCGCCGGCACGCCGCAAGGAATCATCAGGAAAGCGCACACGGAAACGGTGAAAGCACTCACTGCGCCCGACATCCGGCAGAGGCTCGTCGCTTTCGGTGCGGAGCCGGTCGGCAACAGCCCGCAGGAGCTGCAGGCGTTCCTGCGCGAGGAGATCGAACGCTGGACCAGGCTCGTCAGGCAGGCGAACATCAGCCTCGATCGCTCGTGAGACAGAAGCAATAGACAGGATTGACAGGATTTACAAGATTCTTTCGGTCGTTGACTTGATCGTATGCGTCTTTGTTGGCGTTAATCTGCGTTAATCGGCGGCTAAATTTTGAGGAAACTTGCGATGGCAGCAACGGTAACCCTTTTTGACCCGACGGCGCCGCGCCGCGATGCAGGCCACGGTGACGGCCAGAAGGGACGCGCGCGCGCCCGGCTCTCGGGCGCCGTGGTCGGTTTCATCGACAACGCGAAACCCAACTTCAATCATCTCGTGGACGATCTCGCCGCACTGCTGGCGAGCAAGTACGGCGTGGCGCGGGTGATCAAGCGCAGGAAGCCCTCGGCATCGATTGCCGCCAGGCCCGAGATCGTCGAAGAACTCGTCGATCAATGCGATGTGGTGATTACCGGCTCGGGTGACTGAGGCTCCTGCGCGTCGTGGAGTGTCCACGACAGTGTGGAAGTCGCAAAACGCGGCAAGCCCGCGGTCGCGATCTGCTCGACGGCGTTCACGACGCTCGGGCACGCGCAGGCGCGTGCCTTGGGCGATCCGGACCTGCCGATCGCCGTCATTCCCCATCCTTTCGGACTGCGCACGCGGGAAGAGGTACGGCAGATCGCGGAGAAGTGCGTGGACGAGGTGGCGCGCCTGGTGAGCGAGTCGGCGTGAACGCGCCTTCATCGGAGCACGCGGCGACCTTCGAGACCGCCGACGACCTGGAGGCGATCAACCGGCTGTACCGGGAGCGGCGGTGGAGCGACGGCCTGCCGGTCGTGCCGCCCACCATCGAGCGCGTCGAGCGCGCGCTCGCGCATACGAGCCGCCCGCGGCACGACGTCGTGGCGCACGTCGCCCCCGGGTACGGAGCGGCCACGGTCGAGCGCGTCGCCATCAATTGCGTGCTCGCCGGTTGCGACGCCGAGTATCTGCCGGTTCTCGTCGCCGCCACGGAGGCGGTCGCCGATCCGCGGTTCAACCTTCAGGGCATCCAGGCGACAACGAACCCCGTGGCGGTCTGGATCATCATCAACGGCCCCATTGCACGGCGCCTCGGGGTCAATGCCACATTCAACTGCATCGGACAGGGCACGTGGGCCAACGCCACCATCGGCCGCGCGCTGCGGCTCATCCTGCAGAACATAGGCGGCGCGCTTCCCGGCGAGATGGACCGCGCGACCCACGGTCAGCCCGGCAAGTACACCTTCTGCTGCGCGGAGAACGAAGAAGCCGGTCCCTGGGAACCCCTGCACGTCGAGCGCGGCTTCGCGCGCGGGCAAAGCACGGTGACGGTCGTCGGCGCGGAAGGCACCATGAACATGAACACGCACTCGAAGGATGCCGCGGAGCTGGCGCGCGTCATCGCGGAAACCATGATGCATCCACCCAGCAACGAGTATGTTCACGGCGGCGAGCCCTGGCTGCTGCTGAGTTCCGAGCATGTCGAAGTCTTCAAGCGCGGAGGACTCGCCAAGCCGGATCTCAAGCGGGAACTCTGGGAACGCTCGAAAATGCCGGCAGTCAGGCTGAGCGGCAAGGAACTGGAGCGCGCCCGTGCTTCCCGCGCGGCGGAACTGGGCGAGATTGCAGCCGATACGCTGCTGCCGATTTCGCCACGGCCCGAGGACATCCAGTTCATCGTCGCCGGCGGGCCCGGCACCCACTCCGTCTATGTGCCGTGCTTCGGCAACAGCCGGGCGGTGACACGCGAAATCCCGGCGTGAGCCCGGATTCTCAACAGGCGAACCCACCATGAACGTCGCGATCAGACGTCTCGGTTTTATCGGGAACTATCTGCCCGTCCTCTTCGGTCTGGGTGTCGTGCTCATGCTGTTCGGCGGCGCCATGCTGATTCCGCTCACCGTGTCGTTGATCCTCAACGACGCCGCGCTCCTGGCATACGATGAGGCGTTCGCCATTACCGTGATATCCGGCACCGCGCTCTGGTTCGTGGCGCGCTCGGGAAGCCACGAGCTGAAAGTGCGGGACGGTTACCTGCTGGTCACGGTGGTCTGGATGACGGTTCCGGCGTTCGCCGCGCTGCCGTTCATGATCTATTTCCCGGCGCTCTCGTTCACCGACGCCTACTTCGAAGCGATGGCCGGCCTCACCACCACCGGCGCCACCGTGCTCACCGGGCTCGACCAGCTTCCGCCCTCCATCCTTATCTGGCGCGGCCTTCTGCAATGGATCGGAGGCATGGGAATCATCGTGTTGTTCGTCGCGATCCTTCCCATGTTGGGCGTAGGCGGGCGCCAGCTTTACAAGGCGGAGACACCCGGACCCATCAAGGAACTCGGACTCACTCCCCGGATCGGCGCGACCGCCAAGCGCTTGTGGCTCCTGTATGCGGGAATCACCTTGATCTGCATACTCTCCTACCGGCTTGCCGGGATGTCCTGGCTCGACGCGGTGGTGCACAGTTTCACCACGATGAGTCTGGGCGGGTTTTCCACTCATGACGAGAGCTTTGCCTTCTTCAACTCGCCGCTGATAGAGAGCGTCGCCATCGTCTTCATGCTGATTTCGGGGATGAATTTCGCGACGCATTATCTTGCGCTGCTCAAACGCAGCGCGGAGCCCTATCGGCAGGACTGGGAGGCGAGGTGGTTCCTGACCACGATGATCGCGAGTTCCCTCGGTGTGGCGGCGTTCCTGTGGTTGAGCGCGGTGTACCCGAACTTCTCCACCGCCCTTCGTTACGCGGCGTTCAACGTGATTTCCATCGGGACGACTACCGGTTACGCCAGCACGGATTACAGCCTTTGGCCCATGTTCGCGCCGGTTCTGATGCTGCTGCTATGTGCCACGGCTTCCAGCGCCGGCTCGACGGGCGGCGGAATCAAGATGATCCGTACCCAGTTGCTTGTGCTCCAGAGCTGGCGCGAGATGGTGAAACTGCTGCATCCGAATGCACTTGTCCCGGTCCGGATTCAAGGGCACGTCGTGCCGAACCAGATCGTGTTCGCGGTCCTCGCGTTCATGTCGCTCTACGGCGCCAGCATCATCGTGCTGACCATGGTGCTGCTCGCTTCCGGGCTGGACTTCGTGACCGCCTTCTCCGCCGTGGTCGCGTGCATCACGAGCACCGGACCGGGTCTCAATCAGGTGGGACCGGCGACGACTTATGCCTCGCTCAGCGACGTGCAGACCTGGGTCTTGTCGGTCGCGATGCTGCTGGGGCGGCTGGAGATCTTCACGGTCATGGTGGTCTTCACGCCCGCTTTCTGGCGCAAGTGACCCGCGACGTGAGGAAGCCCCGCGGCTCCTGGCGTTACTGTGTCGTGCCCGCGGAGCCTGCCCCCGAGTGTCGTAGTCGCGGGGCGGGCATCCAATTTGTCGTGGTTTAAATGAGATTCCCGATCCCCGATTAAGACGCTCGAGGACAGGCTACTCGGGAATGACAACACTACTCAACGACGCGGGAATGACACAGTAGATCTAGGACAGAATGTCGTCGATCTGCTCCTGACGCAGCAGTTCGTAGACGAAATCCTTCAGCTCGGGACCCAGCGCGTCGCGGGTGGAGACCATGCCGACGGGCCGGCCGTTTTCTACCACCGGCACGTGGCGGAAACCCCCCTCGTACATGATGTGAAGCGCGTGCTCGAACGGTTTGTCCGGATGAATGGTCTGAGGGTCGGGCGTCATGACTTCGGCAAGTTGCGTGCTTCGCGCATCACGCCCTTCGGCGATCACGCGAAACACCACGTCGCGCTCGGTAAAAACACCCACGAGCTTGCCCTCTTCGACCACCAACACGGCGCCGACGTGCTTTTCTTTCATCAAACGGGCCGCTTCGCTTACGGTCGTCCTTGCCGGAGAAGCAACGACTTCCTGGCCCTCGATGATCGTTCTGATGGATCGCGGCATGTCACGCCTCCGCTTGCGGGATCTTGAACCCGGGCCGGGATGATGGAACCCGGCCGGAAGCACCGATTATAATCCCTGCGGCGCCCCCGACTGCAATGGCGGAGCCGTTCCCTGTCGGCGTTCGCGGCGACGCTGAAACTGGAGCCAGTTCATCGCAGCGCCCCAGACGAACGAGGCGGAGCGGCATGCCGACGCCGAAGGCATGCACGCCGTAGCCCGCGGCGCGTGCGCGATCCAGGATCCCCGGGTCACCCAGCACGTCGATGAAATCATGGGCGCCGGTCTCGCCGGTGCGGCCGGTCAGCGTCATGAATTCGCCGAACGGCCGGAACGGGATGTGCGCGAACTCGTGGATCGGAACCATCGGCGCGTACAAAAAAACCCCGGCATGCGCCGGGGAAAACAGGGGAGGGTTACAACCCCCGCTCGGAGGAATCTGTGCGATCGCAGCCTTGCGCTATTTGATCCGCTTGCCGATTTCGTGGCCGACCACCGCGCCGGCAGCAGCCCCACCGACCGTGCCGACGGTGCTGCCGCCCGTGACCGCCGATCCGACTACGCCGCCGACCACGGCGCCCGCAGCGGTGCCGATCTGGCTGTTGGTCGGATTCGACGCGCAAGCGCCCAGTGCGAGGCACAGCGTTATCAGTCCAATCCGCGAGGACAACCTGGGCATCGTGTTTTTCCCTGTCATTCAACGCTCTTTCCGGCATCTAAGCACCTGTCGTGCCAGAATCATTAAAATATTCAAAAACAATGCCTTATGTCGGCTGGAGCCAGTCGCGAACGCGGGTCGCATGTCGCCGCCGGACGACGTGAGCGCGACGGCGGCGAATATGCCATTGATCCCGTGTGATTTCTCATGTCGTCGCTGAGCGACACCCGGGCCCGCATGGTCAGAACTTGCGTGCGGCCCTGAACCCTGCCGGGAACCGCGGCGCTCATGCGCCGCGCTGCCGAAGCCGCTGACCGCGTGGTCAACGCGTAAACCAGCGCCGGCTGGTCTTGTCGATGGTGCTTACGAGCTCTACGAGAGGCGCGCCGGTGAGGAGGGTTATCGGTTTTCCGGCGGCGAATGCACGCGCGCTTTCGGAAAATCCGCCGGCGGCGATGCACACGCAGTTGAACGCATCGCGCTTGTTCATCGCGTCGAACAGGTCCTGCACCGGCTTGACGCCGACCTGGTTCACTTTCCAGCGGCGGCATTGGACCAGCGTGGTCTGGCCGTTCTTGCGCACCGTGAAGTCGAAGGCCCCGCCGCGGGATTCCTCGACCTCATAGCCGCGCCGGCGATACGCTTCGCTGACGATGAGTCCGAAATTCTCCCACGGCATATCGCGCAAGGCGGCAAGGCGCTCCTCGACGTTGACCGGCGAAGTGCCGCGAAATTGTTTCCAGGCGAAATAAACCGCGGCAGCGACGAACGGCAATGCGACAAAAGGCGCGAGCGGCGGGAAAAACAGCTGGATGGCGCCGAACAGGGCCATGGCGACAAGCAGCGACACCCACCACGGCTGCTCGGACAGAATTACGAATAGAGAACGCTTGGCCATTGCTGAGATTGGATTCTATACTCCCCACCTTCACTGCCAAACTTCCGGCGTTTCACCATGTCCAGACCGCAACCACTGAAGGGCATCAAGGTCATCGAACTCGGCACGCTGATCGCCGGCCCGTTCTGCGCGCGCATTCTCGCCGAGTTCGGCGCGGAAGTGATCAAGATCGAGGCGCCGGATGGCGGCGACCCGCTCCGGAAATGGCGCAAGCTCTATCGCGGTACCTCGCTGTGGTGGTACGTGCAGGCGCGCAACAAGAAGTCCCTCACGCTCAATCTCAGGATGCCGGAAGCGCAGGAGATCGTCCGCAAACTCGTGAAGGACGCCGACATCGTGATCGAGAATTTCCGGCCCGGCGCGATGGAGAAATGGGGCCTGGGCTGGGAAGCCCTCTCGGCGCTCAACCCCGGGCTCATCATGGTGCGGCTGTCGGGATTCGGGCAGACCGGGCCGTACCGCGATCGGCCGGGCTTCGGCGCGATCGGCGAATCGATGGGCGGTTTGCGCCATATCACGGGTTTTCCCGATCGCCCACCCGTGCGCGTCGGCGTTTCGATCGGCGATTCGATCGCCGCGCTGCACGGGGTGATCGGCGCCCTGATGGCGCTGCATCACCGGAACGCGAACGGCGGGCGGGGTCAATATATCGACGTCGCGCTCTACGAGGCGGTGTTCAACATGATGGAAAGCGTACTGCCCGAGTACGACATGTTCGGCATGATACGGGAGCGCAGCGGCGCGTCTCTGCCCGGCATCGTGCCCTCCAATACGTACATCACGCGCGACAGGAAGTATGTCGTGATCGGCGCCAACGCCGATTCGATCTTCAAGCGCATGATGCGCGCGATCGGGCGCCCCGATCTCGCGGACGATCCGGCGCTGGCGCATAACGATGGGCGCGTCGCGCGCACGGAGGAGATCGAGCGGGTGATCGGCGCCTGGGCGGGCGCGCACGATCTCAAGCACGTGCTCGCGGTGCTGGAGAAGGCCGAGGTGCCGAGCGGCAAGATCTACGACATCGCCGACATCGTCGATGATGCGCACTATCGGGCACGCGAGATGGTCCGGGAATTCCGATTGCACGATGGCAAGACGCTCAAGCTGCCCGGCATCGTTCCCCGGCTCTCCGAGACGCCGGGGGAGACGAAATGGCTGGGGCCCGAGCTCGGCGCGCACACCGCGGAAATCCTGGGCGCGCTGGGCTACGGCAGCGAGCAGCAACGGGATCTGAAACGGCGCGGCGTCGTCTGATGATTCGTGCTTTCAACGGCGCAGGCAGACCCGCCGCTGCAGATTCGCGTGGCGCGGGGAGGTAAGAGCAGAAGGCGCTTTGCGGGGGTGGCGGGGCGGCGTAAGATGCAATCAGCCCGTTATGTCGGGGGAGGTTTCCCATGCTCATCCGCGACATTCTCAATCTCAAGGGCGGCACGGTATTCAGCGTCGCGCCCGGCGCCAAGGTGTCTGATGCGGTCGGCATCATGGTCAAGAACGATATCGGCTCGCTCGTCGTCATGGAAAGCGGCGTCATGGCCGGCATGCTCACCTTTCGCGAGGTCCTGAAGGCGCTCGCAGCGCGGCATGGAAACCTCGACGATCTGCGGGTGGGCGAGGTCATGGTCAAGGATCCCATCCGCGGCAGTCCCGACGAGACCATCGATCACCTGCGCGCGGTGATGACCGGGAATCATGTGCGTTATCTGCCGGTATCCGATGGCGACCGGCTCCTCGGCCTGATTTCGTTTCACGATGTCGCCAGGGCCGTGATCAGGGAGACGAGCTTCGAGAATCGCCTGCTCAAGCGCTACATCGAGAACCGGCCGGAAAAAGAGCGGGCCGGGTGACGTCGGCCCTCCCGGAAAAATTACGGTTCCCGACACACGCGGATGAACGTTGATGGCTTGCGACAATTTCAGAAGCGCTTCATCGGTGTTAATCGGCGTCAATCTGCGGTTCCATCCACGTTGCGCGTGAGTGCGAGCTTGGCGGCTGGAGTGCGCCGGCGCGAAGTGTGGGCGTGGGCGATGTACGACTTTGCCAATTCGGGCTACACCACGGTCGTCATCACCGCGGTTTTCAACGCCTATTTCGTGGCGGTGGTGGCAGGCAACGCGCCGTGGGGAACGCTCGCCTGGACTCTTGCCCTTTCGGCGTCCTACGCGTTGATCGTGGTTACGGCGCCGCTCATCGGTGCCTATGCCGACACCCGCGCCGCAAAGAAGCGGTTGCTCGTCGCCACCACGTTGGGCTGCATCCTGTTCACCGCGGGCCTCGCCGCAGTGGGCCGCGGCGACCTCTGGCTCGCGATTCCCCTCGTCATCCTGTCGAATTTCTTTTTCGGCAGCGGCGAGAACCTGATCGCGGCGTTTCTGCCCGAACTTGCGCGGGAAGACGCGTTAGGCCGGGTATCCGGCTGGGGCTGGAGCCTGGGCTATCTCGGCGGCCTGGTGAGCCTCGGGGCGAGCCTCGCTTACGTCAGCTGGGCCCAATCCCGTGGCGCCGGCGCTTCCGCATTCGTGCCGGTGACGATGCTCATCACCGCCGGCATCTTCGCGCTGGCGAGCCTGCCGACGTTCCTGTTTCTCAAGGAACGGGCGGTGCCGCAGCCGCGGACGGCGCATTTCGTCATGCAGGCGTTTCAGCGGGTCCGCGACACCCTGACGCACGTGCGCCGCTACCGCGATCTCGCCCGATTCCTCGTATGCGTGGTGTTCTACCAGGCGGGCATCCAGACCGTCATCGCGCTCGCGGCGGTTTACGCCGAGCAGGCGATGGGCTTTACCACGCGCGATACGCTGCTGCTCATCCTGGTGGTCAACGTCACCGCCGCCGTCGGCGCCTTCGCCTTCGGCCATGTGCAGGACCGCATCGGACATGTGCGCACGATCATTCTGACGCTGTCGGGATGGGTGCTGGCGGTGGTACTCGCGTGGGCGGCGGAAGGCCCGGTTCTGTTCTGGGTTGCGGCGAACGTGGTCGGGATCTGTCTCGGTTCCAGTCAGTCCGCCGGGCGGGCGATGGTCGGCTATCTCAGCCCGCCCGCGCGCAGCGGCGAGTTCTTCGGTCTGTGGGGTCTCGCGGTCAAGCTGTCCTCCATCGTGGGACCGGTGACCTACGGACTGGTCACGTGGCTCTCCGGCGGCGATCATCGTTTGGCGATGCTCGTCACCGGCGGCTACTTCGTAATCGGGATCGCGATCGTCGCCGGGATCGACATTGGCAGGGGCCGTCGTGCCGCCCACGAAAATTAGGTCTGCCACGGGAAGCGCGTCGCGCTCATGGCGCTGCCGCGGCGACAGGGCCGGATGCGCCGCGGTGGCTATCCCGGCGCGTTTTTAATAGAATTGCCACCAGCAGCACGCATTGAACAAACCTGTCCTCACAGGGATAACAACTTGGTCTCTTGGTTCGGACGCGGCAAGCCTGAGCACCCGCTGGCGGATACCGCGAAAGTCGAGGAACTGATCTCAAAACTGCCGGCGACCGACAGCGCCCGAGCGCTGGGGGAAGTCGCAGGCTGGCTCGAGCTCATGAATCGCGCCGAGGACATGAAGCTCGAGCACCGGTTCAGGAGTCTCGATCTTCTCGACGCCGCCTCGAGAACCCACGAGCACGCGCTCCTGGTGGAGTACCTCGCCACGCCGCGGCAGAAGAAATCGCACGAGCACAAGTTGTGGACCAGCGCCTACGGCTTGTGGCGGGAGCTCGGGCAAGGGTATCAACAGTGCTTCCGTGAATGCGAGAAGGACCGCGCGGCATCCAGGGCGAACCTGTCGCTCTACATCGGCCGCGCGTTGCGCGCGTTGCGGCAGCAGTTGAGATGGGCCCTGCTCCGCTATGAATCCGCGGAGCAGAGGGTGTGGAGCGAACTGGCGGGGCTCTACAAGGTTGCCGAGGCGAAGGGCGCCACCGATCAGCCGGTCGCCATCTATCCCGGTTCGAGCGGCAGCGGAACGGTGAAACAGGAGCTGCTGAAGGCATTGATGCTTTCGGCATCGTCCACCGACAGCCTGCATCCGGTCGGGCAGGACATTGCGGCGCGGGTGGTCTCGCATTTTTCCGGGCTGTTCGCCATCGCCAGGGAACCGGACGAAGGGTCCACGCACTGGTTCGATCTCGGCGCAGGAAAGCCCCCGGTCCGCCTCGTGAAAAACGCGCCCGATGCGGACACCATCCGTTACATCGGAGCGGGGGCCGCGCTGCGCGAGCTCGAACAACTGAGAGCGCACATCGCCTACACGCGCAGTCTCCCCGAGGGCCTGGATCTCAACGGCCGGCTCGATGACGAGGTCGTGCTCGGATTGCTGAAACATCTCGAGCAGGACTGGAGCGGCAAGACGCAGGCGCGCCGTTTCGAGCGCCGCAAGGTCGCGACGCGCGTCACCGTCGCTCCAGGGCTGAAGGAAATCATCGCCATGCTCGAGTTCGCCTACAACGACTCGCTCGATTTCACGCAGCAGCAGGCGGCGGAGAGCTGGATCGTCGAGGACATGAGCGAGGGCGGCTACGGGGCGGTGATCCCCGCCGTGGCGGGCGACTGGGTGGAAGTGGGAACCCTTGTCGGCGTCGAGGGCGAGACGTTTCGCGACTGGCGCGTGGGCGTCGTGCGCCGCGTGACCCGCAACGAGCAACAGCAGCAGCGCGTGGGCGTGGAATTGCTGAGCCCGAGGGCGACTCTCGTCACGATGCGCGCACCGGCGACCGGATCCGCCGACGCAAAAGTCATAGGCCAGGCGCTTCTGCTGTCACCCAAGATGGAGATGGACAAGGACGTCGGCCTCGTCATGGGCGCCGATATGTTTGCCAACCTGGGCAGGGTCGAGATCGCGGTCGGTGAGGAAACCCATATCCTGCGGCCCAGCGAATCGACGGATCGCGGGGCGGACTACGAAGTGGGACGCTTCAAGGTCGTGCGCCGCTGAAGGATCCGGCGCAGCCAGTCGGAAATATCGCGCACCTCTTCGAGGCACACCGAGTGCGGCATGGGATAGTCGTGCCACTCCACGTCGTAACCGAGCTTCCCCAGCAGTTCCCCCGATCCTGATCCCATCGCGTACGGCACCACCGGATCGTGCGTGCCGTGAGCCATGAAAATCGGTGTCGCAGCGTTTGCGGGTGCGGCCTCCTGCGGAAGCGTCTCGGCGAGCGGCACGTAGGTCGACAGCGCCATGATTCCGGCCAGTTGCCGCGGATGGCGCAGGCCGGTCTGCAGCGCGATCGCGCCGCCCTGGGAAAATCCCGCGAGCACGATCGCGGCCGCATCGATGCCGCGCCCGATCTCGCGCTCGATCAGCCTGCCCACCGCCGCCTCCGATTCGCGCACGCCGTTCTCGTCCGCGCGCCGCGACCCGCCTTCGAGGTCGCCAAAGGAGACGTCGTACCACGCGCGCATCACGCAGCCGTTGTTGATCGTCACCGGCCGCATCGGGGCATGGGGAAAGACGAAGCGAACGGCGGGCGACCCGCCGAGACCGAGTTCGTGCACGATGGGCACGAAGTCGTTCCCGTCGGCGCCCAACCCGTGCATCCAGATGACGCTCGCCGCCGGATCGCGGCCGGTTTCGAGTTCTATCGCTTCAAGCAGTTTGTCGGTCACTTGCATACCTCAAAAGGCCCCGACGCAAAGGGCGCCAGGAGAGAAAGAAAAACTTGCGGTTCAGCTTTTCTGTTTTGGACGTATCGCGGATCCGGGACGGAAGGCTTTCACGACCTCTTCGTGCGTCTCGATGTACGGCCCGCCGATGAGATCGATGCAGTAGGGAACGGCGGCGAAAATGCCATTCACCGCGGTTTTTCCGCTCTCGTCCTTCAGCCCCTCGAGCGTTTCCCTGATCGCCCTGGGTTGTCCCGGCAGGTTGATGATGAGCGCGCCCCTGCGCACGACGGCAACCTGGCGCGACAGAATCGCGGTCGGCACGAATTTCAGACTCACCTGCCGCATCTGCTCGCCGAAGCCCGGCATCACTTTGTCGGCGATCGCCAGGGTCGCTTCGGGAGTCACGTCGCGCGGCGCGGGTCCGGTGCCGCCGGTCGTGAGTATGAGGTGGCAGCCTTCCGTGTCCGCGAGCTCCCTGAGCGCCGCTTCGATCACCGGCTGCTCGTCCGGAATGAGCCGGGTCACCATGCGCCACGGCGACGCGAGCGCCCGGCCGAACCATTCCTCGAGCGCCGGAATGCCCCGGTCTTCGTAAACGCCCCGTGAAGCGCGGTCGCTGATCGAAACCAGCCCGATCAACAGCTCGTCATGCGCCGTTGCCATGGCGCGATTATAGAGAGACGGGAGGCGATAGGCGAGAGGAGAGGGGACAGAGGAGTGAGGGGGAAAGCCGGGCGGCGGCGCGCAAATGTCACTCTTCGCGCTCCAGGTCGGTGTCCTCTTCCTTGCGTTCCAGGGTGTCGCGCAGCAGGCGGAAGAGCGCGCGATAGCTGCGCGGCGGAGCGTCCGTCGCGCGTTCGTGCCGCGTGTTGCGTACCAGCGTTCGCAGGCGCTGCGCGTCGGCGCGCGGATAGGCACTGACGAATTCCGCGAGCGCCGTCTCTTCATCGATGAGCCGCCCCCGCCAATGTTCCAGTTGGCGCAACCGGGCGGTGTGCTCGCGTGAAGGAGCCTTCCAGATGTCGAGGCGCGCGCGGATCGGCTCCGGATCCATCGCGCGCATGAGTTTTCCGATGTACTGGAGCTGGCGGCGCCGGGCCTCGAAGCTCGTCATGCGGCGTGCCGCGTTGACCGCCTCGTGCAGGCGCTCCGGGAGAGAGATCGTCGCGAGCTGTGCTTCGTTCAACGCGACAAGCTCGGCGCCGAGGTCCTGCAGCGCCAGCATCGTTTTCTTGCGCTGGGTCTTGCTCGGGCGGTCGTCGGTCATCAGTAGATGGGCGCGGAGATCGGTCAAGCTGCTATGATAGCGGCTTTCCGCGCGACCGCGATCCGCAGCATGAGCGGCAGTCGTCTTTTGGCCGGCCGCCGCGGGAATCCGCGCCAACGTGCAACTCCGATTTCGACAGTCATTCGATAATGTCCGACAACCACTTTCCCCATTCCCGGGACCAGCTCAGGCAGATCGCGCAGGACATCGTGAAGTACGCGGCCGAACGCGGCGCGAGCGCGGCCGAAACCGAGGTCAGCGAAGGCTTCGGCCAGACCGTGACGGTGCGCCAGGGCGAGGTCGAGACCATCGAATACAACCGCGACAAGGGCATCGGCGTCACGGTGTTCATCGGCAAGCAGCGGGGTCACGCGAGCACGTCGGACTTCTCCCCGCGGGCGGTGCGCGATACGGTGGATGCGGCGCTTTCGATCGCGCGCTTCACCGCCTCCGACGATTGCGCGGGGCTGGCCGATCCGGACCTGCTGGCCCGCGACATACCCGACCTCGACCTGTGGCATCCCTGGGATCTTCCGGTCGAGCGCGCCATCGATCTCGCCAAGGCATGCGAATCCGCGGGCTTTGCCGCGGACCCGCGCATCGGCAATTCCGAAGGCGCCACCGTGTCGACCCAGCAATCGCATTTCGTTTACGGCAACACGCTGGGCTTTCTGGCGGGGTATCCGTCGTCCCGGCACAGCGTCGCCTGCGCCCTGATCGCGGGCAGGAACGACGCGATGCAGCGTGATGACTGGTACGAGACCGCGCGCGATCCGGCCGACCTGATGCAGCCCGAGAGCGTGGGGCGGCGCGCCGGCGAGCGCGCGGTGAGGCGGCTGGGCGCGCGCAAGATCGCGACGACGCAGGCGCCGGTCCTGTTCGAGGCGCCGGTGGCGGCGAGCCTGCTCGCGCATTTCGCATCCGCGGTGAGCGGCGGCAGCCTGTACCGGAAATCCTCGTTTCTGCTCGACAGCGCGGGCCAGCGGATTTTCGCGCCGTGGGTGAAGTTGAGCGACCTGCCGCACGTCAGGAAGGGCCTGGCGAGTAGCGCGTTCGATGAAGAAGGTGTTGCGACGCAGGCGCGTGAAGTCGTCTGGGGCGGCGTGGTGCAGGGATATTTTCTGAGCACGTACTCGGCGCGCAAGCTGGGATTGCGATCCACCGGCAACGCCGGCGGGACTCACAACCTGATCCTGGACGATACCGGAGAGGATTTCACGGAGTTGCTGCGCAAGATGGGCACGGGTCTTCTCGTCACCGAGTTGATGGGGCAGGGAGTGAATCCCGTCACCGGCGACTACTCCCGCGGAGCCGCGGGCTACTGGGTGGATCACGGCGAGATCGCCTATCCGGTGCAGGAGATCACCATCGCCGGCAACCTGAAGGAGATATTCCGCGGCTTCGTCGCGGCCGGGCGCGATATCGTGCGCCGCGGGTCACGGCAATGCGGCTCGATCCTGATCGAGCGCATGACCGTGGCGGGTGACTGATTGCGCGCATCCCGTAAATCCTGTCGATCCGCATTTTCAGGAGGAGATATGAAAAGAAGGCAGTTTCTGAAACGGGCGGGCGCCGGCCTCGCGGGCACGGCGGTCGCCATGCCCGCCCTGGCGCAGTCGCAGCCGCAGATCCGGTGGCGGATGGCTTCCAGTTTTCCCAAGAGCCTGGACACGCTGCACGGCAGCGCGGAGCAGCTTGCAAGCCGCGTCGCGAGGCTGACCGACGGGAAGTTCGAGATCCGCGTCTTCGCGGCGGGAGAAATCGTTCCCCCGCTGCAGGTTCTCGACGCGGTGCAGAACGGCACCGTCGAGTGCGGCCAGACCGCGGGTTATTACTACATCGGAAAGAACCCGGCGTTCGCGTTCGATACCGCGCTGCCGTTCGGCCTCAACGCGCGGCAACAGAACGCCTGGATGTATCACGGCGGCGGCCTGGAGCTCATGCGCGAGCTCTACCGCCGGCACAGTATCGTCAATTTCCCCGGCGGCAACACGGGGGCGCAGATGGCGGGATGGTACCGCAAGGAAATCAAGTCGATCGCGGACCTGCGGGGACTCAAGTTCAGGATCGGCGGTCTCGGCGGACAGGTGCTGGCGAAGCTCGGCGTGGTGCCGCAGCAGATCGGCGGCCCCGACATCTACCCGGCGCTGGAGAAGGGGACGATCGACGGCGCCGAGTGGGTCGGCCCCTACGATGACGAGAAACTGGGCTTTCACAAGGTCGCCAGATTCTATTACTACCCCGGATGGTGGGAGGGCTCGGCGCAGCTTTCCATCTGCGTCAACCTGAAGCAATGGCAGGCGCTGCCCGGAAGCTACCAGCAGGCGATCGAAGTGGCCTCGGCGGAAGCCAATGTCCAGATGACCGCCAAGTACGATGCGGGAAATACCGCGGCGCTGCGCCGGCTGGTCGCGGGCGGCGCGCAACTGCGCGCCTTTCCACGACCGGTGCTGGAAGCGTGTCACAAGGCCGCGCTGGAGCTGTACTCGGAGCTTGCGGCGAAAAGTCCCGACTTCAGGAAAATCTACGCATCATGGTCGGCGTTCCGCGCCGAGCAGTATCTGTGGTTCCGGGTCGCGGAGAACTCGTTCGACAACTTCGTCTACTCGGTCAAGCCGCCGGCGAAGTAGAGTTACTGTGTCATGCCCGCGCAGAGCTTGCCCTCGAGTGCTTTAATCGGGGACGGGCATCCTATAATTTCGATTCGCTGGAAATTAGATTCCCGACTCCTCGGGAATGACAACACAACTCGACTCCTCGGGAATGACAACACAACTCGACTCCTCGGGAATGACAACACAACTCGACTCCTCGGGAATGACAACACAACTCGACTCCTCGGGAATGACAGCACAACTCGACTCCTCGGGAATGACGCAGGCTTGTCATACCCGTGCAGACGGGTATCCAGTTTGGCGCGTTTAAATGAGATTCCCGACTCCTCGGGAATGACACAGTAGATGCAGGCAACGCGTCATTTCGATTCCCGCAGCGCGCGTTCGATATCCGCCGCCTCGTCCGGCTGCTGCGGGCGGAACACCGGCGGCGGAGGCGCCTCCGGCGCGGGGATCTGCAGCTCGATCGTGGCCGGATCGCGCTTCGCTGCGCCCGACTTGTAGTGCAGCACCATCTGCGGGAAGGCGAGCACCAGCGCCACCATGATGAGCTGGATCGCGACGAACGGGATCGCGCCCCAGTAGATATCGGCGGTCCTCACTTCGCGCGGGGCGACGCCGCGCAGATAGAACAGGGCGAAGCCGAAGGGAGGATGCAGGAAGGAAGTCTGCATGTTCACGCCCAGCATCACTCCGAACCAGATGAGATCGATGCCGAGCTTCACCGCGACCGGCGCGAGCAGCGGGACCAGGATGAACGCGATCTCGAAGAAGTCGAGAAAAAAGGCGAGCACGAACACCAGGAGATTGACCACGATCAGGAATCCGACCACGCCGCCGGGCAGGTTCGCCAGCAGGTTTTCCACCCACAGGTCGCCGTCGACCGCGCGGAAGGTGAGCCCGAACACGGTCGAACCCACCAGGATGAAAATCACGAAGCTCGTGAGTCTCGCCGTCGAGCCCATCGCCTGCCGGAGCAGGCCCAGGGTGAGCCTGCGCCTCGCCAGCGCGAGGACGAGCGCGCCGCTCGCGCCCATCGCGCCGCCCTCGGTCGGGGTCGCGATTCCCATGAAGATCGTGCCCAGCACCAGGAAGATCAGCGTGAGCGGCGGCACCAGGGCGGTCGCAACGCGCAGCGCGAGCGCCCCGCCCCTCAACCGGCGCGCCGCGGGCGGCAGCGCCGGCACCGCGCCCGGCTTCACTAGCGAGACCAGCAGCACGAATCCCAGGTACATCGCCGCGAGCGTGAGTCCCGGGATGAGCGCGCCCTGGTACATGTCGCCCACCGATCTTCCGAGCTGGTCGGCGAGCACGATCAGCACCAGGCTCGGCGGAATGATCTGCGCCAGCGTGCCGGAGGCGGCGATCACCC
>JACQOJ010000128.1 GCA_016202605.1 Betaproteobacteria bacterium
AGTTAGCCTCCACCGAAACCTGTTCGACAACTACTCGTCCTTCGCATCCTCCAGCGTTTCCTCGTACTCTTCCCGTTTCTCTTCGATGAAATCCTGGATGACGTCGAACAGGTTTTCATCCATCGTTTCAAGCTGCTTGAGCACCCCGGTCATTTCCCAGATGGTGTACATCTCCACCGAGGTCTTGAGCGAGGTCTCCCATGCGGTGTCGGTCGTCTGCAGCGTGCGCACCGGAATCGCCTTGCGCAGGGTCTTGAGATTGCCCTTGACTTTCTGGATGTTGGGACCCCAGTCGGGAAAGTGATCGGGCTGGATCATGTCGGGCGACAGCTGGTTGCCGGTGGTAATGAGCTTGAGCATCACGCGCCCGAACGGCCGCAGCACGTCCTTCGCCGACTGCATGCCGTGCTTGATGGCGACCTCGCGCATGATGGCCACCAGTCCGCCGGGGGAATTCTTGAAGGGACAGCGCGCGGCACAGGTCATGCACTGGGCGCAGGCCCAGATCTTCTCCTGCATCACGTCGTAGATCTGCTCGACGTTCTCCGTCCACAGCAACTGCACGATCTCGCGCGGGCTGTAGTCGTAGAAATGCGCCGACGGACAGGTTGCCGTGCAGATGCCGCAATTGAGGCAGCCGTTCAGTTCGTGGTCATAGCGGAGATCGGACTTGATGTCCTCGAAGATCTCTTTCATTTCCGCATAGGTCGCCATGCCCACCTCCTGGGAATGCGCCGGTCGACAGACGCGAATGTCGCCGCCGCACGCGGTCAATGCGGGCGCTCGCCCGCTATAACGCTACTTTTTCTTCAAGAAGAAAATGAACTGGCTGTCAACGGTCTCGGACGACAGCAGCGTGTTACCCGTCTGCCTGGAAAACGCCTGAAAATCCTTGACCGACCCCGGATCCGTCGCGAGGATCTTCAGGATCTGGCCCGAAACCATATCGGCAAGGGCCTTCTTGGCCCGCAGGATCGGCAGCGGGCAATTCAGCCCGCGGGCGTCAAGCTCTTTGTCGGATTGCAAGGTCGCGCTCATATGAGATTAAGTATTCCATAAATTTCTAATATACGTCGAAACGATCCCCGTCGCAAGGTGCGGCACGCAGGAAATAGCTGCGCGGCTCCGAACTCCGGCACGCGGTTGAACCCTCAACTGCCCGGTCTGCGACTTTTTCATTATAAACGCCTTGCCGAACGGCTGCGTTCGAGTTCGCTCCGGACCGCCGCCTCGAACGCAGCCGTTCGTGGGCCGCCGCAGCCGCCGGCCGGAGGCTCTTGCCGGGACCGGATAAATTATGTAACAGTTATAACTACGTCGTTATAAGATCTACATAATGAATCGGGAACCGGGCTGGCTCGCGCTGATCATCAGCCTGCCCACGCGCAACGCGACGGCGCGCGTGCGGGTATGGCGCGCGCTCAAGGCCCTGGGCTGCGGGGTGCTGCGCGACGGCGTATATCTGCTGCCGCGCGGCCGCGAGTTGGAACGGGCGCTCGAGCACGAAGCGGGTGAAGTCAGGGCCGCGGGCGGACAGGCGAACCTCGTCACGGTGGACCCGACCGACGATCGGCAGGCGCTCGCCTGGCGCAGGTTGTTCGACCGGACCGCGGACTATGCGCGGCTTTCACGGGAGCTGCAGGCACTCACGGCGGCCGCTCGCGCCACGCCGCCCGCCCCGCTGGCGCGCAAGATGAGCGCGCTCAGGTGCAACTTCGCCGAGCTGGGCGCGATCGACTTCTTTCCCGGCCCGGCGCGCGAGCAGGCCGGAAACGCGCTCGAGGAGGTTGAGCGGGAAACGGCGTCGATTCTTTCACCGGGTGAGCCCCACGCCGTCGCCCGGCCCGTCGCGCGCCGGCGTCGGGCCGATTTCAGCCGCCGTGTGTGGGCCACTCGCAGGCATCCGTGGGTCGACCGCCTGGCGAGCGCCTGGCTCATCAGGCGTTTCATCGACCGCGCGGCCAGGTTCGTCTGGATCGCCAACCCGGCCGACTGTCCGGCGCGCGCCGTCGGATTCGATTTTGACGGCGCCGAGTTCACCCATGCCGGCAATCGCGTGACATTTGAAGTCCTGCTCGCCGCCTTCGCGCTGGAGGCCGATCGGGCGCTCAACCGCCTGGCGATGGCCGTGCACTACCTCGACATTGGCGGCATCCCCGTGGAAGACGCCGCCGGTCTCAACACCATCCTCTTCGGGGCCCGCGGCCACGCGAAGAACGACGATCGACTGCTGGCGGAAGCCATGAGGATCTTCGACCTGCTCTACGGCGCATACAAGGATGAAAAAAACCCATGACCGATAAAGCCGTTTCCTCCAAGCCACCGCCGGTTTCGCCGGGAGAAGCGTTCTGGTACTGGCTCAAGCTCGGCTTCATCAGTTTCGGCGGACCGACCGGCCAGATCGCGATCATGCATCAGGACCTGGTCGAGCGCCGGCGCTGGATTTCGGAGCGCCGCTTCCTGCACGCGCTCAACTACTGCATGGTGCTGCCGGGGCCGGAAGCGACCCAACTTGCGGCTTACATCGGCTGGCTCATGCACAGGACGTGGGGCGGCATCATCGCCGGCACATTGTTCGTGTTGCCGTCGCTGTTCATCCTGATCGGCCTGTCGTGGATTTACATGGCCTACGGCAACGTGCCGGCCGTCGCCGGCGTGCTCTACGGCATCAAGCCGGCGGTGACCGCGATCGTCGTCTTCGCCGCCTACCGGATCGGCTCGCGCGCGCTCAAGAACGGCGCGCTGTGGGCGATCGCCGCCGCCGCGTTCATCGCCATCTTTGCCTTGAAAGTACCGTTCCCCTACATCGTGCTGTGCGCGGGGGTCGTCGGCTACATCGGCGGGCGGCTGGCCCCGGACAAGTTCGCGACCGGCGGCGGACACGGCGCGGCCGACAGGAGTTTCGGGGCCGCCCTGATCGACGATGCGACGCCGCCACCGCCGCACGCGCGGTTCACCTGGCCGCGGCTCATGCGCGTCTGCATCGTGAGCTTCATTCTGTGGGCCGGCGTCATGGTGCTGCTGGTCGCGCTCTACGGTTGGGATGCGACCTTGACGCAAATGGGGTGGTTCTTCACCAAGGCGGCGCTGCTCACCTTCGGCGGCGCGTATGCCGTGCTCCCCTACGTCTACCAGGGCGCGGTGGAGGGATATCAGTGGCTGACGGCGTCGCAGATGATAGACGGCCTTGCGCTTGGCGAGACGACCCCGGGGCCGCTCATCATGGTGGTGACCTTCATCGGCTTTGTCGGCGGCTGGGTGAAGCAGTTGTTCGGTCCCGACAGTCCGCTGCTGGCGGGGTCGGTCGCCGCGGTGGTGGTCACCTATTTCACTTTCCTGCCGAGTTTCGTCTTCATCTTCGTCGGCGCACCGCTGATCGAGACCACCCACGGCAATCTCAAGTTCACGGCGCCCCTGACCGGCATCACCGCCGCGGTCGTCGGCGTCGTTCTCAATCTGGCGGTGTTCTTCGCCTGGCACGTGTTATGGCCGGACGCGACCGAGGCGGCGCCGTTCTCGGGTCCGTTCGAGTGGGCGACGCTGATACTCGGCGTTGCGGCGGCCGTCGCGCTGTTCCGGTTCGGCGTGGGCATCATCCCGCTGATCGGCGCCTGCGGCAGCGCCGGCCTCGCCTACACCTTCGGCCGGGCCCTGATCGGAATGTGAGGACATATGAAATGGGTCACCCGCGAACGTCCCAGGATCGACCGCATCGCCTGCCCGTGGCTGATCGCGCGTTTTATCGATACCGACCCCGAATTTCTCTACGTGCCTCCGGGCGAGGTCCTGAAGGTCGCGGAGCAAACCGGCGCGATCCCCTACGACATCCCCGGTGTCGAGATGAGCCACGTCGGCGACCGCTGCAGCTTCGACGCTTTCCTCAGCAAGCACGATCTCACGGACCCGGCATTGCAGCAGCTCGCGGTGATCGTCCGGGGCGCGGATACGTCAAAGCTGGACCTCGCTCCCGAATCGCCCGGGCTATATGCACTCTCGCTCGGCTTGTCGCGCCGGTTCCGCGATGATCATGAAATGCTGAGGCACGGCATGGTGATGTACGACGCCCTCTACGAATGGTGTGTCCATTGCCAGTCGGAGACACGCCATTGGCCGCCCCGGACGTGACGTGCGGCGGGCCGGTCAGCGGCGCTGCTCGCGCCGCTGCTCGTCATGGAGCTTGCGCAGCTCCCTCAAGCGCGCTTCGGTGCTGGATAGCTGATAGAAATCCCCGTCACCGCTTTTGAGCGCGATTTGAAGCTGCTCCACCGCGCCGGGAATGTTGCCCATCCGGGCGTAGGCCTCGCCCTGCGCCCGATGTTGCGCGAGCCGCTTGTTGAGCATCGCGTAAGCGCGCGCCTGGAGCAGATACAGCCGGTAATCCTCGCCGAACACCCGCAAGCGGCTTTCCACCAGCTTCAGCGCCGCGTCGGCCTGCCCGTTCTGCATCAGCGCGTTCGCGTAGTCGTAAGTGAGCGCGCGGTAGTTGGGATACGTGGTGAGCGCCTCGCGGTAGCAGGCAAACGCCGCGGCCGCCTCGCCCGCGGCCGCCTTCAGCCGGCAGGCGAGCGTTTCGATGATGGGGCTCGACCGCGCGATCTTGCGCAGCGCTTCCAGTTCCTTGCGGGCGCGCGCGTACTGCTCGGCGCGCAGCAGGCTCAGGGCGAGCCCGTAGCGGCTCGCCGCCTCGCTCAGGAACTTGCGTTCGGCAAGGCTCTGCTCGAAGAAAACGATCGCTTCGCGCGGTGCTTCGGCGTCCGCTCTGAGCTTGGCCCGGATGAGCTGGAATTCGAGGCTGTCCGGCACCTGGCGGTAGGGAAGAGACTCCACGCGGTTCTGCACGTCCGCGATGCGCTCGAAAGTGAGCGGATGGGTGCGCAGGTACGACGGCGCGCCGCCCTCGTAGACGCGCGTCGCGCGCTGCAGGCGCTCGAAGAATACGGGCATCGCACGCGGGTCGAAACCGGCCTGCTCCAGGATCTGCAGCCCGACGCGGTCCGCCTCGCGCTCGTTTTCCCGTGTGAAGTTGAGCTGGCTTTGAATCACGCCCGCCTGTCCCACCGCGGCCGCCGCCTGCGCCACCTGGGAATTGGCGCGCGCCGCGAGAATCGCCACCGCGAGCGCGGCAAGCGACGTGATCTGGCTTTGTTTCTGCTGCGCCAGCATGCGCGCGATGTGGCGCTGCGTGACGTGCGCGATTTCGTGGGCGAGCACGCTCGCGACCTCGGACTCGCTTTGCGAATTGAGGAGGAGCCCGGTGTTGACGCCGATGAATCCTCCGGGAAGCGCGAAAGCGTTGATCTGGTTGTCCCGGATCAGGAAGAAATCGAAGTGCTGGCGCGCATCGGGGCTGCGCGAGGCCAGGCGGTCGCCCAGGTTATTGATGTAGTCGCTCGCCTCCGCGTCATCATGGAAACTGCGATCGGCGCGGATTTCGCGCATGATGCTCTCGCCCAGCCGCCGCTCCTGGTGGGGCGAGAAATCGCTCTGCGCGACTTCGCCGAGATCCGGCAGCCCTTCGGCGGGGGCGCGCGGCACGGCGAGGAACAGGAATATCAGAAGGTAACGCCAGCGCATGGTGCTATGATAAATCCTACCGCCGCCGAGTTCCTAACGACCCATGCTGAAACAAAAACTTACACATTTCGACGCGCGCGGTGAGGCGCACATGGTGGACGTCGCACCCAAGAGCGAGACGCTCCGCGTTGCGGTCGCGCACGGCCGCATCCGCATGCTGCCCGGCACACTCAGGCGGATCCGCGCCGGCACGTCGAGGAAAGGCGATGTGCTGGGTATCGCGCGCATCGCCGCGATCCAGGCGGCCAAGCGCACCGCGGAGCTGATTCCGCTCTGCCACCCGCTGGCGCTGACACGGGCCGATGTGGAGTTCGCCATCGACAGCAAGCGTTCCGCCGTGGAGTGCCGCGCCACCGTGGAAACAGTCGGCCGCACCGGCGTCGAGATGGAGGCGCTGACCGCGGCGAGCGTGGCGCTGCTGACCATCTACGACATGTGCAAGGCCGTCGATCGCGGCATGCGCCTCGAGCGCATCCGACTGCTTGAGAAAAAAGGTGGAAAATCAGGGCATTGGGTTGCAAAAGGGCACCGGAGGGCGCGCTGAAGCCCCGCGCGGCAGGCGCGCGTCCGACATGCGCGCATTCAGTGGCCGACGCGCGCATTCAGTTTAAAGTACTTTTTATAGGGCAATAAAAGCCCCTTGGTTGCATCCGGTTTCAAGACACGGTTAGGATGCGGGGGCGCGAAGAATCCAAAATGCCTTTAAGACCGGCGCGATGATTCCCGAAAACCACACTGGAGGAATTTCATGAATAAAGTGCGCAGGCGTGTTCTCAAGCTGGCAGGAGGCGCGGGCGCGTGGACGGCCGCGGTCGCCGCGGGCCTGCTCTCCGGCAGCCACGCATTGGCCGCGAACCGCAACGAGGCGGCGCTCACGGCGAAGCGCGTTCAGGATGTGTTGAAGCATCTTGGCGCATCCGGCATGGCCGAAAGCAAGGATATCGTGATCACCGCGCCGGACATCGCCGAGAACGGGGCGGTCGTGCCGGTCGCCGTCACCAGCAAGATTCCGAACACCGAGAGCATCGCCATCGTGGCGGAGAAGAATCCGTTTCCGCTGGCGGCGACCTTCGACATCATGCCCGGCACCGACGCCTATATTTCGACGCGCCTGAAGATGGGCCAGACGACCGACGTGCGCGCGATCGTCAAGGCCGGCGGCAAGTACTTCACCGCGGCGAAGGAAGTCAAGGTCACCGTCGGCGGCTGCGGTTGATCGGCGGCAGGCCGCCGGAAAATACGGAAGAGAGGAGCCAGAATGGCAGAACCCATGAAAATCCGCGCGACCCTGCAGGGCGACGTGGCCGACGTGCGCATCCTCATGATGCACCCGATGGAAACGGGGCAACGGAAAAATTCCAAGGGCGAACTGATACCGGCGCACTTCATCAAGAACGTGTTGGTGACCCACAACGGCAAGACGGTGCTGGACGCCGAGTGGACGCAGGCGATCGCGCGCAACCCGTTTCTCGGAATTCGCGTCAAGGGCGCCAAGGTCGGCGACAAGATCATCGTGACCTGGATCGACAATAAAGGGGACAAGCGCACCGACGAAGTGGCAGTCGCGGCGGGTTCGTAACCGCCCGTTTTTTCATTACACCAGGAGGAGGGAACCATGGTGAAATTGCGAGGCGGCCTCGCCGCAAGCGCCGTACTTTGCCTGGCGGCGGCGTTGCCGGTCCAGGCGCAGGGCAGCGACCCGCTGGCCGTCGGCCGGAAGATGCTGGCCGAGGACAATCCGGGCGAACTGTGGATAGAACGGGGCAAGAAGCTGTTTCACGAAAAGCGCGGCCCCAAAAAAGCATCGCTGGAGCAATGCGACTTCGGCCTGGGCCCGGGAAAACTCGAGAGCGCCAGCGTCCAGCTCCCGCGCTATTTCGCCGACACCGACAAGGTGCAGGACCTGGAATCCCGGCTGCTCACCTGCATGGTTCAGCTTCAGGGTTTCAAACGCGAGGACGTCATCAAGAGGGCGATCAGTCCCGGCGGCAGCAGCGGCTCCGACGTGGAGGCGCTGGCGCTGTACATCACGTCCCGGTCGAACGGCATGAAAATGAACGTGTCGCTCAACCATCAGAAAGAGTACGACATGTACAAGGCGGGCGAGTATCTCTTTCACCGGCGCGCCGGCCAGACGGATTTCTCGTGCGTGCAGTGCCACGGTGAAGCGAACAAGCGCATTCGCCTGCAGGATCTGATACACATGACCAGCAAGGAAGGCGTGCAGGAGGTCGTCTCGACCTGGCCCGCGTATCGCGGGGCGCATTACGTGGTACGAACCATGCAGTGGCGGCTCTACGACTGCTTCTGGCAGATGCGGCTGCCGGAGCTCGCGTATACGTCCGATGCGTCGATCGCATTGACGACGTATCTCCATTACCAGGGCAACGGGGCCGTGACCAGGGTGCCCGGGTTCAAGCGCTAGGGAAGAGAGGAGAGCCAGATGAAAAAAGCATGGTTCAAATGGGCGGCGCTTGGCGCCCCGGCGCTGATCGTCGCCGGCTGCGCGACTTATCCCGATCAGGCCACCACGCGCCAGATCGCGGAAAAAATGGTGAGCGACAGTTTCACCGCGCCGGCGCCGGCCTTGTTGAAGCGCCTGCAGCAGGACCGGTCGCAGCAGATCTGCAGCAAGATCGGCGGCGCCCCGCTCACGCAGGAGGAAGCGGCCGAAGTAGTGAGGCTCGCGCGCGCCTCGATCAAGTATCCGGCCTCAGGGCAGCTCGTGGGCGACTGGAAGCGCGGCGACAAGCTCGCGCATGAGGGCGCCGGCGACCGTATCCAGGGCGGAAGGCTCGAAAAGCGCAAGGAAAACGGCGCGCTGTGCCAGAACTGCCACGCGCTCGCCCCCGGAGAATTCAACGTGGGCAACGTGGGGCCGAGCCTGACCGGCTACGGCCTGCAGCGCGGAAATTCCGCGGCGATCGCGAAACTCACGTACGAGAGGATCTACAACGCGTGGGCATACGCTCCCTGCTCCAACATGCCGCGCCTCGGCGCCACCGGCCACCTCACACCGGAACAGATTACGCATCTGGTGGCGTATCTCATCGACCCGCAGTCACCCATCAACAGGAAATAGCGCCCGTTTGCCCCCCACCTTAATCCTCCTTAATCCTCCCCCACACG
>JACQOJ010000124.1 GCA_016202605.1 Betaproteobacteria bacterium
GCCATGAACGCGGCGCCCTGCTCGTGGCGCGTCAGAATGAATCGGATCTGCGGCGTGTCGCGCAACGCATCGATGATCGCGAGATTCTGCGTGCCGGGGATGCCGAAGACGTGGTCCACGCCCTCCCGAAGCAGGGCATCGACCAGCGCGCGTGCGCCCGTTACGGTTGTCGCTTTGACTTTTCCGGGTTCACTGGTGTCCATAAAAACGCCACTCCTTTGAACGATGGGAACTCAACCCTGATGGTAATGCAAAACGGGGGCGGATTCCCGAAGACTTCGGCTTCCCGAGTGGGTGCCGCCGGTGCTGAACCGCATCCAGACCGCGTCGCCTTCCGCCATCAGCACTTCGATCCTGTCGCGCCGGGCCCCTGTCTTCCATCCTCCAGATGGCAGCGCGATCGTATTCGGTGTTTAATTGCGGCGATACGGGGGTCCGCCCCCACGTCATGATATCGCCAACCGGGAGGCAAATGACATGAAGCGAACGGGAATGATGGTGCTCATCTTTGCAGCTGTCGCGACGTCGATGCCGGCGGCGTGGGCGCAGCCGGCGAAGTATCCCGAGCGCGCGATCCGCCTGGTCGTTCCGTTTCCTCCCGGCGGCAGCGTCGACGTGAACGCGCGGATCCTGGCGCCGCTGGTGTCGCAGTCGCTCGGCCAGCAGGTCGTGGTGGACTATCGCGCGGGCGCGTCCGGCATCATAGGCACGGGCCTCGTGGCGCGCGCCGAGCCGGACGGCTATACGCTGCTGATCAATACGACCCCGCTCGTGACCAACACGCTGATGTACGGCAAGGTGCCGTACAACGTGCTCACGGATTTCGCGCCGGTTTCGCTGCTGTCGCCTTCACCCTCCTTCCTCGGCGTGCATCCGTCGGTTCCCGCCCGGTCCGTGCGCGAACTGCTGCAGCTCGCGAAGTCCCGCCCCGGCGCGCTCAATTACGCCTCCGCGGGAGTCGGCACCAACCCGCAGATCATCGCCACGCTGCACGATCACTTCCGCAAAGCCATGAGTTCCGCGGACCTCGTGCGAAGATTCGAGCAGGACGGGCTGGACGTCGGCGGCGGCGGGCCCGATCAACTGGCGGCCCTGCTGGATTCCGAGGTGAAGAAATGGGCGCGTGTGATCAGGGAAAGAGGCATGAAGGCCGAGTAACGCCGGCACAGACTTGAATGGGGATCCCGATGCACTGGAAATTCGAACTGCTGATGAAACCCTCCGCCGTTCCGCTCACCGAAGGCCCGGTGTGGGATGGCGAGTTCCTGTATTTCACCCACATCCGCGCCAGCCGCATCATGCGCTACGACCCGAAGAGCGGCGCGATCACCGAATGGCGCACCGGCACCAACCGCACGAACGGGCTTGCCTTCGATGCCCAGGGGCGCCTCTTCGGCTGCTGCTCGGGCGGGCGCTCGCTCGTGCGCTTCGACTCCGACGGCCGCAACGTGACTCTCGCCGACCGCGTGGAGGGCAGGAAGCTCAACACCCCCAACGATCTCGCGATCGACCGCAAAGGGCGCATCTGGTTCACCAACCCGTGGAACGACGGCAACATCGACGCCACCGAACGCCAGGAGCTCGACGACCGGTCCGTGCTGCGCGCCGATCCCCGGCCCGATGGCGGCTACACGGTGACGCGCGTCACTTTTGACACGACGCAGCCCAACGGCATCCTGATTTCGCAGGACCAGGGCACGCTCTACGTCGCCGAGAGCGGTTACGCGCGCGGCATCGCCCGCGAGCTGCGCGCCTACCCGATTCGCGAGGACGGAAGCCTCGGCATGTATTCGACGCTCTTCACCTGGGGAGAAGACACAAAGGAAGTGCATCGCGGCGTCGACGGCATGTGCCTCGATGCGGACGGCAACATCGTCGCCTGCGCCGGTTGGGAGCTGAGTGGCTCCGGGCCGATGATCTGCGTCTTCGCGCCCACCGGCCGCGTGCTGGAAACGCATCCGGTGCCGGCCAACCGCCCGACCAACTGCTGTTTCGGCGGCCCGGACATGACCACGATCTTCGTCACCACCACGCAAGGGCACTTCTTCAAGGCGGAAACCGATCGCGTCGGCTGGGCGATGTATCCTTAGCGTCCATATCTTAGAGTTACTGTGTCATGCCCGCGCAGAGCCTGCCCTCGAGTGCTTCAATCGGGAGCAGGCATCCAATTTGTCGTGCTTTAAATGAGATTCCCGACTACTCGGGAATGACAACACTACTCGACGGCTCGGGAGTGACACAGTACATTTCAGAGTGTACTGGCTGTATTATTAGGCACGCCTGACCTGACACAAGTCGCCGCACAACAACAGAGAGGAGAGAAATCATGCGTAATCGCACGTTGCATGCCGTGGTTGCTGTCGCCGCGGTATTCACCGCATCCATCGCGGCGGACCTTGCCGCCCAGCAGCAGTACCCCACCAAGATCATCCGGGTGGTCAACCCCAACCAGCCCGGCGGCAACAGCGACGTCCTGTTCCGCCTGCTCTCGCCCAAGATGGGGGAGATACTGGGCCAGCAGCTCGTCATCGATTACCGGCCCGGCGCGGGCGGCAATATCGGGGCGGAGATGGTCTCGAAAGCCGCGCCCGACGGCTACACGACGCTGATCGCGGCCGCGAGCTTCCTCATCAATCCTTCGCTGCTCAAGAACCTGCCGTTCGACGCCGTCAAGGATTTCACGCCGCTCGGCCTCATCGTCGACATCCCCGCGGCGCTTTTGACGCACCCCTCGCTGCCGGTGAAGAACGTGAAGGAACTCATCGCGCTCGCCAAGGCGCGGCCGGGGGAACTCAACTTTTCCAGCTCAGGCAGGGGCGCCTTGGGCCATCTGTCCGGCGCGCTGCTTAGCAGCATGACGGGAATTAATATGGTGCACATCCCGTACAAGGGCGCGGGTCCGGCGATCGTCGATCTCGTCGCCGGTCATGTGCAGCTCTCCTTCGTCAGCATTCCCGCCGTCGTCGGTCACGTGCAGGCCGGGAGGCTGCGCATGCTCGCGCAATGCGGCGCGACGCGGTTTCCCTCGTTTCCCAATCTGCCGACCATGCAGGAATCGGGCGTACCCGGCTTCGTGGTGAGCAGCGGCTTCAGTTTCCTGGGCCCCGCCGGCATGCCGCAGCCGATCGTGGCGAAGCTCAACGGCGCGCTGGCGCAGACCCTGCGCGACCCGGCGATCCGCAAGACGCTGATCGACCGCGGCGCCGAGCCGATCGGCAACACGCCGGCCGAACATGCCGCCTTCATCAAGTCCGAGATCGAGAAGTGGCGGCAGATTGCGCGCAGCGCCGGGCTCAAACCCGAATAGGCTTACGGTGCAGCGTAACCCCCGCCGAACGCACCCACCCTCACCTTAATCCTCCCTCATCAAGGGGGAGAAGACATTTTTTGCGGCGTCAACTAATAAGCCGGCCGCACGTGCACGCCGTCCCGCGCCGAGCGCGCCATCGCGTCCGTGAGTTGCACGCTGCGCAAGCCGTCGATGCCGGAGGGGACGAAGTCGCGTCGCGCGAGCAGCGCGTCGCTGAATGCCGCCACGCATGCGCCATGCGCATCGATCGCCGGAAATTCCGTACTGCGCGTCTTGCCATCCGTGGTCACCACCTGCAGCTCTCCCCCCGCGCGGCTTCGCGTGAGCCCCCGGCCCGCGATGCGGCCCTTGCTGCCGTAGATCACGAAATCGTTATGCGGGAATGGCGATTTCTCATGGACGCTCAATTGGGCGAGAACGCCGCTCGCAAAGCGGAACAGAGACAGGTTGGTCTCTTCCATGACGTCGCGCGGCGTATCGAAGAACGCCGACACCACTTCGATTTCTGAGCCCGTGAGGTAGCGCAGGATGTCGTAGACATGCACGCCGATGCTGTAAGTCGTGCCCAAACCGGCCAGGGCGGGATCGACGCGCCATGTCGCGAGCCTCCCGCCGGAACGCGCGCCGGGACTCGCCTCGAGCTGCACGAGGTGCGCCTCGCCGAGCTCGCCGCTCTCGATGATGCGCCGGGTCTCGATAAAGCAGGGCATGAAGCGGTTGTGAAAATTGACGCCCAGCTTCACACCCGCTTTTTCGCATTCCCGCACAATGCGATCGGCGTCGGCGACGTTCGTCGCCATCGGCTTGTCGCAAAACACGTGTTTGCCGGCACGCGCGGCCGCGATCGCCTGGTCGGCGTGCTGCGAATTCGGCGTGTGGATCGCCACCACCGTAACCTCGGGGTTGCGCAGCATGTCGTCGTAGCTCGTGTAAGCGCGCTGCGCGCCGAACTTCCCCGCAAAGGCGTCCGCGCGCCCCTGGTCGCGGCTCACGACCGCCACGAGCCTGTTGCCCGGGTGGGCGTTGATCGCCGGCAGCATGCGATCTTCGGCGATCCTGCCCGTGCCGATGAGTCCCCAGCCGTTCCTGACCATCGCTTCGTTTCCTCTTACTTCATCTGCTACTCTGCTGAGCCATCGAGAAGTCTCCGCCGCGCCGCGCGATACTCGGCTTCGAGCCGACCCACCAGTTCCGCGACCGTCGGTATGTCATCGATGTTGCCCACGCCCTGCCCCGCGCCCCAGATTTCCTTCCACGTTTTCGGGCGTTCGTCGCGGCTGCGATAAAGTCCCGGCGCTTCGTTGACGGGCAGATTTTCGGGGTCGAGTCCCGCGTTGCGTATGCTGCCCTTGAGGTAGCTGCCGTGCACGCCCGAAAAGAACGGCGTGTAGACGATGTCGCCCGAGCCGGAATCGACGATCATCTGCTTGTAACGGTCCGCCGCCAGCGATTCCCGGGTCGCGATGAAGCGCGTGCCGAGGTACGCGAGATCGCAGCTCATCGCTTCCGCCGCGAGCACGCCCGCGCCGTTGGTGATGGCGCCCGCGAGCACGAGCGGTCCCTGGTGGATGCGCCGTAGCTCATTGACGAGCGCGAACGGATTGAGCGTGCCCGCGTGCCCGCCCGCACCGCCACATACCGCGATCAGGCCATCGACGCCCGCCTCCAGCGCCTTTTCCGCGTGGCGCACCTTGATCACGTCGTGAAACACGATGCCGCCGTACTCGTGCACGCGCGGCACCAGCGCCGTGGGCGCGGAGAGCGACGTGATGACGATCGGCACCTTGTGGCCGAGGACCACTTCGAGATCGGCATCGAGCCGCTTGTTGGCCTTGTTCACGATCAGGTTCACCGCGTGCGGCGCGACCTTCCTTGCGGGATTCTCGCGCTGGAATTGCACCAGCTCGGTCTCGATGCGCGTGAGCCAGTTATCGAGTTCTTCCTGGGGGCGCGCGTTCAATGCGGGGAACGCTCCGATCACCCCGGCCTTGCATTGTTCGATCACGAGATCCGGACCGGACACGAGAAACATCGGCGCACCGAGCACGGGAATCCGCAGGCGATCGCGGATCTGAGGGGGAAGCGACATTCAAACTCCTTGTTTACGCATTCCCTCCCCGTTGAGGGGGAGGGATAGAAACTCACAACGCGCGCTTCGGCTTCGCTTCGCGGAATGAAGCGCCGTTCGCGGCAATCTCGCAAAGAAGGTCGGCCGGCTTCCAGCGCGCGCCGTAGCGCTCGTGCCACGACAAGATCTGGTCGCAGATCGCGCGCGCGCCGATGGTGTCGGCCCAGTACATCAGGCCGCCGCGGTAGCGCGGGAAGCCGAAGCCGTGGAGCCACATCACGTCGATGTCGCTCGCCCGGCAGGCCTTGCCCTCCTCCAGGATCTTGCACGCCTCGTTGACCGAGGCGCACAGCAGCCGGCGCAGGATCTCCTCGCCGGTGAAGCTGCGCTGCTCGATTCCGAACTCGCGCGCGACGTCCGCGATCACGCTCTTGACCACTTCGTCGGGATGCGGCGTGCGGTCGCCCTTCTCGTAGCGGTACCAGCCGGCGCCGGTCTTCTGCCCCTTGCGGCCCATCTCGACCAGACGGTCGGGCACGTGCAGCTTGCGGTAATTCGGATCCGCCGCGGCGCGGCGCTTGCGCGTCATGTAGCTCACGTCGAGCCCGGAGAGATCGTTGACCGCGAACGGGCCCATCGGATAGCCGAAGTCCACCATCACCTTGTCGATCTGCTCGGGGAGCGCGCCTTCTTCCAGCATCAGCATCATCTCGGTGATGAACGGCGCGCGGCTGCGGTTGGCGACGAAGCCGTCGCAGGTGCCGGCGACCGCGCTCACCTTGCCGATGTCGCGGCCCATTTTCATGGCGGTGGCGATCGTCTGCATCGACGTCTTGCTGCCCTTGACCACTTCGAGCAGCTTCATCACGTTGGCGGGCGCGAAGAAGTGCGCGCCGGCAACGTCCTGCGGACGCTTGGTGACAGCCGCGATCTGGTCGATGTCGAGCGCCGAGGAATTGGTGAGGAGCGGCGCGCCCCGCTTCATCGTGGCGTCGAGCTTCGCGAACACTTCTTTCTTGACGTCGAGGTTCTCGAACACCGCTTCAATGACGACGTCGCAGTCGGCGATCGCATCGTAGCTCCCGACCGGCTGGATCAAGGGAAGCCGCCGGTCCATCTCGGCCTGCGCGAGGCTGCCGCGCTTGACGCTGATCGCGTAGTTGTCGCGCACGCGCTGCAGGCCCTTGTCGAGCGCCTCGCGCGAGACTTCGAGCACCTTCACCGGGATGCCGAAGTCGGCGAAACTCATGGCGATGCCGCCACCCATGGTGCCGGCGCCGATGACGGCGGCGGTCCTGATCCGCGCGGGCTTCAAATCCTTGGGCGCATCGGGAATCTTCGCCACCTCACGCTCGGCGAAAAACGCGTAGCGCAGCGCTTTCGCCTCGTCCGAATTCTCGAGCTCCGAGAAAAGCCGCCGCTCGGTCTTCAGCCCCTCCTCGAACGGCTGCGTCGCCGCCGCCTCCACGCACGCGATGCAGTGATAGGGCGCTTTCTGGTTGCGCGCCTTCCTCGCGATCGACTTGCGCATCGCCTCGAACATGCCGGGATCGGTCTTCGCTTCGGCGATGCGGTCGGTCCGGTCGCGCACGCGCGGCAGCGGCCGCTTCGCGGCGACGCTTTTCGCAAAGCGGATCGCCTCCTTGCGCAGGTCCTTGTCGTCGACGATCGCATCGATGATGCCGAGCGTCTCCGCTTCCTCCGCTGGCACGTGGCGCCCGCTGACGATCATGTCCATCGCCGCCTTCGGGCCGATCAACCGCGGCAGCCGCTGCGTGCCGCCGCCCCCCGGAAGTATCCCGATGAGCACCTCGGGCAGGCCGACCTTCGCACTGGCGACGGCGATCCGGTAATTGCAGGAGAGCGCGTGCTCGAGCCCCCCGCCCAGCGCATAACCGTGGATCGCCGCGACGATGGGTTTCGTGCTGTCGTCCAGCACGTCGGTGCTGCGGCGCGCGGGCATCGGGCGCGGCTTGCCGAACTGCCGGATGTCGGCGCCCGCGATGAAGCTGCGGCCGGCGCCGATCAGCACCATCGCGGTGACGTTGGGATCGGCAACACCGCGCTCGACCGCGTCGATGATCCCTTCCCGCACTCCCGGCCCGAGCGCATTCACCGGCGGGTTGTCCACCGTGATCACACCCACTCCGCCCTCGACCTCGAACCGCACTACTACTTCCGCTTCGCTCATCTCACGCTCCCCCGATTTCCCGTTGTTCTGCAGCCCTGCGTAACTGCACATCAGTGTAACAACACTGCGTCATTCCCGTGGAGACAGGAATCCATACCGTGGATTATCGCGCATGGTGACGCAGTATGGGTCCCCGCCTTCGCGAGGACAACATTTCCAGGTTAGTCGACCGACTCCGCGTACGGCATGGCATCATGGCGACTGACCCCCGAATGCCCACCGAGCCACCAGAGGATTCCACATAGCGGACTCGTGACCATCTACCTCATCGTCCTGCTCGCATTTTTCACGCACGTCGGCTTTGCGGGCAGCACCTGGCGGCGCCGCTGCTCGCGGTCGATCAGGGCGCGACGCCGTTAGTCGTGACCACTATCGCGGCGCTCCAGCTCTCGACGCAGACGCTGAGACACGATAGTGCAGCATGGGTGATGATATGATTGCCGCGCAAATGCTGCTGAATTTTCATCGGAGGATCCATGCCGCTCGTCGTCGCATATGAAGAAATCGAGCCGGAACAGATAAGGCGCAGTCCGGGCGGACCGGATCGGCCGGCCTCGACCAACTTTCCGTTTTTCAGGGCGACGAGTGATACCCCCGATGCGCCCACGGCTTTTCTGGCGCAATACGATCCGGGAGACAAATCCTCCACCCATTTCCACCAGGTCGACCAGTTCCAGATCCTGGTGCGGGGCAAAGGCACCCTCGGGCGGCACGAGGTGGCGCCGTACTACGTTCATTTCTCGCGCGCCTACACGCCCTACGGC
>JACQOJ010000127.1 GCA_016202605.1 Betaproteobacteria bacterium
GATCAGATGGTCGGCGGGGCGGGCACCGATCAACTGGAGGGCGGCGAGGGTGACGACTTCCTGTGGGGCGATGAAGACGGTTTGGCTGCGGTGGACCAGGGCGCTGACGTTATGTCAGGCGGCGCGGGCAACGATTACCTCCAGGGCTACGGTGGTGATGACCTCATGTTCGGCGGTGCGGGCAGCGACACGCTCCTCGGGCAGGCGGGGGCCGACTACATGGAAGGCGGTGACGGCAATGACTTCCTGTGGGGCGACGATTCCATCGCCGACCAGGGGAACGACACGCTGGATGGCGGCGGCGGAAACGACCAGCTCGTCGGCGATGCCGGGAACGACACCTATGTCTTCGGGCGCGGCTACGGGCAGGACATCGTCTTCGACCAGGATGCGACGGTCGGGAACATCGATGTCGTTCAGTTCGCGGCGGATATCACGCCGGATGATGTGACGGCGACTCAGGATCCGGGCACTTACAATCTCAGGCTCTCGATCGACGGGACCCCGGACGCTCTGATCATCGCGAATCATTACTTCAGCGCGGATGACAAAGTCGAGGAAATCCGCTTTGCCGACGGTACGGTGTGGACGCCGGCGACGATACCCACGCTGATTCCGGGTTCGTCGGGCAACGACATTCTCAACGGCACGGCAGGCGCGGATGTATTCAAATCGGGCGCCGGCAGTGACGTCATGGCAGGCGGCGCGGGTAACGACTCCTACCGTTACTACCGGGGTGACGGCGCGGATTACATCATCGATTTCGACACTACGGCGGGCAACGTCGACAAGATCGTGTTCGCGGCGGACATACTGCCGGCAGACGTGCGCGCGACGCGCTCAGGCAACAATCTGCGCCTGACCCTCAATGCACTTGATTTCGTCGTCGTCGAAGACTACTTCGTCAACGACGGCGTAACGCCGAAATCCGTCGAACAAGTCAAGTTCCTCTCCAACGGCACGGTCTGGGACGTCAACACTATCAAGCAACTGGTACTCGCCGGAACCAGTGGCAATGACGTGCTAACCGGCTATGCCTCTGACGACGTCCTTGTGGGGCTTGGCGGTAACGATACGCTCACGGGAAATGCCGGCAATGACACCCTGAACGGGGGTACCGGTAACGATGTGTTGCAGGGAGGCGCGGGCAATGACGTTTACCTGTTCGCGCGCGGTGACGGGCAGGACACGATTACCGACACCGACTCGACTGCCGGCAATACCGACACGCTGCGATTTGCGGCGGATATTTCGCCCACCGATGTGCTTGCACAACGCAGTAGCGACGATCTGGTGCTCACGGTCAGTGGTACTACCGACCAGATTGCGGTGTCCGGGCATTTCGCCGGCGACGGGACGGGTGCGACGTTGGTTGAAAACGTCGTCTTTCAGATTGACGCCACGGTTTGGGACTACAACACGATCAAGCAGAAAGTGCTGACGGGTACGGATAATGCCGACACCGTCATCGGGTTTGAAACCAGCGACCTGATCAACGGTAACGGCGGCAACGACAGTTTGTTCGGTCGCGGAGGCAACGATACCCTGCTTGGCGGCGCCGGAGCCGATGCCTTGTATGGTGAAGCAGGCGACGACGATCTCGACGGCGGGCTTGACGTGACCGGAACCGATACGCTGACCGGCGGCGAAGGGAGCGACATATATCGCTTCGGACGCGGTGCGGGCGCGACGCAGATTCAGGATGCCGGGGGCGCGGGATTCGCCGGCGACACCGACGTCCTGCTTATCAGTGCGGATGTGGCGCCGGCCGATCTTCAATTGCGGCGCACCGGCGTCAACAGCCTGGAAGTTCGTATCACCGGCGATCCGGGCGTTGCCAATCTACCCGCTCAATTTGTTTCGGATGGGCAAGGCGCTGACAGCATCGAGCGCATCCAGTTTCTCTCGGACGGGACCATCTGGTACGGGGCGACGATCAATTCGATAGTGTCCACGGCCACTTCCGGCGACGATCTGTTGTTCGGATTCAACCTCCAGAATGACCTGATCCACGGACTGGGCGGTAACGACACGATCTACGGCTCCGGTGGCAACGATACCCTGACGGGTGGAACGGGTAACGATATCCTGTCTGGCGAAGCCGGTGGCGACACATATGTTTTCTCGAGGGGGGACGGTCAAGATCTCGTCATCAACGCGACGTCCGACACGCCCGGTAGCATGGACGTGCTTTCGTTTGCATCCGATATTTTGCCCGGTGACGTAACACCGGCGCGCGGTGGCGATGATCTGGTGCTGACAGTTTCGGGTGGCGCCGGAGAGGTTCGTATCCAGAACTACTTTTCCGGTGGATTGAATGTGGTCGAGGAAATCCGGTTTGCAAATGGCACGGTGTGGAACGAACAGACAATATTGACGTTCTTGCCGCCGCCACCGCCGGTACGCACCGGGACTGAGGGCAATGACACGATATTCGGTGATTTTCGCAGCGAGTTGCTAAGAGGCCTTGGGGGTGACGATACGATTTATGGAGGCGGTGGAAACGATACCTTCCAGGGTGGAGCCGGCGAGGACTGGCAATATGGTTCTCTCGGCGATGACACCTACTTGTTGGACCTGGGCGATGGGGGGCCGGGGGGATGGTTCTCCGGCGGGGACGTAATTAGTGATTCGGGCGGATTCGACGTGCTTCGCTTCGGGCCCGGTATCAGTTCCGCGGAAACGCCCGATATCACCGAATTCCAGAGTGCCTATTACGGCCGTTACTTCGCCCTGGGCGTGCCGAGCGATACCGGGGCCGTCTATTTCCTGAACTATTTCACCACCGGCTATATCGAGGAGATCCGCTTCGAGGACGGCACGGTGTGGAATGATCAAACGCTCGCGCCATATCTGTCGATCGACGGCACGAATTCAAGCGAGACATTGGCAGGAACGCGCATCGCCGATGTCATTTATGGGTTCGGGGGCGCCGACACGATTTACGGCGGGCAAGGGCATGACACACTGGACGGCGGGTTGGGCAGCGATGTCCTGTACGGGGAGGACGGCAACGATACATTGATCTCGGGAGTTGGCGAAGCAAAGAACGCGACGGTATCGAACAGCCTGTATGGCGGGTCGGGAGACGACGTTCTTATCGGCGGCGGAAACGCGAAGAGCACCGAACGGCTTGATGGTGGGTTCGGTAACGATATCCTGCTTGGAGCGTCCGGGAGTGACTATCTTTACGATACCGGATCGGACGGGGGTAACACCCTGATGTACGGGGCCGGCGGAAATGACAACCTCCATATGGATTCGGGTTCGAAGGGGATGGCGATAGGAGGTGTAGGACGCGATATCATCAGCGGCGGTCTGGGAGCCGGAACCATGAACTCCCGGCTCATCGTAGCGTTCAATAAGAACGACGGTCCGGATGACGTTCACCTGGTCGCCCCCGGAAGCACTATTTCCATGGGCGGCGGCACGCTTTACAGCAATCTCTCGTTGGAGAAGCTATCTGGCGGTCTGAAGCTGAAAACCGGTACCAATCATTATGTTTTCCTGTTCGACTGGTACGGCTCGAACCCGTGGGACAGCCGCAATGCAGTAACGACATTGCAGATCGTGATCGAAGGCACACGAGACTACAAGCCCAGCTCATCGAATCCCATGAACAACAAGAAGATCCAGGTCTTCGATTTCGTCGGACTCGCAGCGGCGTTCGACGCGGCCGGGCGGCCCAGCAACTTCAACGTCGCGAACAATCTCGCGAATTACCGGCTTTGGGGCAGCGATACCGAGGCGATCGGGGGTGCGATTGCCTACCAGTATGCGAGAACCGGCTCGATCAGTTCTTTGACCTACGACCAGATGCGAGGGGTAATCAGCGCACCCGAGTTCGCGGTTTCCGCGCAGCCGATCACGACGTCCCAGACGATGTCCTCGGCGACGAGCGAAACGACAGAAAGCACGGATGCCATGATGCTGTCCGCGTCGCTGGCGCTCGATTCCAGTGAAACTGAGACGAGCATGGCCGGTAGCGATGATGCAGTGCAGGTTGCGCCTGAAGAGCTCACGAATCGCAGCGCCGAAGTCCTGCACAGGACAACCTTCAGCGGCGCCGAGGTCTTGAGTTCGCCTCGTGCCCCAGCTATTCCCAAGTCATTCGAGGAGGCAGCAGCACCCGCGGTGATCACCGGGCGCCGTGTGGCGTTCTCTGGCCTGCCGGCGCAGCAGGATCGGAGGGCGAATCCCTCTTACCCGGCCGCGATTGATGCCGCGGAAGAGAGCACAGGTGTTCCTGCGCAGCCAACCGGTGGTGCGGTCCGGCAGGCGCGCTCGGGTCTGATCGAGTCGGACGAATTGGTGGATCCAGCCGCTCAGGCCGGGGCGCCTCTGTTCGATCGTCTGAACGCGGCGCCGCGTTTTCATTTCGAAGCGCTGGCGGAGTTCTTTGCGGCGGAGGCGAACCGCAGGCATGCGACGCTCTCGCCCGCGGAAGTGGCGCTGCGCTGGTCGCGGGTGCGTGCGTTCACCGAGACGCTGGGGATGGCGGGCATGGACGAGGACCTGGGGGCTGGCGGGTCGATGCTGTTGCCGTATGGGGCGGGCGCGAGCGAGGCGGGGGGCGAGTGGAGCCTCCCGGTGCGCCCCGCGGTGGGGCTTGCCGAGGGCACGGCTGCGCAGTTGCGCCGCTTCGAGGGGCTGCAGGGAGCGGTGCGCACGCTGGGCTGAGCGGCGGCGTGCGGCTGCGTCTGGGGCGTGGACACGCGGGGAGAGGGCGAGGATGAAGGCATTCATGGCATCGCGCGAGGCAATGCAATTCGCACCGGCGTATCTGAGAGTGCGCGAGCAGCCGCCGTCGCCCCTGCCGCGCGCCATGCTGTATCTGCTGCTCGGCGTGGTGGCTGGAACGCTCGCGTGGGCGGCGCTGGGCAGGATCGATGTCGTCGCAGTGGCGCCGGGCAAGCTCGTTCCCCAGAGTTTCGTCAAGGTCGTACAGCCGGCGGAGGGGGGTATCATCAGGGAGATTCTCGTGGGGGAGGGTGATCGGGTCGCCGCGGGGCAGACGCTCATGCGAATGGACAAGAAGCTCGCGGACGCCGACCGCAGCGCCCTGGATAACGACATCAAGCTCAAGGCATTGCAGCTGCGGCGAATCGACGCCGAACTTCGTAATGGCGCGCTGGCCAGGCGGCAAGACGATGCGGCGGATCTGTTTGCACAGGTCGAGGCGCAGCTTCGGTCGCGGCGACAGGCGCACAGGGACAGCCTGGAAGGCGAGCAGGCCCAGCTTGTGAAAGCACAGCAGGAACTGAGCGTCGCCCTCGAGGTGGAAAACAAACTCAAGAAGACGCTCCCCATCTATCGTGAGCAGGCGCAAGCCTGGGACCAGCTCGCACGCGAGGGATTCGCGGGCAAGCTGCTGGCGCTCGACCGCCGCCGCGTCCTGGTCGAGAGCGAACAGGACCTGCGGGCGCAGGCGTATACCATCGGAAGCCTCCGGGCCGCGATCGCGCAGTCGGAAAAACGCAGCGCGCAGATTTCCTCGAATTATCGCCAGCAGTTGCAGGCCGAACGCGTGGAGACCGCCGCCCAGTTGCACCGCATGCGGCAGGAATGGGACAAGCAACAGCACCGCTATGCGCTCCTCGAACTTGCCGCGCCGCAGACCGGCATCGTGAAGGACCTTGCGACGCATACCCCGGGCACCGTGGTAGCGCCCGGCACGATCCTTCTCACGCTGGTGCCCGAGGATGAGCCGCTGCACGCGGAGGTGTGGGTGTCGAATGTCGATGTGGGCTTCGTGCGCGCCGGGCAGCCCGTCAAGCTGAAGCTCGCCGGTTATCCGTTCCACCGTTACGGCATGGTGGACGGCGTGGTGCGGCAGGTGAGCGCGGATGCGACCGACGCGAAGGATACGCAGAGCGCGCCGCCGGACGCACGGAACAATCCGTTGCATTACCGGGCATCCGTCACGCTCAGTTCAGACCACCTCCTGCACGGTGACGAGAAGCATGCTTTCGCACCCGGGATGCAGGTCAACGCGGAGATTCATCTCGGCACGCGCACGATCCTGGAGTATCTCCTGTCGCCGGTGCAAAAGACGCTGCACGAGGCCGGACGCGAGCGATAAAGGGCGGGCGCGCTCCGGTCGTTATTTTGTTGCGCGCTCTTCGTCATCCGGCCTGCCGCCGGTCGTCTTGTTGACTGCGACGCCGCGTCGCACGAAGAGCCGCCGGCCAAGTGCAACGAGGCAGACCAGCGTCGCCGCCCACGCGCACAGCATCGCGGCCAGCACCGGCCACCGCCACGCGATGACATCGTTGCGGTGGGCCTCGAATTCCTCGACAAACGCCGCGCGCTTTCGGGCCGCGTCGCACGCGGTCGGAGTCTTCACTGCGGCGCAACGCGCATCCAGCCGCGCGGCGCTTTCACCGTAAACCTTGATCCAGTGCGAGTACTCGCGGTCGGTGTGCTGGATGAAACGCAATCCGGCCGTCGCCAGGATGGCGAGCGGCAGGAAAATCAGGAGAAGTTTTCCCCAGCGACTCATGCACGCCAAGCGTACACCATGGATCGGGACGGCAGCGCGTCCGGCTCACAGGGCCGCATTGATCTGGATCAAGAGCACCGGGGCGCCATACGGGTATCTTCAGGAGCCGACCCGGGGTTTCTTCCCGGTTCACACACATCGGATTTCAGCGCATGGCCGAAAAATCACCCGGTTCGCGGGCGGATGTCGCGGCGACACTCGGATTGGAACAGTCCGGCGGCGGACGCAAGGGCCGCTGGCTGTGGCTTGCGGCGGCCGTCGTACTTGCGGCGCTGGTCGCGATAGGCGCCGTCGTGCTG
The DNA here is from genome assembly GCA_016202605.1 of Betaproteobacteria bacterium. Lineage (GTDB taxonomy): Bacteria > Pseudomonadota > Gammaproteobacteria > Burkholderiales > SG8-41 > DSOT01. The sequence goes on from JACQOJ010000127.1 coordinate 6,802, forward strand.
TCCGGACCCGCGGATGAGGTGCGCTTCCAGACGGCCAAAGTCGAGCGCGCCAATCTCACCGTCATCGTGACGGCGACGGGCACGCTGCAGCCCACCAACCAGGTCGACATCGGCAGCGAATTATCCGGAATCATCAAGACGGTCGAAGTGGATTTCAACGACCGGGTGAAGGTGGGCCAGGTGCTGGCACGGCTCGATGCCACGAAGCTTCAGGCGCAGGTGGTGCAGTCGGAGGCCGCGCTCAAGGCGGCGCAGGCGAGGGTGCGCGAAGCCGAAGCGAACGAGGACGAGACGCGGCGCCGGCTGAAGCGGGCGCAGGAACTGTCCGCCCGCAATTTCGTGTCCGAGGAAGCGCTGGTCACGGCGGAGGCCGCGCACAAGCGTGCGGTGGCGGCGCTCGAGAGCGCCCGCAGCCAGGTGGAACAGAACCGGGCGACGCTCGCGGTCGATCGCACCAACCTGGGCAAGGCGGCGATCCGTTCTCCGATCAACGGGACGGTGCTCACGCGCAAGGCGGAACCCGGGCAGACGGTCGCGGCCACCCTTCAGGCGCCGGTGCTGTTCACGCTGGCCGAGGATCTCACGAAGATGGAGCTGCACGTCGACGTGGACGAGGCGGATGTCGGCCAGGTGAAGGACGGCCAGCAAGCGACATTCGCCGTGGATGCCCACCCCAACCGGGAGTTTCCGTCGACGGTGTCCGAAGTGCGCAACGCGGCCAAGACCGTGAGCGGCGTCGTCACGTATGAGACCGTTCTTGCCGTGGAAAACGCCGACCTGCTGCTGCGTCCCGGCATGACGGGAACGGCCGGCATTACCGTCAACGAGCTTCGGGACGCCGTGCTCGTGCCCAACGCGGCGCTGCGTTTCACGCCTCCGCCGCCGCAGGCGCAGAGCCAGCGCTCGTTCGTGAGCAGGCTGCTGCCGGGCCCGCCGCGGCCTCCGGCAAGGTCGGCGCAGAAGGCGACGGACCGGCGCCACCAGCAGGTGTGGACGCTGCGCGACGGGAGACCGGTGGCGATTCCCGTGACGGTCGGCGCAACCGATGGGCGCATGACCCAGATCATCACGGGGGACGTCCAGCCGGGGCTTGAAATCCTGACCGATACGCTGCGCGGGGCAAAGTGATCGAAGCGGCCGTATACGCCGACGCGGGCGGCACGCGCATCCTCGAATCCGTGCCGCCGGTGATCGAGTTGCGGGGCGTGACCAGGACCTATGGAAGCGGGCAGGCGGCGGTCCAGGCCTTGCGCGGCGTGGACCTGCGCATCGACGGCGGCGATTTCGTCGCGGTGATGGGGCCGAGCGGGTCGGGAAAATCGACCTGCATGAACATCCTCGGCTGCCTCGACACGCCGACGAGCGGGTCTTATCTGTTCGAGGGCATCGAGATGGAGAAGCTCTCGCGGCGGCAGCGGGCGCTGTTGCGCCGCCACTATCTCGGGTTCGTGTTCCAGGGCTACAACCTGCTCAACCGCACTTCCGCGCTCGAAAACGTCGAGCTGCCCCTGATCTACCGCGGCATCGCGCAGCGCGAACGCAGCGCGCGCGCCATGCGGGCGCTCGGCATCGTGGGTCTCGAAGCGTGGGCGGGTCACACGCCCGGCGAGCTGTCCGGCGGGCAGCAGCAGCGCGTGGCGATCGCGCGCGCGATCGTGTCCGACCTCACCGTCATCCTCGCGGACGAGCCCACGGGCAATCTCGACACCGCGCGCGGCCGCGAGATCATGGATTTGCTGGTCACGCTCAACCGCGAGCAGGGCATCACCATCGTCATGGTGACCCACGAGCACGACATGGCGGCGTACGCCCGCCATGTCATTCACTTTGTCGACGGCCTGGTCGATTCGGACCGCGGCAACGCGGGGCGCGGCTGATGCTGGGCGAAACCATTCTTCTCGCGCTGCGTGAAATCCGCCGCAACGTCCTGCGTTCCTCGCTGACGATCCTCGGCATCGTCATCGGCGTCGCCGCGGTCATCACCATGGTGACCGTCGGGGAAGGCGCCACGCTTCACGTCGCGACCCAGATCAGGAGTCTCGGCAGCAACCTGCTCAACATCCGTCCCGGCCAGCAGCCCCGCGGCCCGGGCGGCGCACGCCAGATCGCGAAATCCTTCGAGCTGAAGGACGTCGAAGCGATCGAGCGCGACGTGTCGGGAATCGCCGCGCTCGCGCCGGTTTCCTCGAGGGGCATCCTCGCGATCAACGCGGATCTGAACTGGTCCACGATCGTTACCGGCACCGACAACGCCTACTTCAAGGTGCGCGACTGGCCGCTGGCGGCGGGACGCGTGTTCACCGACAGCGAGCTGCGCTCGGGGCGGATGGCATGCATTCTCGGCGCCACCGTGAAACAGAAATTGTTCGGTGCGCAGGATCCGCTCGACATCCCGATCCGGCTGGGCGCTCTGTCGTGCCAGGTGATCGGCGTGCTCGCGGCCAAAGGCCAGACGACTTTCGGCAGTGACCAGGACGATCTCGTCGTCGTCCCGCTGCGGGCCCTGCAGCGGCGCATCGCCGGAAACCAGTACGTCGACACCGTCTTCGTGTCGGTGCGGGATGGCGTTTCGACGAAGAAAGTGCAGTCCGACATCGAGTTGCTGTTGCGCGAGCGGCGCCGCCTGGGGCCGCGCGCAGAGGCCGACTTTCACGTCATGGACATGCAGCAGATCGTGAGCACGGTGAGCGGCACCACGCAGACGCTGACGGCACTGCTCGGCGCGGTGGCCGCCGTGAGCCTGCTGGTGGGCGGCATCGGCATCATGAACATCATGCTGGTGTCGGTGACCGAGCGCACGCGCGAGATCGGGATCCGGCTCGCCGTCGGCGCCATGGAGAACGAGGTGCTGCTGCAGTTTCTGGTGGAAGCGGTGACGCTCTCGCTCATCGGCGGCATCGCTGGGATTCTCGTGGGTCTCGGGGCCGCGGCCGGAGGCGCGGCGCTGCTCGCGGTGCCGTTCGTCTTCAATTACTGGATCGTGATCGTCGCGTTCCTGTTTTCAGGAGCGGTCGGCGTGATCTTCGGCTACTTCCCCGCGCGCAAGGCGGCGCAACTGGATCCGATCGAGGCGCTGCGCCACGAATGACGGCCGTCGCGCCGCGTCTTTCAGGCGACGAGGATGACGCGGTAGTCGTTGACGTTGGTGCGCGTGGGACCGGTGATGACGAGGTCGCCGAGCGCGCTGAAAAATCCGTAGCCGTCGTTGTTTGCCAGCAGTCGATCGGCGCGCAGGCCCTGTCCCGCGGCGCGCTTGAGCGCGTCCGGAGTGAGGATCGCGCCCGCGTTGTCCTCCGAGCCGTCGATGCCGTCGGTGTCGCACGCCAGCGCGTGAATGCCGTCCGCGCCGTCGAGATCGATTGCGAGCGCGAGCAGAAACTCCGCGCAGCGCCCGCCGCGGCCCTCGCCGCGCACGGTTACCGTGCATTCGCCGCCCGAGATCAGCGCGACCGGCGGCTCCCACGGCACACCGTGCCTGCGGATCTCGCGCGCGAGCGCGCCGTACACCTTGCCCACTTCGCGGGCTTCGCCGGTGACGGAGTCGCCGAGTATGGCGGGGTGAATGTCGTGGCCGATGAAGAACTGCGCCGCCGCCTGGAGCGCGCCCTGCGCGGTCGCGATGACCCGGTTCTCGACGCGCTTGAAGATTTTCGATCCCGGTTTGGGCGTCTCGGCGATCTCCCCGCGCGCGCCCCGCGTGAGATGCTCGACGACTTTCTTCGGCGCCCTCACTTCGAAGCGCCCGAGGATATCGAGCGCATCCTGATAGGTCGTGGGATCGGGCGCGCACGGGCCGGAGGCAATGTGCGTCGGATCGTCGCCGGTGACATCGGAAATCACCAGCGCGAGCACCGGCGCCCGGCACGCCGCGGCGAGCCTGCCGCCCTGGATCGCGGAGAGGTGCTTGCGCACGGCATTCATGTCCTGGATCGGCGCCCCGCAGCGCAGGAGTTCCCAGGTCGTCGCTTTCAGCTCGTTGATGGTAATGCCCTCGACCGGGAGCGACAGCAGCGCCGAGCCGCCGCCCGAGACGAGCACCAGCAGGAGATCGCCGGGCGTGAGGGACTTCGCGTGCCGGAAAATTTCCTGCGCAGCCTTTTCGCCGCTTTCGTCCGGGACCGGGTGACCCGCCTCGACCACGGTGATGCGGTTGGCGAGCAGGCCGTGACGGTAGCGGGTGACGACGAGACCGTCGAGCGGCGCCTCGGCGGGCCAGCTCTGTTCGACCGCGAGCGCCATCGCCGCCGCCGCTTTGCCCGCGCCGACCACCAGCGTCCGTCCCCTGGGGGGCCGGGGCAGGTGTTGCGGAACGATCTTGAGCGGATCGGCGGCGGCGAGCGCCGCCTGAAAGCTGCCGAGCAGGAGTTCGCGCGGAGACATCATGAATCCGTGAGAGCGGGAGGTCGGGAAGCCGGGAGATCGGAAATCAGGGACCCGGCGATGGCGCGCTCGAACTGCATCCATCTCACGATTTCACGCATTTACACCCTCACGCAAGTACCGTCTTGAGATACTGGCCGGTGTAGCTCGCCTTGGTCTTCGCCACCTCCTCCGGCGTCCCCTCGGCAATGACGCGTCCGCCGCCGTCTCCGCCTTCGGGGCCGAGATCGACGATCCAGTCGGCGGTCTTGATGACGTCGAGGTTATGTTCGATCACGACCACGGTGTTGCCGTGATCGCGCAGCCGCTGCAGCACCCGCAGCAGCAGGTCGATGTCGTGGAAATGAAGCCCCGTGGTCGGCTCGTCGAGAATGTAGAGGGTGCGCCCGGTATCGCGCTTCGAGAGCTCGAGCGAGAGCTTGACGCGCTGCGCTTCGCCGCCCGACAGCGTGGTCGCGCTCTGTCCCAGCGTGATATACCCCAGGCCCACGTCGAGCAGGGTCTGGAGTTTGCGCGCGATCATCGGCACGGCGCTGAAAAACTCGGTGGCCTGCTCGACCGTCATCTGCAGCACCTGGGGGATGTTCCTGCCCTTGAACTGGATTTCCAGCGTCTCGCGGTTGTAGCGCATGCCGTGGCACACGTCGCACGGCACGTAGATGTCGGGGAGGAAATGCATTTCGACATTCAGCACGCCGTCCCCCTGGCACGCATCGCAGCGGCCGCCCCTGACGTTGAAGGAACATCGCCCCGGCCCGTAGCCGCGCGCGCGCGCTTCCGGCACGCCCGCGAAGAGATCGCGGATCGGCGTGAACAGCCCGGTGTAAGTCGCGGGATTGGAGCGCGGCGTGCGTCCGATCGGGCTCTGATCGACGTTGACGACCTTGTCGAAAAATTCGCTGCCGGCGATGGATTCGTGGGGCGCGGGCTCGGCCGGGCTGCCGTACAGGTGGCGCGCGATCGCGTGATACAGCGTGTCGTTGACGAGTGTCGATTTGCCGGACCCCGATACGCCGGTCACGCATACGAAAAGTCCGACCGGCAACGTGACGGTGATGCCCTTCAGGTTGTTCCCGGTCGCGCCCCCGATCACGAGCTGGCGCCGGGGATTCACCCGGTGGCGCAACGCCGGGATCTCGATGCGGCGGCGCGCGCTCAGGTACTGGCCGGTGAGCGACTCCGGATGCGCCGCGATTTCCGCCGGCGTGCCCTCGGCGACGACGCGCCCGCCGTGCTCTCCGGCGCCGAGTCCCATGTCCACGACGTAATCGGCGCTCATGATCGCGTCGTGATCGTGCTCGACCACGATCACCGAATTCCCGATGTCGCGCAGGCGCTTCAACGTGTCGAGCAGCCGCGCGTTGTCGCGCTGGTGCAGCCCGATGGACGGTTCGTCGAGCACGTACATTACGCCGGTCAGCCCCGACCCGATCTGGCTCGCGAGCCGGATGCGCTGCGATTCGCCCCCCGAAAGCGTGTCCGCCGAGCGCTCGAGCGAAAGGTAATCGAGGCCGACGTTGTTGAGAAAGTGCAGCCGGCTCAGGATTTCGCGGATGATCTTTTCGGCGATCGCCTGTTTCACACCCGAGAGCGCGACGGTCTCGAAGAAGCGCGCGGTCTGGGCGAGCGGCAGCGCGCTGATGTCGTAGATGGCCTTGCCCGCGACCGTCACGTGCCGCGCCTCGCGCCGCAGCCGCGTGCCGTCGCATTCGGGACAGGCCCGGGTGTTGAGGTACTTCGCGAGTTCCTCGCGCACGACGATCGAATCCGTTTCGCGGTAGCGGCGCTCGAGATTCGGGATGACGCCCTCGAAAGGGTGCTCCCGCACGAACTTGTTGCCGCGCTCGCCGATGTAGACGAAACGGATCTTGTCCCGGCCCGAGCCGTGCAGCACCGCGCTCCGGACCTGCTCCGGCAGCTCGCTGAACGGCTTCTCGATATCGAAGCCGTAGTGCCCTGAAAGGCCCTGCAGCATCTGGAAGTAGAACTGGTTGCGGCGGTCCCAGCCCTTGATCGCGCCGGAGGCGAGCGAAAGATCGGGGAAGGCCACGACGCGCCTGGGATCGAAAAAACTGATCGTGCCCAGCCCGTCGCAACGCGGGCAGGCGCCCATCGGATTGTTGAAGGAGAAAAGGCGGGGCTCGAGTTCCGGCAACGAATAACTGCAGACCGGGCAGGCGAATTTCGCGGAGAAGAGGTGTTCCCTGCCGCTGTCCATCTCCACCGCGAGGGCCCGGCCGTCAGCGTGCCGCAATGCCGTCTCGAACGATTCGGCGAGGCGCTGCTTGGCGTTCGCCCGCACCTTGAGGCGGTCCACGACGACCTCGACCGTGTGCTTCACGTTTTTCCTGAGCCTGGGCAGCCGATCGATGTCATGGACCTCGCGGTCGATCCGCAGCCGCACGAAACCCTGCGCGCGCAGCTCGTCGAACAAATCGGCCTGCTCGCCCTTGCGCCCGACGATGAGCGGGGCGAGGATCATGAGGCGCGTGTCCTCGGGCAACGCCAGCACGTGATCGACCATCTGCGAGACGCTCTGCGCCGAGAGCAGGATGTCGTGCTCGGGGCAGTGCGGGTCGCCGATGCGCGCGTAGAGCAGCCGCAGGTAGTCGTGGATCTCGGTAATGGTGCCGACCGTGGAGCGCGGATTGTGGCTCGCCGCTTTCTGCTCGATAGCGATCGCCGGCGACAGGCCCTCGATGAGGTCGACGTCGGGCTTTTCCATGAGCTGCAGGAACTGGCGCGCGTAGGCGGACAGCGACTCGACATAACGGCGCTGGCCCTCGGCGTAGAGCGTGTCGAAGGCGAGCGATGACTTGCCGGAGCCGGAGAGCCCGGTAATCACGATCAGCCGGTTGCGAGGCAGGTCGAGGTTGACGTTCTTGAGATTGTGCGTGCGCGCCCCGCGGATGCGGATGAGCTCCGCGCTCCGCGCGGGAAACTCGGGACCGGGGGCATGGAGCCGTATAACGGACGATTGATGATTGGCGGCCAAAGCGGGGCGTAAATCGTGCCAAACCTGTTAATATACCGGAGTCCGAAGTCTTTTCCCAATCTGTTTCAGTCCCGTTCCGTCAATGCCTTCCAGCGAGAAAATGAGCGCCCGGGAACTGCGCGCGAGCATCGGCCTGTCGGGGCTGTTCGGGCTGCGCATGCTGGGCATGTTCGTGATCCTGCCGGTATTCGCGATCTACGCCGAGAGCCTGCCCGGCGGCGACAACCTGACGCTGGTGGGAATCGCGATCGGGGCCTACGGACTGACCCAGGCGATCCTGCAGATTCCCTTCGGCTGGTGGTCGGACCGCTACGGCCGCAAGCCGGTCATCTATGCCGGGCTGCTGATCTTCGCCGTGGGCAGCTTCATCGCGGCGTTCGGCCACCACATCCACGTCATCATCGTCGGACGCGTGCTGCAGGGCGCGGGCGCGATATCGGCGGCGGTGGTGGCGATGGCGGCCGACCTGACGCGCGACGAGCATCGGACCAAGGCGATGGCGATGATCGGCTCGACCATCGGGGCCACCTTCGCGCTGTCCCTGGTGGCGAGCCCCTGGCTCAACCGCATGATCGGGGTGCCGGGCATTTTCGCCCTGACCGGCATCCTCGCGCTGGCCGCGATGCCGGTGGTGTATGGCGTCGTGCCGGATGTGCCCGAGGCGCACGATCGACAGGCGCGCGGGCCGGGGGGCTGGGCCGAGTTCTGGCGCGTGCTCAAGGACCCGCAGCTCATGCGCCTGAATTACGGCATCCTCGCGCTGCACGCGGTGCTGATGGCGCTGTTCATCGCCGTGCCGTTCTCCCTGCGCGACGCGGGAATGGCGGTGGCGGACCACTGGAAAGTCTACCTGCCGGTCATGCTCGGTTCCTTTGCGTTGATGATCCCCGCGATCATCAAGGCGCGGACCGCAACCCACGTCAGGAGGATCTTCATCGGTTCGGTGGCGCTGCTGTTGATCGGGCACGCGGCGTTGCCGTGGCTGCTGGGCAGCGTATGGCTCGCCGCGTTCGCCCTGCTGGTGTTCTTTACGCCGTTCAACGTGCTCGAAGCGTGCCTGCCGTCGCTGATCACGCGCATCGCTCCGGCGGAAGCGAAAGGCACCGCGATCGGCGTCTTCACCAGCATCCAGTTCCTCGGAACGTTCCTCGGCGCGGCGGCCGGCGGTTACCTTTATCAACGCTGGAGCGCGGCCGGTGTCGTTGCCTTGGATGCGGCGCTGCTCGCGATCTGGCTTGCGCTTTCGTTCGGGATGCGGGTGCCCGCGATGCTCAGCGCGCGCGTCTACACGATTCCGGAACTCGACCGCAACGGGGCGCACGGCCTGACGGCGCGGCTCAAGGCGCTGGCGGGCGTTCACGAGGCGCGCGTGATCGCCGGCGAGCGCCGCGCGTATCTGAAGGTGGACAGCGCGGGCTTCGACGAAGAGAATGTACTCAAGTTAATCGCAGGGGGAACCTGACATGGCCTCAATCAACAAGGTGATTCTGATCGGCAACCTGGGACGCGACCCGGAAGTGCGCTATCTGCCGGACGGCGCCGCGGTCACCAATATCAGCGTGGCGACCACCGATACGTGGAAAGACAAGAGCGGCGAAAAACAGGAGCGCACCGAATGGCACCGCATCGCTTTTTTCGGGCGGCTCGCCGAGATCGCGGGCGAGTACCTGAAGAAGGGCAGCCAGGTTTACATCGAGGGTTCGCTCCGCACCCGCAAGTGGCAGGACAAGGACGGCCAGGACCGCTACACCACGGAGATCGTCGCGAGCGAGATGAAGATGCTGGGTTCGCGCGGCGGGGGTGCGGAGCCGATGACACGCGAGCCGCCGGCGCCCGCGGCCGCAACTCCCGCGGCCGCTGCTCCCGCGGCCGGAGGCGCAAAGCCGCAACCGAAGAAAGGCGGCGCGTTCGACGAGATGGACGACGACATTCCCTTCTGAACCCGGTGAATGGACGGGATTTGCATGATTGACCTGGTTCAGGAAAAACCATCCTGTGGATCCTGTTGATCCCGTCCGTCAGCTTTTTCAGGAGCCGCCGCGGCCGCGCTCGTAGGCCTGCAAGTGCGCGAGGGCGGCGCGCAGCAGGGGTGTCACGATGCCCAGCGCCCGCGCCCGCCGCAGCATGTCGCCCACGATGTGCTCGCCCTCGATCCGCGCGCCGCGCTCGATGTCGCGCAACACGGACGCCGTCAGCTTCGAGCCGCGCTCGGTGAGCGTGGCCGAATAGCCGGCGAGCACGTCGGGGCGCGGCGGATGGCCGGAAACAGCGGCGACCCTGCGGCACTCCTCCAGCATGTCGCGGGTGAGCGCTTCCCCGTCGTCGGCGCGCATGATCGCGCCCACGTTCGCGCGCATGAGGCAGGTCATTCCCGCGAGCGTCGCCAGGAACACGAACTTCTCCCACAGCTCGAGGTTGATGTTGTCGGACAGGCGCGAAGCGAAATTCGCTTCGGCGCAGATTTCCGAAAAAGCCTCGCAGCGCGGCGACCGCCCGCCCGAGCGTTCGCCGAATGCCAGCAGGTGAAAGTTTCCCAGGTGGTGAATCTCGCCGTCCGGCGTGAGCGTCACCGCGATGTGCGCGAGACCGCCCAGCACGCGCACCGCCCCGAATCTTCCCGCCAGCTCGTCGATGTGACGCAGGCCGTTCAGCATCGGGAGGATCGCCGTGTGCGGCCCCACCGCGGGCGCGAGGGCCGCACCCGCCACGTCGAGATCGTAGGCCTTGCAGGCGAGGATGGCGAGATCGTAGACCGGCCTGAGATCCGTCTCGGTCACCGTGGCGACCGGTAACCGCGCGTCACCGGCCGGGCTGCGGATGACAAGACCGCTTTGCGCGAGCTTCGCCGCGCGTGCGGGACGCACCAGGAACGTGACGTCGGCGCCGGCCTGCGCGAGGCGCCCGCCGAAGTAGCCGCCGATACCGCCCGCGCCGAGAACGAGTATTTTCATGGCAACCGTCGTGGAGGCATGTCAACCGGTATTGCGTGACCGTTGCGGGGAATGATACCGCGCGGTCGCGGCGCGCGGCGAGAGCCGTTTACGCCGCCGGGGCGGAATTGCTACGATGCACGCTTTCGCACGGAGGTGAAATGAACGACGGGTGCCGGGAACGATCGAATGGCGAGCGGACGTGAGCGACATCGTTGACGCGTGTATCGCCCAGGCGCGTGCGGGCGCCAGGCGCCTGGTTTTTCCCGAGGGCAATGACGAGCGCATCGTTGCGGCCGCGGGGCGGTTGAGGGACGAGGGCATCGCGGTCCCGGTCCTGCTGGGCGGGTGCGCCGAGATCGGCGCCACGGCCGCGCGCGCCGGGGTCTCGCTCGAGGGTATCGTAACGCTCGACCCGGAAGAAAGCGGCCGGCTCGATGCATACGCCGGCCTCTATGCGGCCGGCCGGCCGGGCGCGAGCCCGAAGGTCGCGCGGCGGCTCATCCGCAAGCCGCTGTTTCACGCCGGAATGATGGTCAGGGCCGGGGACGCGGATGCGATGATCGCCGGCGTGGCGAACACCACCGGGCGCGTGATCGAAGCGGGGCTCATGACCGTGGGACTCGCGGAGGGCATCCGCGCGCCGTCGAGCTTTTTTCTGATGATCGTTCCCGGCAGGGAGGGCGGGGCCGCGAAGAGCTACATTTACGCCGACTGCGCGGTGAATGTGGATCCGGACCCCGAGGTGCTCGCCGACATCGCGCTCGCCTCCGCGGAAACCTGCCGCGCGCTCCTGCGCGAGGAGCCCCGCGTCGCGCTGCTCTCGTTTTCCACCAAGGGCAGCGCGCAGCACGCGCGCGTCGACAAGGTGACGCGCGCGCTCGCGCTCGCCCGCGCGCGCGCGCCGGCGCTCGCCATCGACGGCGAGCTGCAGGCCGACGCCGCCCTGGTGCCGCAGGTGGCGGCGAAGAAGCTGAAGGGCGCAAGTCCCGTCGCGGGCCAGGCGAACGTCCTGGTGTTCCCCGACCTCGACGCGGGAAACATCGGCTACAAGCTCACCCAGTGTCTGGCCGGCGCGCGCGCGATCGGCCCGGTGCTGCAGGGGTTCGCGCGGCCGATCAGCGACCTCTCCCGCGGCGCGAGCGTCGAAGACATCGTCGCCACCGCCGCGATCGTGCTTGCCCGCGCCTAAGTGTGGTTCACTTTCTTGGGGTTGGCGCGTTAATGCGTCATGAGCGCAGCCCCTGTTCCCGTCGAGCGTATTGAGCGAGCGATCCTCTTCTTGCGCGGGCACAAGGTCATGCTCGATAGTGACTTGGCGGCGCTTTATGGCGTCGAGACCCGGGTGCTCGTGCAGGCGGCGAAACGGAATCCGGAACGATTCCCGAAGGACTTCATGTTTCAGCTTACAAATCAGGAATTTGAAAATTGGAGATCACAGATTGTGATGTCCAATCCAGGTGCCATGATGGGCCTGCGCCGGCCGCCTTTCGCTTTCACCGAGCACGGGGCTCTCATGGCTGCCGCCGTCCTCAACTCGCCGCGCGCCGTCGAGATGAGCCTCTACGTCGTGCGCGCCTTCGTTCGCATGCGCGAGGTGCTCGCCGCGCACAAGGAACTCGCGAAGAAGCTGGAGGCGCTGGAGAAGAAGACCGAAGCGCTCTCGCTCAAGCACGGTGCGCTCGCCAATACCATGCGCGCACAGTTCAAGGA
>JACQOJ010000018.1 GCA_016202605.1 Betaproteobacteria bacterium
CATCAACCGGCGCCCGATCTACGTGCCCGGCGAATTGAAGGACTTGTAGCTGCGCTCGCCGGTAGTCTAGTGGCGCGTGAAGATGGTCCTGGCGTACGGCGCGAACCCGAGCCCGATGAAGTTCTCGGAGGTGTTCACGGCGCTGAAGACCGGGGTCTTCGACGGGCAGGAAAACCCCTTCTCGCAGATCTATAGCGCAAAATTCCACGAGGTGCAGAAGTTCCTGTCGCTCACCGGCCACGTCTATACGCCCGCGTACGTGACGGTCGGCTCCAAGCGCTGGGCCACGATCCCCGCCGACGTGCGCAAGGTCCTCGAGTCGGTCGCGAAGGAGACGCAGTCCTTCGTCTACGAAACCGCCGCCAGGGACGAGAAAGATCTGCTGGAGAAGATGAAGGCCGCCGGCGTGCAGGTGAACGAAGCCGACAAGGCCGCCTTCGTGAAGGCCAGCAAGGCGGTCTACGAAGAGTTCGGCAAGGAAGTGAAGGGATCCAAGGCGCTGATCGACAAGGCGCTCTCGCTGGCCAAGTAGCCAGACATGGAAGTGACAGGAAGAAGTGACGCGAAGAAGTGATGGAAAAAGGTGACGGATGGGGCCGGAGCGGTCTTCGTCATCTTCTTTCGTCACTCTTTCCCGTCACTCTTTTTCGTCACTTTGTCTGATTTTTGCCCGCCGGTGAAGTGATGTCGCTGGCTCGCGTACGCGCGGCGTACGAAAAGCTCCTCGAATCGGTCGCGTTCGTGCTGATGGTCGCGCTCGCGGTCGTGGTCCCGATCGGGGTGACCTTCCGCTGGGCCGGAGCGTCGCTGGTGTGGTACGACGAGGTCGCTTCTATCCTGCTCGCCTGGATCACTTTCTACGGCGCGGCGCTCGCCGCGCTGCGCGGCGCGCACATCGGGGTGCCGGGCCTGGTCGAGGCCATGCCGCGCGGGCTGCGGATCGCGGTCACGCTGGCGGCCGAGGGCTGCGTCATCGGTTTCTTCGCGCTGATGGCGTGGATCGGGATCTCGGTGCTCGACGTCCTCGCCACCGATTACCTCGTCAGCATTCCCGAGGTTTCGGTGAAGTACACGCAGTCGGTCATCCCGATCGGCGCGACGCTGTTCGTGATCGCGGAGCTGCTGCGGCTGCCCGCGCTGCTGCGCGCCGCCGCCGGACGGGACGGCGCCCGGCGCATGGAGATCAATCCGTAGTGGAAATCCTGCTGCTCGCCCTCGGCATGCTCGCGCTGGTGCTGATCAACGTGCCGATCGCAGTGGCGCTCGGCATCGCGGCGGTCGTCGCCATGCTCGTGTCCCACGGCGCCGACTCGCTGCCCAACCTCGCGATCGACATGTACAACGGCGCGACCAACTTCCCGCTGATCGCGATCCCGCTGTTCATCCTCGCCGGGGCGATCATGAACACTTCCGGCATCTCGCGGCGGCTGATCGCGTTCGCTTCGGCGCTGCTCGGCTTCGTCCGCGGCGGGCTGGCGATGGTCAACGTGGGAACGTCGATGTTTTTCGCCGAGATCTCGGGCTCGGCGGTGGCCGACGTCGCCGCGCTCGGCTCGGTGCTGATGCCGGCGATGAAGAAGAAGGGCTACCCCGGGCCGTTCACCGCGGCGATTACTTCCTCGTCGGCCTCGCTTGCCATCATCATTCCGCCCTCCATCCCCATGATTCTCTATGCGGTAATGGCGGGCGCCTCGGTGGTGCAGCTTTTTGTCGCCGGCATCATCCCGGGGATCATCGGCGGCCTCCTGATGATGGGGCTCTGCTACTGGTACGCGGTGCGCTGCAACTATCCCGTCGAGGAGGTTTTCAACCTCCGTCACCTGTGGCGCACGTTCACGGACGCCGCGCTCGCCTTCCTGCTCCCCATCATCATCCTCGGCGGCATCTTCGGCGGCTTCGTCACCGCCACCGAGGGCGCGGGGCTCGCTGTCGTCGCCGCGACCGGGGTCGCGTTCTACTATCGCGAGATCAACTGGAAAATGCTGAAGAACGCGGTCATCGACGGCGTGGTCCAGACCGCGGTGGTGATGCTGCTGGTGGCCTCCAGCGCGCTGCTCGGCGTCTACCTGACGGAGGTGCAGGTGCCGCAGAAGCTGGCGCAGGCGATCACCGATCTCACCAGCAACCCCTACCTGGTCCTGCTGCTGCTCAACGTGTTTTTCTTCGCCGTCGGCCTGTTCCTGCACTCGGCCGCGGCAATCATCCTGGTGGTGCCTATCGTGATGCCGGTGGTGACCGCGGTCGGGATCGACCCGGTGCATTTCGGCATCGTCGTCACGCTGAACCTCGCGATCGGCCAGCAGACCCCGCCGGTCGCGAGCGTGCTGATGACCGCCTGCTCGATCGCGAAGGAAAACGTCTGGGACGTCACCAAGGCCAACCTCCCGTTCATCGGCGTGCTGCTGGCAGTGCTGCTCATGGTCACCTATATTCCCGCCATACCGCTGTTCCTGGTCGAAGTGTTCTACCGTTAGGAAATTGTCGGGCTCGGGGCCGACAGATTCCCCGGACGAGCGAATTCATGTCAGGCAGGTCCGGCAGTTCCCGGACCAGGAGCTACGCCAGGTTTTCCTGCGCGCCGGCCGCGGCGCGGTTGAGCCGGTCGCGGATCGCGAACCACTCCGCGCCCTGCGGCGGATCTTCCAGCAGGATCACGTCGCAGCCGGCCGTGTCGAGCCGGCGCAGGTTCGCGTACAGGTCGTGCGCATAGGGTGCCGCATCCTGCGGCGCTGCGACCCAGACCAGTCCCTCGATCAGCGGCTGCCGCGCCGAGCGCGCGAGAACCGCAACGCGCCGGCCCTGGCGCGACAGGCTCGTCGCAAGTTCGATCAGCAAGTCCCCTTCCATCATCATCAGCGGCGTCTGCGGCGCATAATGTTTGGCCAGTGTGCCGGGCGCGCGCGGCGACTGTGCCTCCGGCACCGCAAGCGGCAGGCCCAGTGTCGCTTCGAGTTGCCGGGCGGTGATCCAGCCCGGGCGCAGCAGCGCCGGCCGCGCGCCGGACAGATCGACGATCGTCGATTCGATGCCGACGTCGGCCGCGCCGCCGTCGAGCACGCACCCGACGGCGGCGCCGAATTCGCGTCGGACGTGTTCGGCGGTGGTGGCGGACACGCGCCCGAAACGGTTGGCCGACGGCGCGGCGACTCCGCCGCCGAACGCGCGCAGCAGCGCCTGCGCCACGCGATGCGCGGGCACGCGCAGCGCAACCGTGTCCTGGCCGCCGGTGACCAGATCGTTCACGCGGGGTGCTCGCTTCAGGATCATGGTGAGCGGCCCGGGCCAGAATTTCCGGGCGAGCGCGTGTGCGGCCCCGGGCATTTCGCGCGCCCAGTTGGCGACCTGCACCGCGTCGGCGATGTGCACGATCAGCGGATGGTCGTGCGGACGGCCTTTGGCGGCGAAGATTTTTCTTACCGCTTCGGGATTGGAGGCGTCGGCGCCGAGTCCGTACACCGTCTCGGTCGGAAACGCGACCAGCCCGCCCGCGCGCAGGACGGCAACAGCTTCATCTATTTCGCGCTCAGAAACCATAAGAATGAACTACGAGGATGCAAAGAACGCGCCACCGGGAGACACGCGACAGGGAACAAAGACCAGCGGCACGCCGATCTGTTCTCACTCCTCACTCATCACTCCTCACGCTTCAACGAGCAGCCGCATCACCTCGCGGTACCTCTCGGAGGTCTTCCTCAACACGTCGTCCGGCAGCGCAGGCGCAGGCGGCTTCTTGTCCCACGGCTGGGTCTCCAGCCAGTCACGCACGATCTGCTTGTCGAAGCTGGGCGGGCTGATCCCCGTGCGGTACTCCGCCGCCGGCCAGAAGCGCGAGGAGTCCGGCGTCAGCGCCTCATCGATCAGCACGAGATTTCCCGCCCCGTCGGTGCCGAACTCGAACTTGGTGTCGGCGATGATGATGCCGCGGGTCGCAGCATGGTCCGCGGCCTCGGCGTAGAGCCGGATCGAAACATCGCGGACCTTCGCCGCGAGATCCGCGCCGACGGTTTTTTCCGCTTCGGCGAAGGTAATGTTCTCGTCGTGCTGTCCCGCGGGCGCCTTGGACGCCGGCGTGAATATCGGCCGCGGCAGCTTTTCCGCCTGCTTCAGTCCCGCCGGCAGCCGGATGCCGCACACCGCGCCGGTCTTGCGGTAATCGTTCCAGCCCGAGCCGATGATGTAGCCGCGCACCACCGCCTCGATCAGCAGCGGTTTGAGTTTCCTCACCACCATCGCGCGCCCGGCGACCTGCGCGCGCTCGGCCCCCGTCACTACCGACTCCGGCGCAATCCCGGTCAGGTGGTTGGGAATGACGTGCGCGAGCTTGCCGAACCAGTACAACGACAGCTCGGTCAGCACGCGACCCTTGCCGGGAATCGGTGTGGGCAGGATCACGTCGAACGCCGACAGACGGTCGGTCTGCACCACCAGCAGCTTGTCCTCGCCCACGGCATAGAGATCGCGCACCTTGCCGCGGTGCAGAAATTTCAGGCTCTTGATATCGGTTTCGAAAAGCGGCGTGTCGTTGTCGGTCATGGCGTCAATTGATAAGGACGTGACTGGCGATCAGTGAGCGGAAAAACGCGAAGCGGGCGGCATGTCGGCCGCTCGCCTTACAGACGGGGCAGCTTTGCGGTCTTCACCGCTTCCACCTGCTTTTTGCGGAAAGCCTGCAGCGCCTTGGCGAGTTTTTTGTCCTCCAGCGCCAGCATCGCCACCGCGAACAGGCCGGCGTTCGCAGCGCCCGCATCGCCGATCGCGAAAGTGGCGACCGGGATGCCCTTGGGCATCTGCACCATGGACAGCAGTGAATCCAGCCCGCCCAAGTGCTTGGAAGGTATCGGCACCGCCAGCACCGGCAGCCTGGTCCTGGCGGCCACCACCCCGGCGAGATGCGCCGCGCCGCCCGCCCCGGCGATAAAGCACTTGGCGCCGCCGGCGATCAGCCCTTCCATCCACTCGATCAGCAGGTCCGGCGTGCGATGGGCGGAAAGCGCCCGCGCCTCAAACGGCACGCCGAAATCCTTGAGCTGGCGCGCGGCATGCTGCATCACCTCCCAGTCGCTTTGGCTTCCCATGACGATGCCTACCAGGGGTCTTTTCATGTCGTGCCGGCTCCGCGATTAAGCAAGCGCCGTATTTTAGCCCAAGGGCGCAGCCGTGTTCCAAAAAGAACGGATTCAAATGATTATCCCTCGTAATCCGATCGCCATGCGCGGGCGATCGTGCGCTTCACTTGCGCAGCGCGAACAGATGGAGTTTTCGGTGATCCACCAACAGGATCTGACGGCTTTGTGCAACCCCCTCGCGTTGAGACGGGATTGGCGGTCTGTTAGAATTTTTCCCCGGCGGCGGTGCGAGCGGCGGTTCGCGCAGTGACCACGCCTTTCCCGGCACCTGCCGCAGTCACGGCAGGAGGGCACCAGAGCCTCAGACAAGGATCCCATCATGATTCGAAAACGCGCGGCAGGCGGCATCATCCTTTTGGCGGCCCTCACGTTCAGCACGATGTTTTCTCTCCCGGTCGCGGCTCAAGGCTATCCGGCCCGTGCGGTTCGCGTGATCGTGCCGTTCCCGCCGGGCGCCGGGGTCGATATCGTGACGCGCATCGTGGCGCCGGGCGCCACACCGAAGAGCGTCGTAACACGGCTCCACGCGGAGATCGTCAACACCCTGCGTCAACCCGAGGTACAGGAACGGCTCGCCAGCCAGGGCGCGACGGCGATCGGCAACACACCGGAACAGTTCGCCGCATATATCCGGTCGGAAACCGGGAAATGGACCAAGGTGCTCAAGACGGCCGGCGTACGCGCTGATTAGCGGCTGCAACCGGGACGATCGCGAACGCGGCGACCGTCTTATTCCGGATTCATCATTCCGCATTCATCATTGAGAGTCCCATGGACGTCACCCGCGCACTCGCCCACAATCTGGTTCGATCCCGTTATGAAGATATCCCACAGGCGGTACGGCACGAGGCGGCGCGCGCGCTGCTCAACTGGCTCGGCTGCGCCATCGGCAGTTCGCGTCACGAAACCGTCGACCGCGCGCTCGCCGCCGTGGCCCCTTTCTCCGGTCCGCCGCAGGCGGCCGTCCTGGGCCGCGGCGAGCGCCTCGACATCCTGCACGCGGCGCTCATCAATGGCATCAGTTCGCACGTGCTGGACTTCGATGACACCCACGCGCGGGCCATTCATCCCAGCGCGCCGGTGCTGCCGGCGCTCATCGCGCTCGCAGAATGGCGCAAGACCAGCGGCGCGCAACTTGTGCATGCGTTTGCTCTCGGTGTCGAAGCCGAAGAGCGCATCGGGCTGTCGGTGTTTCCCGAGCACTACGAAACCGGCTGGCACATCACCGGTACGGCGGGAGTGTTCGGTTCCGCCGCCGCCGCCGGCAAGCTGCTCGGTCTCGACCCGCGGCAGATGGCGTGGGCGCTGGGCATCGCCGCGACGCAATCGGCCGGGCTGCAGGAGATGTTCGGCAGCATGTGCAAGAGCCTGCATCCGGGCCGGGCCGCGCAGAACGGGCTCACCGCCGCGCTTCTTGCCTCACGCAACTTCACCAGTTCCGAACAGGCGATCGAAGCGCCGCGCGGCTTTGCTCGCGTCACATCCTCCCGGTTCGATCCCGGCGTGATCACGGAAGGATGGGGAGAACGCTACGAACTGATGTCCAATATGTACAAGCCATACGCGTGCGGCCTCGTGGTGCACGCCGCGATCGACGGCTGCATTCAGTTGCGCAACAGGCACGCGATCGCGCCCGAGAGCGTGGACCGCATCGAGCTCAGGGTCAGTCCGCTGGTGCCGCGACTCACGGGCAAGCGAGAACCCGCGAGCGGCCTCGAAGGGAAATTCAGCGTCTATCATGCCGCTGCCGCGGCGCTCGTCCATGGCGCCGCCGGCGAGGCGCAGTTCAGCGACGCGTGCGTGCGCGACCCGCGGATCAGCGCGCTGCGCGAGCGCGTGACCGCGCTGCCCGACGCCGCAATCGGCAGGACGGAAGCGCATGTTACGATCGCTCTCGAGGATGGCCGCACCCTTTCCGTGCACGTGGCGCACGCTCTCGGCACGCTCGAGCGGCCGATGAGCGACGCCGATCTGGAAGCAAAGTTCGCCGGACTCACCGCGGCGGTTCTCGCTCCCGGGCAGATCGACGAGATCATCGGCTTATGCCGGAACCTGACCGCGCTCGACGACGTGGCGGTGCTGGCGCGGACCGCGGTGCCGCGCGCCCGCGGCGCGCGGCACGATTTGACAACGTGATGCAGGAGCAGGCATGGCAGGCAATGCAGGAATGAGGAAAGGCGACGAACTGGCGGGCAAGGTTGCGCTGGTAACCGGCGGGGCGCGCAACATCGGACGCGCGATTTCGCGCGCGCTCGCCGCAGGCGGTGCGGCCGTCATGGTCAACGCCAGGACATCGCGCGAGCTGGGGCGCGAGACGGTGAAAATGATCGAAGGCGCGGGCGGCAAGGCCGCTCTCCACATCGCCGATGTCACCGATCCGGCCGCTGTGGCGCAGATGGCGGATGAAACGGTGCGCCGCTTCGGGCGCATCGACATTCTGGTGAACAATGCGGCGGTGCGGGCGGAAACACCGTTTGCCGACATCGCGCTCGACGAGTGGCGCCGCATCATCTCCATCGTGCTCGACGGTTCGTTCATCTGCACCCGGGCGTGCCTGCCGCACATGGTGCGCGCCGGCGGGGGCGCAGTCGTCAACATCGGCGGGCTTACCGGCCACAAAGGCGCGGAGGGCCGTCCGCATGTCGTCGCAGCCAAGGCCGGCCTCGCCGGCATGACGAAGGCCGTGGCGCTGGACCTCGCGCACCACAACATCACCGTCAATTGCGTCGTCCCCGGCATGGTGGAAACCGTGCGCGGGCTGCCGGGCGCGCCCGAGCGTCCGGACTACCGGCCTTCGCTGCCGCCCCTCGGCCGCCGCGGAGAGCCGGAGGAAGTGGCGGCCATGGTGCGCATGCTGTGCGGGCCCGACGCGCGCTTTGTCACCGGACAGTCGATACACGTAAACGGGGGAGGACTGATGCCATGAAAAAGAGACGCAAGACGCCGGACGTTTCTCCGGTCATGCGCGGGCTTGCGACCTACATCTCGCAGGCCCTGAGGAAACCGTTGCCCAAGGCGGTCGTGGAGAAAACCAAGCACCACGTGCTCGACACCATCGCCGCCATGGTATCGGGCTCGCGCCTGCTGCCCGGCGAGAAGGCGATCTCCTACGTCAAGACGCTCGGCGGCAACAAGGAGGCCTGCGTCATCGGCTCGAAGATCGTCACCACCGCCGAGCACGCCGCCCTCGCGAACGGGATGCTCGCGCATGCCGACGAAACGGATGATTCGCATGCGCCCTCCCTCACCCATCCCGGCTGCGGAATCGTGCCCGCGGCGCTGGCGATGGCCGAGCGCGAGAAGCGCAGCGGCACGCAATTCCTGCGCGCCGTTGCGCTCGGTTACGATGTGGGCTGCCGCCTGACGATGGCGCTGCACGCCTACGATTTCCGCGAGGCGGGGCATTCCACGCACAGTTTCGGACCGATGTTCGGCGCCGCCGCCGCCGCCGGCGCTCTCGCCGGGCTCGATTACGACCGGACGCGGCACCTGCTCTCCTATACCGCGCAACAGTGCTCCGGCGTCTCCTGCTGGATGCGCGACGAGGAGCACATCGAGAAGGCGTTCGACTTCGGCGGCATGCCGGCAAGAAACGGAGCGGCGGCGGCCGCGATGGTGGCGCACGGTTTCACGGCGGTGGAGGACGTGTTCTCGGGCGAACGCAATTTCTTCGTCGCTTATGACGAGACGCGCCGCGTCGGCAAGGCGCCCGAACCGGACCGCCTGGTGCACGAACTCGGCGCGACCTACGAGATCATGAACACCAACATCAAGCGCTGGTCGGTGGGTTCTCCCATCCAGGCGCCGCTCGATTCGCTGCTCGACCTCATCCGCATCCACGGCATCAAGGCCGGGCAGGTCGAGAA
>JACQOJ010000126.1 GCA_016202605.1 Betaproteobacteria bacterium
CATCACTCATCACCGGTTTCAGGTTGACGGCGAAGTGCTAGCATGACGGCACGATAACTAAGCTGTCATCCATAAGGAGGAGGTTCAGATGGGTAAAAAAGCATGTGTAGTGGCGGCGGTCGCCGCGATTTGGGTCGTCAATCCAATGCAGGCCGCCGCCCAGCAGTGGCCCGATAAACCGGTGCGTATCCTGGTGCCGTTCCCGCCGGGCGGCGGGACGGATATCCAGGCCCGGCTGCTGTCGACTGCGTTCCAGAAGAGCACGGGACAGAACTTCATCATCGATAACCGGACCGGCGCGGGCGGCCTGATCGCAGGCCAGCTCGCCGTGGATTCCCCGCCGGACGGCAATACCATACTCTTCACGTCCGGCAGCATCTCGGTGGTCGTCACCCTCTACGGCAAGCGGGTAAAATTCGACATCCACAACGATCTCGCGCCGATCAGCTGGATTTCCTCGACGCCGCTGGTATTGTCCGTGCACCCGAGCGTTCCGGTGAAATCGGTCAAGGAACTCGTGGCGCTGGCGAAGCGAACGCCGGGGAACATGAACGCGGCCGGCAATACCGCGGGCAGCACCAGCCATCTGACCGGCGAAATGCTCAATCAGGTCACCGGCATCAAATCCACGGTGCTCACCTACCGCGGTGGCGGGCCCGCGGTGCTGGCATTGATCTCCGGAGAAGTCGATTACCTCTTCGCCACGGCGCCTTCGATCATGCCGCACCTGAGGACCGGCAAGGCGAAGGCGCTCGCGGTCACGACGCCGAAGCGCTCCTCGGCCCTGCCGGATTTGCCGACGATGAACTCGGTCTATCCGGGTTTCGAGTCCGACAACTGGTACGCGATGTTCTACCCGACGGGCACGCCGAAATCGATCGTGGACAAGATGAACGCGGAGATCCGCAAGGCGCTCGATACCGCGGAGGTGCGCGCGTTCATGCCGAAGCAGGCTCTGGATCCCGTCGCCAGCAGCCCCGGGGAGCTGGCGGCGCTGCTCAAGCGGGAGATCGGGAAATACGCCAAGGTGATCAGGTTGGCGAACATCCGCGTTGAGTAAGGAAGGCGGAAGCAACCTTTCCCGGCCGCCTGTCCGCTTGATGATGCGTATCATCGGCCTGTGGTTGGGAGAGGTCTTTTGCCATGTTTGTGTTTGCGTGTTAATCCAAGTGCGAGGAAAGCTCGAAAATGGTTACTATCGAATCGACTCCCGAAATGGCCGCCAGGGTCTACGCGACCATGGCGAAAAATCTGAAGGTGGTGCGCCGCCGTCTGGGCAGACCTCTGACCCTGGCCGACAAGGTGCTGCTCGGGCATCTCGACGACCCGGAACGCCAGGACATGGAACCCGGCAGGAGCTATCTCTTCCTGCGTCCCGACCGGGTGGTGTTCCAGGACGTGCTCGGGCAAACCGGCCTGCTGCAGTTCATGCAGACGCGGCGCGGGTCGGTCGCGGTGCCGGCCACGATCCACTGCGATCACCTGATCCAGGCCCGGGTCGAGGGCGAGCGGGACCTGCGCGAATCGCTTGCGGAAAATACCGAAGTCTATGATTTTCTGCGCTCGGCGGCGGCGAAGTACGGCGCCGGCTTCTGGGGGCCGGGTGCGGGCATCATTCACCAGGTGGTGCTCGAGAACTACGCCTTTCCCGGCACGCTCATCATCGGCACCGACTCCCACACGCCCAACGCCGGAGGGCTCGGCGCGTGCGCCGTCGGCGTCGGCGGCGCCGACGCGGTGGAAACCATCGCCGGGCTGCCGTGGGAGGTGCTGTATCCGAAGCACATCTGCGTCTACCTCACCGGGAAAATGAGCGGTTGGACCGCGCCCAAGGATGTGATCTTGTACGTGGCGGGCCAGCTCACCGTGTCCGGCGGCACCAACGCGATCGTCGAATACATCGGCCCCGGCGCGCGCACCATCAGCGCTACCGGCAAGGCCACCATCACCAACATGGGCGCGGAATTGGGCGCGACGACTTCGATGTTCCCCGCCGACGAGCACATGGCCAAGTACCTGCGCGCGACCGGCCGCGGCGGGCTCGTGCCGCTGATGGAAAAGCACATGGACATGCTGCAGCCGGATCCGGAGGTTGAGGCAGACCCCGGGAAATACTACGACCGTGTGGTGCGGCTCGACCTGTCGACGCTCGAACCGCACGTCGTCGGCCCGCACTCTCCCGACCGCGCGCGCCCGATCTCGAAGCTTGCCGCCGAGGTGAGCGACGCCGGCAACAAGTTCATCGACCGGATCTCGAGCGCGCTCATCGGCAGTTGCACCAATTCCTCGTACGAGGACATGAGCCGTGCGGCGGACGTCGCCGAGCAGGCAAAGGCACACGGTGTCAAGGCGGCCGTGCCGTTCCTCGTGACGCCCGGCTCGGAGCAGGTGCGCGCCACCATCGAGCGCGACGGCCAGATGCGCTCGCTCAAGGACATCAATGGAATCGTGCTCGCGAACGCCTGCGGCCCCTGCATCGGCCAATGGCGCAGGGCCAAGGACGTCGCCACGGTGCCGAACACCATCGTCACCTCGTACATCCGCAACTTCCCGGCGCGCAACGACGGCCAGGCGACCACCATGAACTTCATCGCGAGCCCGGAGATCGTCACCGCGATGGCGCTTGCCGGAAAACTTTCGTTCAACCCGCTCACCGATGCGCTCGCCGGCGCGGATGGCCAGCCGTTCAAGCTGAATCCACCGAAGATCGCGCCCGAAGTGCCGGCGAAAAACTTCGACCGCGGGCACGCCGACTACGTCGCGCCTCCCGCTGACGGCAGCCGCGTCAAGCTGACCATCGATCCCAAGAGCCAGCGGCTGCAATTGATGCAACCGTGGCCGGCGTGGGACGGCAAGGACTATCTCGACATGCCGGTGCTGCTGAAGACCAAAGGCAAGACCACGACCGATCACATCTCTCCGGCCGGGCCGTGGCTGCGCTTCCGCGGGCACCTCGACAGGTTCAGCGACAACCTGTGCATGGGCGCGATCAACGCCTATACCGGCACGGCCGGCAAGACGAGGAACGTGCTGACCGGAGCAACCGGAGAGACGGTTTCCAAGGTCGCGCGCGACTACGAGTCCGGGGGCGTGAAGTGGGTCATCATCGGCGACGCCAACTACGGCGAGGGCAGCAGCCGCGAGCACGCGGCACTGTCGCCGCGCCTGCTGGGCGGAGTCGCGGTCATCGTGCGCAGCTTCGCGCGTATTCACGAATCGAACCTGAAGAAGCAGGGACTGCTCGCGCTCACATTCCAGAGCCCCGCGGACTACGACCGCATTCGCGAGGACGACCGCTTGAGCCTGGTGGGACTGAAGAACATGGCGCCCGGCAAGCCGGTCGAGTGCCGCGTGACGCACGCCGACGGCACGAACGAGACGCTGAAGCTCAATCACACGTTCAGCGGGCCGCAGCTCGAATGGTTCCGCAAGGGCTCCGCCTTGAACCTGTTTCACGGCGCGGCGAAGAAACCCGCGGCGAAGAAAAAGACCGCGGCAGCGCGCAGGCAACCGGCGAAGAAAAAAGCCGCAGCGAAGAAAAAGCGGGGCAGGCCCGCCGCCGCGAAGGCCGCGCGCAAGGCGGGAAGGGTACCGGCGGCGGCCACGAGAAAGCGCGGCGCAAGGACGCCGAAAAAGAAACGCGCGGCGAAAAAGTAGCATGGGCGGAAACTGAGGAGTCTGTCCATTGAAGATCGTGTTTTCTCCCGTCATTTCCCCGGCGGCCTGGGCGATCGGGGAATCGCTTCTGCCGAAGGGCTTCACCATCGAGATCCTCTCGAAGGAGCCGGAACGGCGTGTCGAGCAGCTCGAGCGGGGCGACTTCCTGATGGGATTTCTGCGCGGCATGCCGCTTGCGGCGGACGACTATCCGCACCTCACCAACATCAAGCTGATCCAGTTGCTCAGCGCCGGTTACGACGGCATCGATCTCGAACGGCTGCGCCGGAGCGGCATACCGCTTGCCAACAACGGCGGGGCGAACTCCTACGCCGTCTCGGAGCACGCGATCATGCTGATGCTGGCGGTCTATCGCCGGCTCCCCGCGCTCGACCGTCTGGTCAGGGCCGGTCAGTGGAAGTCGAGCAAGCTGGGTGAGGAGCAGGAGCACGAGCTTGCAGGCAAGACCGTCGGCGTCATCGGTGCCGGCATGATCGGGCGGACCATCGCGCGCCGGCTGAGCGGCTTCGAGGTGAATCTGGTCTATTACGATCCGGTCCGGCTCCCGGCCGAGGACGAAGCGAAGCTCAACATGAGTTATCGCGAACTCGACGACCTGCTGCGCGAATCCGACGTCGTGTCTCTGCATGCTCCGTTCAACAAGGCGACACACCACCTGATCTGCGACCGGACGCTTGCTTTGATGAAGCGCGAGGCCATCCTCATCAATACTGCCCGCGGAGAACTCGTCGACGACGCTGCATTGTACCGCGCGCTGCGGGACAAGCAGATCTGGGCCGCCGGCCTGGACGCGTTCTACCCGGAACCGCCGGATCCCGGGAACCCGATCTTCACCCTGCCCAACGTGGTGCTCACTCCCCACGCCGCCGGGCCGACGTGGGAGAGCTGGCCCAAGCGCTTCGGCAACAGCTATGCCAACATCCAGCGCGTTGCCCGCGGCGAGCCCCCGCTCTGGGTCGTGCCGGAACTGCGCTGACGCTGTTGATCTCCGGGCGTGACAACATGAGATCCTGCTTGACCGGAACGAACGTCACGGCCTTGTCCATGGGGTGCCGCCCGCCGGCGGCAATCTCGGTTGAACGTCGAAGAGTCCATGCGAGCGGCTTGCCGCACGTAGTTCTGCAACATGGCAGGGCTGATCGCGTGCCCGAACCTGCGCCAGCGGTCTTCGGCAGGCAAGACTGCCGGGTGTCGACGTATGTCGGGCTCGTGCATCGGCGCAAGCACGCACGCCGCCGGCTTCGTGGCGAGGAGATGCGCGCTCAATGGCGATCCGTCCGGCCGGAAATGAAGAACGTCAGTGCGGCCGCGGCACGTAGTGCGCGGAACGCTGGCTGATCCTGCGCGCCAGGCGCTTGATGCCGGCCCACGCTTGCCGCATGAGATGGGCGTAAAACTCGGCGCGCAGTTTGCGAGCCTGCGCGACGTAACGTTCGATTCGGTCGTCATACAACAACATGTCGTACTCCTTCATCTGTTGGGATCCGTCATCACTGCCTTCAATCCGATCGCACGCTCTTGTCCTGTAAATCCGGACGCCGGCGGCCACCGGGGCCGAGCGGGTTTGCCTAACGCGAGAACAACGCCACGCCGCGCCGCACCGGCCGCACGATCACGGCATCCGCAAGTTTTCCGAGACCCGCGGTAACCCCATGGAGCAGTTCCGCGACCCGCTCGCCGCGGAGCGCGTTCTCAATGGCCACGCGCTTCTCGGCCGTGCTCAGATCGAGCTGCTCTATGCGCTCGACCAGGCTGTATTTTGATTCAGTTTTTCTCATTTCATCACCCATCTGGTTTTTCAAGTGGCTTCCATGCCGGATAACATTGGTGTTGCGATGCAATATTTCAATACCCTTCCAAAGTCCTACTATTTGATGCGTCGCACCATTACATAGAGGCCAAATTACGCCTGATCGTTCCCTTGAGCAAAGCGATTTTTCGTCACGCTAATGATTAGAAAAACTAATTCGATGTCGGGTGGATCAAGCCGGTGCCTTCTGGCCCCCGAATCGCACTGATGGAGTGCCGGTGCAGTGCCCGATGCGCTCCCAAGAGCGCCGAATCATCGCAGCGGCGAGCAGCCGGAAAGCGCGGGCAAGGCCGGGGCATGAATTCGCGCAGCGCGAGACGAAGTGAGCGCACGCAAACCCCTGCGCGCGCGCCCGCAGTGCCCTCTCTGCAGGCGCGGCTCGCGCGCAGAGGGGGCTGCGACGCTGATCGCGTGCGCCGGATCAGGCGGCCGAGCTCGCCTGTGTCACCGGCTGCCGGGCCGGATCAAAGAATGCGTTCGCCGAATTTTTTCAGTGCGGCTTCCGACAGCGTGAGTCCCAGCCCCGGTTGTTCCTTGAGCGTGAGCCGCCCGTGGGCGATTTTCGGCGGATCCTCGAACAGTTCCGCCTGCAACGGATCGCGCTCCGGATCGGTGAAGGACTCCACGATGCAGCCCGCGGGACTCGCGGCGACGATATGCGCATGGATGAAGCAGTCGTGGTGCGGCGCGACCTGCACATGGTTCAATTCGCACAGCGCGGCGAGCTTCCGTCCCTCGGTGAAACCGCCCATCATGGTGCAGTCGAACTGCAGGATCTGGATCGCCTGTTCCTCGAGCAGCCCGCGGCAGCCGTAGCTCGTGAGCTCGCTCTCGCCGGCCGAGAGCGGAATGCGCGTCTTCTGTGCGAGCAGCTTCAGTTCGCGGCGGTCGTCGGCCCAGCGCACCGGCTCCTCGAGCCAGCGCGGCTTGAGCGGCTCGAGCAGGCGTGCGCCTTCGACGGCGGTGGCGAGGTCCCAGCCGCGGTTGACGTCGATCATCAGTTCCTTGTCGTCGCCGATGATTTCGCGCACCAGCGCCATACGCTCGATGTCCTCCGCAAGCGGCACGCCCCCGACCTTGCCCTTGAAGCCGGTGTGTCCCTGCGCCCTGAGCATCTCGATTTCGTCGCGCAGTTCGGAAAGGCCCTTGCCGTCGCGGTAGTAGGCGCAGGTGACATAGCACGGCACTGCGCTGCGGTAGCCGCCGAAGAGCCGGTACAGCGGCAGCCCGGCCACCTTGCCGATGATGTCCCATGCCGCGATATCCACCGCCGCGGAGATGCGCACGATCGCTTCGCGCGACCAGCCCTTCTCGAAAGCGATCTTCTGCGAGGTGAGCGCGAAGAGCTTCTGGTAGAGCCGCTCCGGCGCCAGCGGATCGGCACCGACGATCAACTCGCCGATGCCGGTATTGAAGGCCTTGATCGCCGCTTCGATCGGCGTGTAGCTGGTGGCGATCCCGATGCCTTCGATGCCCTCGTCGGTTTGCATGCGCACGAGAATTTCGTTGGCCTTGGGAACGATGAAATGGCTGACCCAGTGCGGACGGCCGGTGTCGGGCGCGCGCAGGATGTGGACGTCGAGCCTGGTGATCTTCATGGCGGTTCGGTCCGGTGCGTCGGGAAAACGCCGTTTATCGCAAAGAATGGGCGCGGCGTCAATTTCGCGGCGTCCCATATGATTTTCGCCGCGAAGCGATTACCATCCCCCAATCGCATTTTCCGCTCCCCGCCGGGCGGCACGTGACATGATTCCGCTCCCGCCGCCCGGCTAACCTTGAACCGGGTATGCGGGTCACATCGCCCGAAGAGATCATGAGAACGCCAATCGCGATAGCGGTCCTGGCCTGCGGTGCGGTCCTGTCGTCACTCGCGTGCGCGCAGCCGGCGTATCCCGCCCGGCCCGTTCGCATGCTGGTGGGATTCGCGCCCGGCGGTACGACGGACATCATCGCGCGGCTGATGGCACCGGCGTTGAGCGAATCGTTCGAGCGGCAGTTCTACGTGGAAAACCGCCCCGGCGCCACCGGCAATATCGCCACGGAGCTGGCCGCCAAGTCGCCTCCGGATGGCACCACTTTGCTCGTCGTGTCGGCCGCATTCTCGAGCAGCGTCAGCCTGTATTCAAAAATCAGCTACGACCCGATGCGCGATTTCGCGCCGATTACGCGGGTGGCCGCGGTGCATAACGTTCTCGTCGTGCATCCGTCGGTCCCGGCGAAGAGCGTCAGGGAACTGATCGCGCTCGCAAGACGCTATCCCGGGCAACTGGTGTTCGCATCACCCGGGCACGGCAGCACGCCTCACCTGGGACTGGAATTGCTGAGGACCAGGGTGGGCGGATTCAACGTCCTGCACGTGCCTTATCGGGGCATGGCACCCGCCGTGCTCGAAGTCGTCGGTGGACAGGTGGATGCACTCCTGTCCACCATGCCACCGGCGGTCATCCACGTCAGAAACGGCCGGTTGCGGCCCATCGCCGTGGCGAGCGTGAAGCGCGCGCGCGCGCTGCCGCATGTGCCCACTTTCGAGGAAAGCGGCATCCCGGGGTTCGAGGCTTCCGCCTGGAATGCCGTCCTCGCTCCCGCAGGCACCCCTTATGACGTCGTCACCCGCCTCAACCTGGCGGTGGTGGGCATTGCCCGGTCGCGGGAATTCCGGGAAAGGCTGGCAGGACTGGGCGCGGAAGTGATCGCCGACACGCCCGATCAATTCGCGGCTTACCTGCGAGTGGAAATCGCGAAGTGGGCGCAGGTGGTCAGGCAGAGCGGCACGAAGCTCGATTGATCGGCCCGAGAGGCGGAGTGGTGGCGCGCATGCGCGTGCCCTCCCATTACCTGCAGTATCGCATCACCGCCGCTCTTGAACGGGACCGCCGCAAAGCGGGCGGCGGTCTCGCGCTCCGGAGTGACGGGAGCCGATTTTTTGTCGCCACCATATGGACGGCGCTTATCGCGACATCGCGGAGCGTCGTAGAATCCCGGAACATCAGGTGATCCGGCAAGCCACGATTTGGACACCTGCGGTCCATGATGGGGGATCCGAATGTCGAAAGTGAACGAGGACGGGTACTACGAGGTGTTCTGGCCGCGGGCGGCGCGGCAGACGCGCGCTAGGCCGCTCGCGCCGCGGCTCGCGTCGCTTGAAGGCAAAACGGTCGCCCAGCTCTGGGATTTCCTGTTCCGCGGCGACCGGGTTTTCGAGTTGCTGGAGGAGGGGCTCAAGGCGCGTTTTCCCGGCGTGCGCTTCGTGAGCTGGCGGGAATTCGGAAGCACGCACGGGGGAGAAGAGAAAGCGGCGCTCGCGGCGCTGCCGCAGCGCTTCAAGGAACTGGGAGTCGACGCCGTCGTCTCCGGGATGGCCTGTTGAGGGAGCTGCACGCCCGCCGTGTTGCGGGCGAGCGCGGTGTGCGAAGCGGCGGGTTATCCGACCTCCTCTCTCGTATGTGAAGGATTCATGCGCCAGGCCGCGACCACTTCGGCAGGGCTCGGCATGCCCAACATCCCGCTCGCCCTGGTACCGGGTCACGTCGGCACGCAGAACAAAGAGGAGCTGCGGCGCAACATACTCGAAGTCACGGCGCAGCGCGTGATCGACAACCTGACGGTTGCGCCGGTGGCGGTCGGTGACAAGGCGGAGCCGGGCGTCCGCGATATCGTCTTCAGGGGCGGGTTCAAGGCGGTCAACCGCTACTTCTACGAAAACGAATTTTCCGACGGCCTGCCGATCGTTCCGCCGACACGCGAGGACGTGGAATCGTTTCTCCGTTTTACCGGGCGCGACCCGGACGAAGTTCTGGGTATCCTGCTGCCCGACAATCGCGCCGCCACCGTCTGGAGCGTCGCGGTCAACGGGGTCATGGCCGGCTGCCGCCCCGAGTACATGCCCATCCTCGTAGCCTTGATCAAGGCGATGTGCGACCCGGAATATGGCGTGGAGCACAGCGGCAATACGCCGGGCGGCGACACGCTGATCATTCTGAACGGTCCGATCATCAAGGCGCTCGGGTTCAACTACACGCAAGGCGCCTTGCGCGACGGGTTCATGCCGAATACTTCGATCGGCCGCTTCTGGCGTCTCTACCTGCGCAACGTGGCGGGGTTTCTCCCCCACAAGAACGACAAGGCGACATACGGCAACACCTGGCGCGTGGTGCTCGCCGAAAACGAGGATGCGCTCGCGAAGATCGGCTGGGAACCGAACAGCGTGGAAATGGGATTCGCCGCCGGGGACAACACCGTGACCATCGCGCGCTACACCGGCGGGGGCTCGCTTTCCTCGGTGTCGGGGAGTACGCCGGAGGAGATGCTGCCGTATCTGGCGGACTCGCTGCAGAAGTTCAACAACTGGCAGATTACGTTCACCACGAGTCACGGCAACGGCATGCTGCGGCCGCTGGTGGTCGTGAGCCCCATCATCGCCGAGACCATCGCGAAAGCGGGTTGGTCCAAGGCGGACGTCAAGCGCTACCTGTTCGAGCACGCGCGCCTGCCGGCGTGGCAGTTCGAGCGTCAGTTGCGGGACTGGAACATCCGCGGCGTGTGGGACCTGGAGGAGGACGCGCGGCTGGGACGCATCCCGAGGGTATTCCATGAATCCGACGATCCCAACCGCATGGTGCCGATCGTCTGGGAGCCGGAAGATTTCATGATCGCGGTTTCCGGTGATCCGCTGCGCAACAACGCCTATGTCTTCGCGCACAACGGTTTCCTGGGTTACCCGGTGGGAAAGAGAATCGAGCTGCCGGAATACTGGGAGCGTCTGCTGGCGGACGGCGGGCGATAGAGGTGGCCGATGAGAGCGATGCGCGTCATGATTTCCGCCGCGCCACCGCGTCGCGTTCGGGAGGACGATAATTCCGTGGGGAATTACAACCGGAGATAATGATGAAAATACTGTTCTTCGACGATTTCAAGCTCGGCGTGCTCAAGGGCGACATGGTCGTCGATGTGTCACAGGTCGTGCGCGACATCCCGCACACCGGGCCGCATAACCTCATCAGTGGCTTGATCGAGCGGTTTGCAGACTATCGCGCCGCGCTCGAGCAGGCGGCCGCGCGGGGAAGCGGTGTCGCAGTGAGCAAGGTTCGCATCAGGCCGCCGCTGCCCAGGCCCGTGAATATCGACTGCATGGCGGTCAATTACATGGAGGACGGCACGCGCAAGGAGCCGGCGCCGATCAACGCCTTCCACAAGTCGCCGAGCGGGGTCATCGGCGACGGCGACACCATGGTGCTGCCGGATGTGCCCGCGTCGCTGTTTGAAGGCGAGGCGGAGATGGCGCTGGTCATCGGCAAGCGCGCCTGCAACGTCAGGGCGGCGGACGCCATGGATTACATCTTCGGCTACACGAACTTCATCGACGGCTCCGCGCGCGGTTTAATGCCTCCGTGCAACACGTTCTACCAGATGAAGTCGCGCGACACCTTTGCGCCCATGGGTCCCTGTATCGTCACCGCCGACGAGATCGGGGATCCGCATCGGCTGCAGATACGGCTGTGGGTGAACGGGGAGCTGAAGCAGAACTTCAACACGAGCGACATGGCGCACAGGATTCCGCGCTGCATCGAATGGGTGACTTCCATTCACGCGCTGGAGCCGGGCGACGTTCTGGCCACCGGCACCAACCATCGCGGACTTTCCGGGTTCCAGGACGGCGATTTGATCGAGCTCGAGACCGAAGGCCTGGGACGGCTTCATGTGCGTGTGCGCGACGACCTCAAACGTACCTGGTCGCGGGAGACGCGCCTCGACCGCCAGCAGAAGGGACTGGAGGGACTGACGCCGCAGTTGAGCGGCAAATACGCGCCGGCGCGGAGCTAGGCGCTGGTGCTGCTCTCCGCCGGCCGCGGCGGCCCGATCGAGGGCGGGTCCGGCGGCACGGAGAATCTGTTCTCGGCCGACCGACACGAGGAAATTCTCGCCCAAGCGCGGGCGCTCGTGAAAGCCGGGCGCGGGCGCGAGCTGATGTTCATGCCGGGCTGGTGGTATGTCATCAGCGCGGAGAGCTTTCTCGACCGGACCGAGACGGTTCCCGACACGCTCGCCCTCGCGCCGAAGGTTAGATGCCCGGTGTTATGCATCCGCGGCGACAGGGAAGATGCCGGGCGCTATCCGGCGGAAGCATTCCAGCGCGCGGCGGGCGGATCCTGCGACGTCGAGATCGTGTCCGATTGCGACCACTTTTATAACGGCCGTGAGGACGCGATCGGAATGATCGTGTCGTCGTGGCTCGCGAAGACGCTCAAGCGTGCGCCGGAGGGAAGCTGAGCGTGCTTCCGCGCGCGCGGCTTACTCCGGTTGAACAGCCGCCAGCCGCGCCGGAGCGTCGCTCCCGCCCCACGGCGGCCGGTTGAACAGCGCGACCAGGAAGTCCACGAACACGCGCAGCTTGGGGGCGATGGGCTGCTGCTGGGGAAAGACCGCGAAGATATCGTATCCCTCGGCCTTGCGGTTCGCGAGGACTTCCGTCAGTTCGCCGTTCTCCAGCAACGATCGCACGTAGTGCTCGGCGACCTGGATGATGCCGAGGCCCGCCGCGGCCGCGGCGATGAGCGCGTCGCCGCTGTTGAACGTCATGAACGCGTTGAGGTGAAGATGGCGCACGGACGTGCCGCTCTTGAAGCGCCACTCCCGCAGCCGCCCGTTGCGGGGCCGGCGGTACATGAGACACGCGTGCGCGCTCAAGTCCTCCGGCACACGCGGCACGCCGCGGTCCGCGAAGTAGCCGGGAGAGGCGCACACGACATAGCGGGTGGACGCCAGCCGCCGCGCCGCCAGGCGCGAGGCATGCAGGTCGCCGATCTGGACCGCCACGTCGAGCCCGTCCTCGATGGTGTGGGGCACGAAATCGCTGCACACGATTTCGAGAGATACCAGCGGATAAACGCGCACGAACTCGGGCAGGTGCGGAATGATCCAAGTGCGCCCGAGCACGGAAGGCAGGCCCACGCACAGCTTTCCGGAGGGCACGCGTCCCGCCCGCCCGACGACGAGTTCCGCCTCCTCGAGATCGTTCGCGACCTGCTTGCACCGCGCGTAGAACTCGGCGCCCTCGGCGGTGACGCTCAAGCGGCGCGTCGTGCGGTTCAGCAACCGCACCTCGAGCTTTTTCTCGAGCCGGGCAAGCGCCGCGCTCACCGCCGAAGTCGAGACACCGAGCATCCGCGCCGCGCCGCTCAGCGTGCCGTTCTCGACCACGCGCAGGAACACGAGAATGCCGTGCAGTCGATCCATGTCGCAGCCGGGTGATTGTCAATTCTGGAGTTAAGAGTGATTCTACGCGCTATCGCCTGTTCGATCCAGAGGGATGCCGGTAGACTCTCGCGGGGGCCCGGTGCGCCCAGCCACTGAGGAGAGGCCTGTGGAATTCAAGCACATTCACCGGTCGATTGCGGCCGCGATCGTGATTGCGGTGTGCCCCGTGCAATTTGCCACCGAAGCGCGGGCGCAGCCCGCGTGGCGTCCGGACAAGGCCGTCGAAATCATCGTGCCCACCGCGGCGGGCGGCACCAACGACCAGATGGCGCGGCTCATGCAGAAGGTTCTGCAGGACCGGAAGCTCGTGCCGGTTCCCCTGGTGGTGATGAACAAGGCGGGCGGCAACCAGACGCTGGCGGTCGTCTACATCAACCAGCACGCCGCGGATGCGCATTACCTCCTGTACGCGACCGCGACGGTCTTCACCAATCAACTTGCCGGCCTTACGAAGCTGCATTACGCCGAGCTCACGCCGCTCGCGCTGTTTCTCGTCGACCACAGCGTGATCACGGTGCGCGCCGACTCGCCGATGAAGAGCATGCGCGACCTGGTCGACCGTCTCAAGGCGGACCCGGAATCCATCGCGTTCGGCATGGTCGCGCGCGGCGGGCCCAATCATCTGGCGCTCTCTCAGGCCATGCGATCGGCGGGAGTGGATCCGCGAAAACTCAAGACCGTCGTCTTCAAGACCAACGCCGAATCCATGACGGCGACGGTCGGCGGGCACATCCATGCCGTCGTGTCGTCGGTGAGCGCGGCGTTGCCCCAGGTGCTGGCGGGAAATACCCGCCTTCTCGCCATAGCGGCGCCGCAGCGGCAGACAGGTGCGGTGGCGAACGTGCCGACGTTGCGCGAGCAGGGCATCGACGCGAACGGGATCGCCAACTGGCGCGTCGCGTTCGGCGCGCAGGGGCTGGCGCCGGCGCAGATCGCATACTGGGATGAGACGCTGGCGCGGATGGTCACGGCGGACGAGTGGAAGAATCAGCTCGCGGCCAACAACGTCGCCGGACACTTTCTGCGCGGCAGGGACCTCGTGAAGTACCTCGATACCGAGTACAACGCGGCCAGGTCCGCGATGGCCGACCTCGGGCTGGTCAAGTGAGAGCGGACCGGGCGCATGCCGGGTGAAAAGGGCGGGCAGGCCTGGGGGATGACATGGCGGTGATGCTCGGTTTCAATGCGCTCCGCGGTGTGCTCGGCATGCGCGAGGCCATCGATCTCCTGGAAGGCGTTCTGGCGCACGAGGCGGCCGGCAGGACCGTCGTCTCGCCCAAGTTCAACACGGATTTCGGCACCGGCTCGCTGCGCATGCTGTTCGCCGCCGATCACGCGGCCGGCTATGCGGCCACCAAGGCGTACCACAGCATCCAGGGCGTGGGCGTGCGTTACGTGATCTCGCTCTATCGGCTGGCAGACGGGGAACTCCTTGCGCTTCTCGACGGGCGGCTCATCACGGATCTGCGCACCGGGGCGGCAAGCGGCGTCATCGCGCGCAAGGTGCCGCTCGCGGGGCCGGTTGCGGTGGGCGTGATCGGGTCCGGGAACCAGGCGCGCACGCAGCTCGAAAGCCTGGCCGCGGTGTACCGCGTGGAGTCGGCCGCGGTGTACAGCCCGACGGCGGCAAAGCGCCAGGCCTACGCGCGCGAGATGTCGGCGCAGCTCGGGATCACGGTCACCGCGGTGGATTCGGCGGAAGCTGCGGCGCGCGGGCGCGAAGTGGTGGCGACGGCGAGCAGTTCCCGCAGCAGCGAACCCGTGCTGCGCGGCGAGTGGCTTGATCGCTGCCGCCTGCTGTGCGCGGTGGGAAACACGCGGCCGCAGTTCGCCGAAGTCGACGTGCGGTGCTTTCGCGATGCGCGCCTCGTCGTCGTGGACTCGCCGCATGCGATCGAGGAAGCCGGCGAACTGCGTCAGGCGGTGGCGGGCGGCGTCCTGCCGGAGGCGAAACGGGCAACGCTGTCGCAAATCGTATCCGGGGCGATCGCCGTGCCGCGCGCAGGGCTCACCGTATTCAAGTCGGTCGGCACGGCATTGCAGGACCTCGCGCTCGCCGCGCGCTGTTTCGAGTTGCTCGGGGCACGCAGCGGACTGCCTGCGGCGCCGGATCTGGCAAGCCTGAGGGAATCGGCAGGCGCGGGCGGCGGGACGCGTTCCTGACGCAAACACGCTGGGGGCGGCAAGCCGATTGTCAATGCTGGGATTAAGAGTGATTGTCAGCACCGCGGACTGTTCGAGGCACGGGAATCCCAATAGAATCTTCCGGACTGCCGCGGCAACTACGCGCTAAAGGAGGGAAGTGAACATATGACGCTCGATCTTAAAGGCGTAATGCAGGCTCCGGTCACGCCGCTCAAGGACGATTTCAGCTTCGACCCGGACGGATTTTCGAAGATGGTGGAGTTCCACGTCCGCCACGGCGCCCCGGCCATCGCGTGGCCTCACCACAAGGCGGAGTCGCTCAACCTCACGATCGCCGAACGCAAGCTCGGCGCGGAAATCGCGGTCAAGACGGTCGCCAGGAGAGTCCCCGTGTCGATTTTCGTCGGCACGCTCTCCGAGGAGGACTCGCTCGACATCGCGCGGCACGCCGAGAAGATCGGGGCGGACGCCATCCTGGCGATATCCCCCTATTGCCGCAGGCCCACGCAGGAGGAGATCTACGACTCCATCGTGCGCATAGGCACTGCGACCAATCTGCCGCTGCTTACCTACAACTCCCCTTACCGCAACGGCGAAGGCGTGGAATTCACCGCCGACCTCACGCGGCGCCTCATCGAGCGGCTGCCCAACTACATCGGCATGAAGGACGCGAGCTTTCACAGTGAGAAGTTTCTGGAGATCTCGCGCACGGCGCTCGCCATGCGGCCCGAGTTCAAGATCATCATCGGCGTCGAGCACCTGCTGCCCGCCTATCCGCTGGGAGCGATCGGATCGTTCTCGTCTTCCGGGGCGATCGCGCCGAATCTGTGCAACCGGTTCTACGCGTCGCTGGTCGCGAATGACTGGGAGGCGGGGCGCGCCTGCCAATACAAGATTTCCCGTCTCTGGCGCCTGTTCAAGGAGCAATATCCGTCCTCGCTGAAGGGCGCGATGGTGATGATGGGCCGCAAGGTCGGGCCCACGCGTTCGCCCCTGCCGACCGCGACCAAGGAACGTCAGGCTTTCCTTCGCGACCAGCTCGAGGAACTCGATATCCTGCAGACCGAGCCGCACGGCTGGTGACCGCGGTGCGGTAATCGGCGACGGTTGTATCGTAGATCGCGATAGGCATCGGGCCACCGGCCAGGTTTCACCCCTCTTTGGATTTTCAGACAGGATTTTCAGACATGACGACGTTTCAGCCCGGTTTGGTCCACACTCCGGTGACGCCCTTCACGCGCGATCACCGCATCGACTTCGACACGTTCGCGAAGGTGATCGAATTTCACCTGCGCAACGGCGCCGACGCCCTGGCGCTGCCCATGCCCGAAGGCGAGGACATCAGCCTGACCGACGAGGAACAGCGCGGGTATCTCGAGTTTGCGATCGCGCAGGTGAACGGACGCGTTCCGGTCATCGCGCACGTAAGCGATGCCGGTACCGGCATTGCGGTGGCGCGCGCGCGTCATGCCGAAGCGGCCGGTGCCGCCGCCATCGTGTCCCACCCGCCTTACTTCTGGCATCCCAAGCCGGCGATGGTCGCCGAACACCTGGTGCAGATCGGCTCGGCGGTAGGCCTCCCGTTCTTCGTCTACAACCCGCCGATAGAGTCCGTTGGAACGCACATGACCACGGAACTCACGCTTCAGCTCATCGAGCGCCTGCAGAATTTCTGCGGCGTGGTGGATGCGAGCATGGACTGGGTGTTCATGATCGAGGCGATCTCCAACGGGCGGCAACTGCGTCCCGGATTTCAGTTGCTTGCCGCGACCGATTACATG
Organism: Betaproteobacteria bacterium; assembly: GCA_016202605.1. Taxonomy (GTDB): domain Bacteria; phylum Pseudomonadota; class Gammaproteobacteria; order Burkholderiales; family SG8-41; genus DSOT01. Next base: position 16,669 of record JACQOJ010000126.1, read on the forward strand.
GTTTCCGCAAAGGTGATGGGGGGCTCGGGGGCGTTTTCGGGTGTTGCCGCAATCGCGCCGAAACTGGTGCACCGGGTCTATGATTCGTGCAGCAAGGAGCAGTACGCGGCGGCGCGCAAAGGCCAGGAAGACCTCGGGGCGCTGCACCACCTCTTGAAAGAGCCGCGGCTGGAAACCGGCCTCAAGGCGGCGCTGCGTTTCATGGGGCGCGACTGTGGAGACCCCCGTCCTCCGGCCCGCGCGCTCGGCGAAGCGGAGCGCGGAGAACTCACGGAGGCGCTGGGCGCGTGCGCATTTCTTGAGGCTGAACCGAAAGGCTGGTAGGACCCGATAAGCACGCGATGCGAGCATCGCGATCCGCTGGCCATAATAAGAGGAGGAAGCGATGACAGTGAAGACCCCGCGCATTGGCATAATGCTGCCGCTTCGGGGAACGTTCCGCATGCTTGGAGTGGCCGCCCTGTGCCTCCTTGCCACTGGAGCGCTTGCCGCCGGCTATCCGGATCGTCCCGTGCGGCTCGTCGTGCCGTCGCCGCCGGGCGGCGGCACGGATACCACGACACGCATGATCGCGCCGAAATTGAGCGAGATCCTGGGCCAGCAACTGGTCATCGACAACCGCGGCGGGGCGGCGGGCAATATCGGCGCCGAGATCGTGGCGCGCGCGGCACCCGATGGCTATACGCTGCTTGCCTGCATCGCCTCGCATACCAGCAACCCGGCGGTGATGAAAAAAGTCGGCTACGACCTGGAGCGCGACTTTGCGCCCATTTCCCTGATGGTGAAGGTCCCCAATATCCTGATCTCGCATCCCTCGCTGCCGGCGAAGAACATCAAGGAATTGATCGCGTTTGCCAGGGCGCGGCCCGGGCAACTGCAGTTCGCCTCGGCGGGCCTGGGCAGCGCTCCCCATTTGATGATGGAACTCTTTGCGAGCATGGCGGGATTGAAGATGATCCACGTGCCGTACAAGGGCGCGGGGCCCGCGCTCACCGACGTCATCGCCGGTCACGTGCCGATTTTTGCCGGCAACATCCTGAGCACGCTGCCGCACGTCAAGGCGGGACGTGTACGCGCATACGGCGTGACCAGTGCCAGGCGCTCGACGGCTGCGCCGGAAATTCCCGCGATCGCCGAAGGCGGATTGACGGGTTACGAGGCGGTCACGTGGTTCGGGCTGCTCGTTCCCGCCGGCACGCCGCGCGAGATCGTCATGCGGTTGCACGGCGCTGTGGTGGGTGCACTGGAAGACCCGGCCGTGAAGCAGCGCTTCATCAACGACGGCGCGGAACCGAAACCGAGCAGTTCCCCCGAAGAGTTCCGCGAGTTCATGCGCGCCGAAACCAAAAAGTGGGCGAAGGTGATCAGGGACTCCGGCATGAAGCGCGAGTGATGCGGCAAGCCTGCCGGCGACGATCCATCCGCACAGGGCGCGCGGAGTCGCCGTTTATTCGTGGCAATTGATGCCGTCGTGCTGCGCCGCAAAGTGCGGGACGTGACGTGCACACGCCGCCGGCATCAACGTGAGTATGGAGTGGAACGCGATCGGCAGGTGGACGATGCGCAGATTCCCGATGCCCGCGATCAACTGCTCCTCCTGCTCGCGGCCGGTGATGGGGACCTGAAGTGGGATAGAGACCCAGCACCGGCGATTCACCGAGCCCGCGCGGGTCGGGCCGCAGCACTTTGTAGAAACGCGACAGGTACGGCACCCAGCCGTACCAGAAGCGCGATGAGCGCCCGAAGCCATGCTGCAGAAGAATCGTCCCCGCGTTGCTCCAGGGATCGGTGAAGTCATCGATCCGGTAATGCAGCGTGGGCTTTCCTGTTCTCCTGATGAAGGGCATGGCGCGTGTCCGGGGCGTGGTCGCATGACACCAACTGCGTGTCGGGAGATTCTAACCGGCGGCGCGCGACGCGTCGCGGTTTCATTCCGCTCTGTTCATATGTTGGATCGCGCTGGCCGCTGCGTGGGTGCTAGGCGCGGCGGGCGTCGTGCGCTATCCTTGACCCTCCATCGAATCAAGGGCGAGTTCACATGGCGAACTCCAGGAAAGAGCAATACGCGGCGTTGTGGCCGCGCAGCCCGCGCCAGGTCGAGTTGAAGCCGCTCTCCAGGCGGCTCGATACGCTCGCAGGCAAGACCGTCGCGCAGCTCTGGGATTATGTATTTCGCGGCGACGAAGTGTTCGAACTGCTCGAGGAGGGGCTCAAGGCGCGTTTTCCCGGCATTCGCTTCGTGAGCTGGCGCGAGTTCGGCAGCACGCACGGCGGCGAAGAGCACGAGGTGGTGGCTTCGTTGCCGCGGCGCTTCAGGGAACTGGGGGTCGATGCCGTCGTCTCGGGCATGGGCTGCTGAGGAAGCTGCACGCCCGCCGTGTTGCGGGCGAGTGCGGCAAGCGAGAGCGCAGGGGTGGCGTCCTCGACGCTCGTGTGCGAAGGGTTTCTCGGACTTGCTGCCGCGTCTTCCGTCGGGCTCGGGATGCCGAACCTGCCGGTCGCGCTGGTGCCCGGGCACACCGGCGTGCAAAGCAAGGAAGTACTCCGGCGCAACATCCTCGAAGTGACGCTCGATCGCGTGGTGGACAATCTGCTTGCCGCTCCCCAGGCAGCGGCCGCCGACACCGAGCCCGGTGCGCGCGATGTGGTGTTCAGGGGCGGCTTCGAGGAGGTCAATGAATTTTTTTACGACAACGAGCTGTCCGACGGGCTGCCGATCGTGCCGCCCACCCGGGAAAAAGTCGAGGAGTTCCTGCGGTTCACCGACCGCGGTGCGGATGAGGTCCTCGGAATCCTGCTTCCCGACAGCCGCGCCGCCACGATCTGGAGCATCGCGGTGAACGGCGTGATGGCGGGCTGCAGACCGGAATACATGCCGGTGCTCGTCGCGCTGATCGAGGCCATGGCGGATCCGTATTACGGCGTCGAGCACAGCGGCAACACGCCGGGCGGGGAAACGCTCATTCTGCTCAATGGGCCGGTCATCAAGGAGCTTGGCTTCAATTACACGCAAGGCGTCATGCGCGACGGATTCCGGCCCAACACGTCGATCGGCCGGTTCTGGCGACTTTATCTGCGCAACGTCGCCGGATTCCTGCCGCACAAGAACGACAAGGCGACTTTTGGAAACACCTGGCGCGTGGTCGTCGCGGAAAACGAAGACGTCCTGAAGAAGATCGGGTGGGAGCCTAACTGCGTGGACATGGGATACCCGGCGGGCGCAAACACGGTCACGATCGCGCGCTACACCGGCGGCAATCACATCTCGTCCGTATCCGGCAGCACGCCGGAGCAGATGCTGCCCTATCTCGCCGACGGCATGGTCAAGCAGTACTCGTGGCAGATCATGTTCACCGTCGGCCAGGGCATGGGCACCTTGCGGCCGCTGGTCCTGCTGTCGCCGATACTTGCCGAGACCATGGCTGCCGGGGGCTGGTCGAGGAACGAGCTCAAGCGCCAGCTCTTCGAGCACGCGCGCATGCCGGCGTGGCAGTTCGAGCGCTATCTCCGTGACTGGACGATGAAGCCCACGTGGGATCTCGGGCAGGAGGTGAAGCTCGGGCGCATCCCGAAGGTCTTCCACGAGTCGGACGATCCCGACCGCATGGTGCCGCTGGTGTGGGAACCCGATGATTACATGATCGCGGTGACCGGCGACCTGATGCGCAACAGCGCCTACATCTTCGCCCACAACGGCGTGCTGGGTTATCCGGTCGGCAGGGAGATCAGGCTGCCGAAAAACTGGAAGACGCTCATCACCGGCGTGAAGGGCAGGCATGGCGCAGCGTCGTAGGCGCGACATCTGGGACCTGGTGGTGGTCGGCGGCGGCATCGCCGGGCTCACCGCGGCGTGGCACGCGGCCCGGCGCGGGCTCGCGGCGGCGCTGTTCGAAGCGCAGCCGGGATGCGGCGGACAGGTGGCCACCGTCAACGTCCTGGACGACTGGCCCGCCGCCGGTCCGGCGTCGGGTGTCGAACTTGCCGCCGCGCTGGTCGCGAAGTTGCACGCCGAGGCGGTGGAGTTGTTCCACGAACCGGTGACGCACGTGATGCATGGCAACGGCGTGCTGCTGGTGGAAGCGCAGCACCGCACCCTGCGCGCGCGGCGGATCGTCGCGGCGTCGGGCGCGCGGCTGCGCGCGCTCGGCGTGCCGGGGGAAGATGCGCTGCGCGGCAGGGGCGTGTCGCAATGCGCTCACTGTGACGGGCATTTCTTCCGCGGCCGGGATGTGATCGTGGTGGGCGGCGGCGATGCGGCGCTGCAGGAGGCGCTGGTATTGTCGGAGCTGTGCCGCTCGGTGAGTATCGTCGCGCGCGCGCGGCTGCGCGCGCGGCGCGGCTTCGTCGAACGCGCGGTCGGCAAGACCAACGTGCGGTTTATCTGGGATTCGGTAGTTGAAGCCGTGCTCGGCAGCGGCGCGGTGACGGGCGTGCGCCTGCGCAACGTCGGGGACGGAACGTCCACCGAGATTGCGTGTTCCGGCGTATTTCCCTTCGTCGGCGTGGAACCCGCTTCGGCGTTTCTCCCGCAGGCGATGAGGCGCGACGGGGCGGGACGCGTGATGACCGACGAGCGCTGCCGCACCAGCGAACCCGCGGTATTCGCCATCGGCGCGCTGCGCTCGGGCTATGCCGGCGATCTCGTGAGCGCGGTGGGCGAAGCGGCGCTTGCGGTTGCCGGCATAGCCGATGATCTGGAGAACTGACGGGATCTTCCCGCGCGGCACGGTGGCAAGAGAACAATTTTCGAGGAGAGCGAGCTTGAAGCGTTACCGAATCGGCGTAATTGCAGCGATTACCCTGACTCTTGTTGCGGCATTACCGGCATGGGCGCAGTCATATCCCGGCCGCGTGGTCCGGTTCGTCGTGCCGCTGAGCGCCGGTGGCGCCGGCGACATCGTCGCTCGCACGGTTGCTGCGAAATTCTCGGAGATGTGGGGCCAGCAGGTGGTGATCGATAATCGTCCCGGCGCGAATACCATCATCGGAACCGAATTTGCGGCCCGGGCCAAGCCTGACGGCTACACATGGCTGCTGGGCGTGCAGGGCAGTCTTGCGATCAATCCCGCGTTTTATTCGAAGCTTCCGTACGATGCGGTGAGCGATTTCGATCCGGTCACTCAGCTCACCCGCTACGGCTACGTGCTCGTGGTGCATCCGTCCTTGCCCGTGAAAAGCGTGCGCGAACTGATCGTGCTCGCGAAGGATCGCCCCGGGGCTCTGGCGTACGGCACCTCAGGCACGGGCGGTTCCAATCATCTCGCCGGCGAGTCGTTCCGCCTGGCGGTGGGTATCGACATGACGCCGGTCGCGTACAAGGGCAGCGCACCGGCGCTGACCGCGCTGTTGTCCGGCGAGACATCGCTGATGTTCGACACGCTCATCACGTCCATCCCGCAGCTCAAGGCACGGCGCATCCGCGCGCTCGCCGTGACCCTCGCCCAACGGTCGAGCTCGCTTCCCGAGGTACCGACCATCGCAGAGTCCGGCGTGCCGGGATACCGGTTCGAGGCGTGGCAATCGATCGTCGTTCCGGCTGGCACCAGCAGGGGAATCATCGGGAAGATCTACTCCGATGCGCTCAAGGTTCTGGCACTGTCCGATGTGCGCCGCAAGCTGGTCGACGAGGGCGCGAATGAACTCGTCGGATCGAAGCCGCAGGAGTTCGCGAAGCGCATCCGTGCCGACATCGAACGCTATCGCAGGTTGATTCGAGATGCCCGCATCGAGACGCGGTAACCGCGGCTCCTTTTGCCCCATCGCCTGCACATGATCACGAGCAGCACCGCCCGCATGCTGTCACGCTACAAGGCGTGGGCGAACAAGCGCATCTTCGACGCGGTCGCGGCGCTGCCGGAAGGCGAGGCGACGAGGGAGCGGCCGACCCTGTTCAAGAACATGGTCAACACGCTCAATCACCTCTACACGGTCGATCTCATCTGGCAGTCGCATATCGAGTGCCGCAACCACGGTATTACGGCGCTCAATACGGTGGCGCACCCGGAATTCGGTAACCTGTGGCGGGCGCAGCGCGAGATGGACGCATGGTATGTCGCTTGGACCGATGCGCTCCCGGATGCGGCGCTGGAGGAAAAGGTGAGCTTCACGCTCATCGGCGGCAACCGTGGCGTAATGACGCGCGGCGAGATCCTGCTCCATGTCGTCAACCACACAAGCTACCACCGCGGATTTGTCGCCGATTTGTTCTACCAGATACCCGCTCGACCGCCGCTCACCGATCTGCCGGTCTTTCTCAGGGAAACGCAATGAAGAGGGGCTCGATCCGCAAGCGACACACCGTGTCAGCAAGATGATCGGGCTCGCGCGGGACACAATGTACGAGGCCGAGGAGGACCGATGAAGATTTCAGCCCTGCTGTTTTTCGTGGCACTTCTTGCGGGCACGGCGTTCCTGCCCGCCACGGGCGACGCGCAGACGTATCCCGAGAAACCGGTACGCGTGGTCGTGCCGTTCCCGGCGGGCGGTGCCGCCGACATCGTGGCGCGCCACGTCGCCCAGAAGCTCGGCGAGGCGTTCGGCGCCCAGCTCATCGTGGACAACCGCGCCGGCGCCGGCGGTGCGATCGGAGCGGAGCACGTCATGCGCGCTGCGGCGGACGGATACACGCTGCTTTTCGCGTCCTCCAGCGTGCTTTCGATCAACCCGCATCTCAGCGCCAAGTCATCCTACGATCCGTTGCGCAGCTTCACGCCGGTGATCCTGGTGGGCCACGCGCCGAACGTGCTCGTCGTTCATCCGTCCGTGCCCGCGAAATCGGTCAGGGAACTCATTGCGCTCGCCAAGAAACAGCCGGATGCCCTCGCTTTCGCGTCCAACGGCGCCGGCACGCTGAGCCATCTTACGGGAGAGCTGTTCATGCAGCGCGCAGGGATCAGGATGCTGCACGTCCCGTACAAGGGAGCTGCGCCCGCGGTGATCGACACGATTGCGGGCAACGTATCCGTGCTGTTCGCCGCCTATCCCAGTGTCTCGGCGCAGGAGCGGGCAGGGAAACTGAAGGCGCTCGCCGTTACCAGCGCGAAGCGCGTCGCGATCGCTCCCCAGCTTCCCACCGTGGCCGAGGCCGCGTTACCCGGCTTCGAATCGAGCCAATGGTGGGGTCTCTACGGCCCGGCGGGGATGCCGGCCGGTATCGTCACGCGTCTTAACACGGAACTCAACAAAATTTTCCGCACGCCGGAAATCAGGCAACGCCTCGCTGCGGACGGCGCGGAGCCGGCCGGCGGCACGCCGGCCGGACTTGCGGCGTACCATCGGGCCGATTACGACAAATGGGGCAAAGTGATCGGTGCGGCGGGCCTCAGGCGCAACTGACGCGCATAATCAGCGGGGTTCACGGAAACATCCCATGAAAATCACGGAAATAAAAACGTTCGTCCTGCGCATGCCGCTCGTGATTCGCGGTGACGTGCCGATGGTCGGGGGACAGCCGCGCACCGCCATCGAAATGCTGCTCGTGCGGGTCGACACCGACGAAGGCGTCAGCGGATGGGGCGAGGGCTTCGGCCACCGCGTGTGGCCGGCGACGCGCACCGCGCTCGAAAAAATCGTCGCGCCGCTGTGCGTCGGACGCGACCCCACGGCGATCCACGCGCTCATGAACGATCTTCTGCGCACGCTGCACGGCGCCGGGCGCGGCGGGCCGGTGGTTTACGCGCTGTCGGCGCTCGACATCGCGCTGTGGGATATCGCGGGGAAGCTCGCCGGACTGCCGCTCTACCGTCTGCTCGGGGGCAGTCCGCGGCACGATCTTCCGGCCTATGCGAGCCTGCTGCGCTATGGCAAGACGGCGGCGCTCGGGCCGCGTATTGCGGAAGCCCTGGGCCGCGGTTATCGCCTGATCAAGATTCACGAGATCGATCCCGGGATCATCCGCGCCGCCAGACGGGCGGCGGGGTCGGATGTACCGCTCATGGTCGATTGCAGTTGTTCGTGGAGCGTGGACGATGCGCTCGCGATGTGCCGGACGCTGCACGATCTGGATCTGGCCTGGATCGAGGAACCGCTGTGGCCGCCGGAGGATCATGCCGGGCTTGCGCGCGTGCGTGCCGAGGGGCGCATTCCCGTCGCTGCGGGTGAGAACGTCGCGAGTGTGTACGAGTTCAAGCAGATGTTCGAGCGCGCGTCGCTCAGCGTCGCCCAGCCCAGCGTGACCAAGATCGGGGGTATCACCGAAATGCGCAAACTCTTCGCCGTGGCCGACACTTTCGGCGTGCGGGTGGTGCCGCATTCGGCGTATTTCGGCGCCGGGCTGCTCGCCTCGATCCACGCGTGCGCCGCCCAGCCGCGCGAAGTGTGGGTCGAGCGCTTTTACTGCGATTTCGACGTCACACCGTACGGCGGATCGATCGATCCGGGCGGCGGGCGCATCGCGATCCCTCAGGGCCCCGGTCTCGGCCTCGATCCCGATCCCGATGCGCTGAAGCGCCTCGTCATAGAGGCATGAGGCGGGTTTTCCGGCGGCGCCCGGTGCGGATCGCTCCGTTGCCCCCGTCGCCGACGCCAGACACGGAAACAAAATCGCGCACGGCGACGATCGGGATCGCAGTTGGCGCATTCTGCTTGCTTGCGGCCGGATGCGCGATTTCCATCGGAGCCTCGAACAGTCCCGACTGGTGTCCCGATCCATCGAGCGGCGTGGTCTGTCGCCGATAAACGTGGTGGACAGTGCACCCGGGCACGACCTGGCGGCATTTTGCTCGCTGCGGACGCATCGGGGCCGCCGATCTCGCATGTGGTTGATGTAAATCAAACGCATGCGCGCGCTATGCGGGCACTATAAGTGCTGTCATCCGGTCCCATGGTGGCCACCGGAGGTGGCCGGGGTGAGTCCACACTGCGATCAACAGCGGACGCGGGTGTCTCGCCGGGCCGCGGCAAACGACGGAGACATTGCCATGTACCAACGCATTTTCGTGCCCGTTGACGGCAGCGAGACTTCAAACCGCGGCGTGAAAGAAGCTGTGCGCCTCGCACGGGATCAAGGAGCGAAGCTGCGTTTTCTGCACGTCATCGATCAATCCTTCATACCCTCCGACCCCGGCAGCGGTTTCTATCCGACGGCAGTATACGAGGCGGTGCGGCGGGGCGCGCAGACGGTGATCGATCAGGCGATGGCTGCCGCTGCTGCCGCGGGGCTTGAAGCGGAGACGCGGACGGTGGAAAACTTCACGGGCAGGGTCGCCGACGTGATCATCCGCGAGGCGGAAAACTGGCCGGCGGACGTCATCGTCATGGGCACGCACGGCCGGCGCGGGGTGAGCCATCTCTTTCTGGGCAGCGACGCGGAGGCGGTGGTACGGATGAGCACCGTGCCCGTGCTGCTCGTAAAGGCCGCCCCGGTCGTCACCCAGGTGAAGGAACCCGTCGCAGCCTAGTCGGGGTCTTCTGCTGCGGGCGCAGTCCGAGAACGATGTCCGTTGGCGCGGCTCGGTGCCGCCCGCCGTCAATCGATCTTCGCGCCCGAGCGCTTCGTTTCGGCCCGCTGACGCCCACCGCCCGTACCCGGCCGGCCTTGGCGTGTGGCGTGATCGATGACCTCCCTTGACGCAGGGATGCATTCTCTGCGCGCCGTGCACGGGCGTCAATCGCCGGTGCGACGCCGTGATGCGCCGCTGGGTGATGGCAGGTCAGTACGCGCCGGCCGCCGGGCGACACCCCAGGGATGTCCGGCGGCCGGGTTCGAATGCGGCAGGAGATGTGCTTGGCTACTTTTCGCGCATCAAGCGCTGACTGCTAGCTTCCGGCATAAGGCGCCGCGCCATTCGCCGCGGGATCAGGATTGCGCGCGATTTCCTGATCCGAAGTTGCGGGCTGTGTTGGCAGCAGCTTGACGTGCTGTTCGGCGGCGGCCGGTAGCGAAATCTCGTTTTGCGCGACGGCCTGCTCGCGCGCAGCGAGCCGGGTGGCTTCCAGACGATCGAAATAGGCGATCACCGCCGGCAGCAATCTCCATTCATCCGCCGAAGACGGGAACACGGGACCCGGCGCTCCGGTCAGTTGGGTCGCGGCGTTCCGGTCGAGATACGCGGCCAGGGCCGGCAGTATGCTTACATCGTCGGCCGAGGACGGGAAAACAGTGCTCGGGACAAACGCAGCCTGTGTATCGGGTGCAGCGGAAACCACTGCGTCACGCGCGGGCGCGGCTTCTTCTACTGCGCTGGCGGCCTGTTCGACGGGTTCCGCTTCCGGAGCCGCCGCTTCCGCGGACTCCGCCACAACCGGCGCCGGTTCGGCATACGAAGCTTCCGCGTATTCCTCGCTCTCCGACTCGGGAAGACTGATTGCGGCAATACCCGCTTGCGCGCCGACCAGCAGGCCGGCGATCACTACAGCAATACTGCGACGATGCAACATAAGAGAATCTCCACCAGGTAAGTTAATCGATCCTGCACCTTTCTCCTCGAATTCTCGTTGCGTCGCTCCGATCGGCGATGCTTCGACCGGCCGGCTCCCGCCTGCGTGACTGGTCGTGACGGTCAAGACCGGAACGCCTGGTCTCGGCTCAGCGATATTCGTGCCAGGAATGAGATCTTCGAGAAATCAGGTGGTTAACCCGGAGATTGCGCGGGCGGCCGACGAGCAAGCGTCGTGATACGGCGACGCAAATCCACAGCGATCACGCAACTACATGATCCGGCGACAATTCCTGCTTCTCAATTCAGCGACAGTGCGGAGCTTCCGCGCCCCGCATCAGAACATCATCTGGCCGCCGTTGACGTGGATGGTCTGACCGTTGATGTAGCTCGCGCCGGAGCCGCAGAGGAAGCGCACCGTAGTCGCGATTTCCTCCGGCTCACCCAACCGGCCCAGAGGGATCGCTGCTTTGGGATCCACGCGCGGGGAGCGGCCCGCCGCCCGCGTGGTGTTCATCTGTCCGGGTGCCACGCAGTTGACGCGTATTCCCTGTTCACCCAGCTCGCGTGCCAGCGCCCGCGTCATGCCGACCATGCCGTGCTTCGCGACCGAGCCGTGCACGCGCCGCCGAGCGCCGGAGAGCGCCATCATGCCGCCGAGCATGACGATGCTGCCGGCGCCCGCGCCGATCATGGACGGCAGGCACGCCTTGACGCAGTGGAACGAACCGTCGAGCGAGATCGCGAGGATGCTGCGCCATTCCTCGAAGCTCATCTCGGCGAAAGGCCTCTCGTTGCGCACGGAGGCGTTGAGCACGAGGATGTCGATGCGCCCGAAGCGCTTGATGACGGCTGCGACCATTTCATTGACCGCGCGCCCATCGGCGATGTCGGCCATGAAAACTTCCGCCTGTCCGCCGGCCGCGGCGATTTCCCGCGCCACGGCCTGCGCGTCTTCGCGGGAGGCGCGCGCGTTGACCGCGACGGCGGCGCCGCCCGCCGCGAGCGAGAGCGCAATGGCGCGGCCGATGTTGCGCGAAGCGCCGGTGACGAGCGCCACCTTTCCTGCGAGTTCCGTGCCCGATGCCGGCGTGCCGGCGGATGCCATCGCCATATCCGTCTCCTCCCGAAAAGGGTGTGTTGAATTGTCTGCGGAGCCAATTCTAGCGCGTTGCCGCCGCCGTCCGATCGATTTCCGAAAGGTTTGAAGCCGTGACCGTCAGAACGATCCCGATGCCCCGCACGATGTCGTCGAGGGACACCGGGGGCGCGCTGCCGTGGTGCGCTCCGATTCCCGGGAGCGCCGGGACGTGCAGGAAGCCGCCGCGAATGGCGCGCATGCGCGTTGCCGCAAGATGCATCAGTCCGTAAAAGACATGGTTGCAGACGAACGTGCCGGCGCTGTTGGATACCTCGGCCGGCACGCCGCCGGCGTGCAGCGCGGCTACGGCTGCCTTGATCGGGAGCGTCGAGAAATAGGCCGGCGGACCGCCGGCGATGACGGGCAGATCGACAGGCTGCGCGCCGTCGTTGTCCGGAGTGCGCGCGTCCTGCACGTTGATCGCCACGCGCTCGACGCACGGCACGGCGCGGTCGCCCGCCTGTCCGACGCAGAGCACGATCCGCGGCCCGGCGCGCACGATCGCTTCGTCGAGCACGGCCAGGGCGCGCGCATACGAAGTCGGCAGCGTGGCGGTCGCGACTTCGATCGCGCCGATGCGCGACGGCAGGCGCCGCACCGCTTCAAGGGAAGCGTTGACGTTCCCGCCGCCGAAGGGATCGAATCCGGTGACCAGTGCGCGCATCGTGGAGAGCGGAAAAATCGCAGGAAGCGATTGTGCGGCAAAAGTGGATTCCGCGTCGATCCCGGACGAAAATCGTGAACCGGCGAGGGCGGCCCCAGCCGCCCTCCGCGGTCAAAGCTCCGCTCGTCGCGGCTCAAAACCTGCTGCCGAGTATCCCGCCGAGAATCGCGCCCACGGCGGTTGCCGCGGTCCGGTCGTCGCCATGGCCGACCTGGCTGCCGACTGCGGCGCCGATCAACGCGCCGCCGATGATGCCCAGCGTGTTGTCCCGCTCGGGCTCGTAGTAGGCGGGCGGGCCGCTGTGGTAGACCGGTTCGGGATAGTAGGGCGGTTCGCTGTAGTAGACAGGGCGCGGGACGACGACAGGCCGCTCGACGTACATCGGGCGTTCCACGATCACCGGCCGCTCGACGACGACTTTCCGATGGACCACCACCGGCTTCTCGACCACTATGCGCCGCTCGACCACGGCGCGCCGCGCGGCCACGCTCTCGCGCAGTCGCGGACGATGGGCGCGCTCGGCGGCCGCGACCCGCTCCTGGCGGGGGTGAAAACCGCGCGCGGTTGCCCAGTTGGGGGGATCGGCGACCGCCGGCGTGGCCGCAGCGAGCATGGCGCCGGCGCACAGAATCGAGATGCTGTTCACGGGTCTCATCGCTACCTCCTGTCGTCATTACCTGCAGCCTAGAACGCGCGCGTCGCGGGAAATGCCGACATGGAGGTGCAAGAATATGTGAGCGCGGTAACAACTGCGTTACATTTTGCGGCGGGGCGCGGCAGGCGCGCGCACCGTGCGTCGCATCGCGATGCGACGCAAAGTGCTAGGATAGTTACCTGGGCCGGACAGGGTGTGCGGCGCGGATTTTCAGATTCCCTCATGCATATCGATCGCGATCTCAAGCTCGACTTCAGGGACGTGCTCATTCGTCCGAAGCGCTCGGCGCTGCCGTCGCGCGCGGAAGTCGCCATCCATCGCGAATTCACCTTCAAGCACTCGCAGCGCAAATATCGCGGCATCCCGATCATCGCGGCGAACATGGATACCGTCGGCACGTTCGAGATGGCGCGCGCGCTTGCGCAGTTCGATCTGTCGGTGGCGCTGCACAAGCATTACGCGGAGGACCGGCTCGTCGCCTTTTTCACCTCTCTCGGGTCGAAGTCGAGCGCGTATTATTCGATGGGCATCACGAGGAGCGATCTGGAGAAGTTCGAGGGCGTGATGCGCCGGGCCGGCGACGCGATCGAATACGTGTGCGTGGACGTGGCCAACGGCTACACCGAATCCTTCGTCAAGTTCATCGAGAAGTTCCGGGAAGCCTGGCCCGGGCTCACCATCATGGCGGGCAACGTCGTCACCGGGGAGATGACCGAAGAGTTGATTCTTTCCGGGGCGGACATCGTCAAGGTCGGGATCGGACCCGGTTCGGTCTGCACGACGCGCAGCATGACCGGAGTCGGATATCCGCAACTGTCGGCGGTGATCGAGTGCGCGGACGCGGCGCACGGCCTCGGCGGCCTGATTTGCGCCGACGGCGGGTGCGCCGCGCCGGGCGATCTCGCCAAGGCGTTCGGCGGGGGAGCGGATTTCGTCATGCTGGGCGGGATGCTGGCCGGCCACGCGGAATGCACGGGGGACGTCATCGAAAAAGAGGGCAGGCAATACAAGCGTTTCTACGGGATGAGCTCGCGCGCGGCGATGGAGAAGTACGCCGGCGGGGTGGCCGACTACCGCGCGTCCGAGGGCAAGGAGGTGCTGGTGGAGTATCGCGGTCCGGTCGCCGGCACGGTGCAGGAGATCCTGGGCGGCGTGCGCTCCGCCTGCACCTACGTCGGCGCGCGCAAACTGAAGGAGCTCACCAAGCGCACGACGTTCGTGCGGGTGGGCGCGCAGGCGAACGACATCTTCGCCGAGAACTAGCCCGCGATCGCGGCTCGCCGCGCGGCGGGTTGCGGGAACGGCGGCGAAACATTCAACCGGAGAGCGAAGGAGACGCGATGCGGGAACTGTTGCCCGTTGCTGAAAAAGTGGGCGCGCTGTTGCGGCAGCGCGGGGAGACGATCGCGGTTGCCGAGTCGTCCGCCGGCGGCCTGATCACGGCGGCGCTGCTCGCGATTCCGGGCGCTTCGAGCTACTGCCGCGGCGGCGCCGTGATCTATACCCGCAAGGCGCTGCTGGGACTGCGGGATGTGTCTGACGACATGCTGGCGGGCATGACGCCCTCGACCGAAGCCTATGCGCTGTTCAAGGCGCGCACGATACGGGCGCGCTTCTCCGCCGATTGGGGCCTCGGCGAAACCGGTGCCGCCGGCCCCACGGGAAGCCGCTACGGCTATCCGGCGGGGCATGCGTGCTTCGCCGTGGCCGGTCCCATCGAGCGCGCGCTCACGGTGGAGACGGGGAGCGCCGATCGCGTGGCCAACATGCATGCATTCGCGGCCGCCGCGCTCGGGCTGCTGGCGGAAGGGCTCGCCTCGCTCTGAGGGCGCGAGCGCGCCGCGCCTGATGCTGTCCGGCGCCGGATGCGGTCGAATCCCGGCCGGCTGATAATCCGGTATCATGCACACCGGCGACGGATATTCCTGATCCTTTTCCGCACCAACCCCGATATCGGAGAACCCGCATGAATGCATCACGTTATCTGCGTCAGCCGTTGCTGGCGCTTTTTCTGTCCCTTGTCGCCGCCGCGGTCCTGGCGCAGCCCCAGCCCGCGAAGCAGGACTACGAACCGCAGGTCGGTCAGGAAGGCAAGGATGTGGTCTGGGTGCCGACCTCCCAGGCCCTGGTGAACAAGATGCTCGACATGGCCAAGGTCACGCCGCAGGACTACGTGATCGACCTCGGTTCGGGCGACGGCCGCACCGTGATCACGGCGGCGAAGCGCGGCGCCCAGGCCCTCGGCATCGAGTACAACCCGGACATGGTGGAGCTTTCGATACGCAATGCCGCGCAGGAAGGCGTGAGCGAGAAGGCCAGCTTCCAGAAGGCGGATCTCTTCGAGAGCGATTTTTCGCGCGCCACGGTCATCACGATGTTCCTGCTGCCGGAGATCAATATCAAACTGCGTCCCAAGATCCTCAACCTGAAGCCCGGCACCCGCATCGTTTCGAATTCCTTCACGATGGGCGAATGGAAGGCCGACCGGACGGAGACGGTGACCGACCAGGAAGGCTGCACCTCGTACTGCACGGCGTACCTGTGGATCGTGCCGGCGAAAACGGAGGGTACGTGGCGGCTGCCGCAGGGCGAACTGATGCTCAAGCAAAGCTTCCAGATGATTTCCGGGACCCTCAAGTCGGGGACGGGCACCCAGCAGATATCGGGCCGGCTGCGCGGCGATCGGATCAGCTTCACCGCCGGCAGCGCGCGGTACAGCGGGCGCGTGAGCGGCGACACGATCGAAGGCACCGTCAAGTCCGGAAACAATTCCGCAAAGTGGAGCGCGACCCGTCTGGGGAAACTCTCCGCCGCGCCGCCGGCTTTCTGAGCGCATGAAAGTCTACAGACTTGACCCCGTCGGCACCCTCGACGATCTGAAGCTTGGCGACGAGGAGGACCGCCGCCCCGGTCCGAGGGAGGTTGCGATCCGCATCCGCGCGACCTCGCTCAATTACCGCGACCTCAAGGTCGCCACCGGCGCCTATGAGCGCAACGCGATCAAGCCGCGCGTGAGTCCGCTTTCGGACGGCGCCGGCGAAGTCGTGGAAGCCGGCCCCGGCGTCACGCGCGTGAAGGTGGGCGATCGCGTCGCGGCGATCTTCGTGCAGCGCTGGCTCGCCGGGCGTATCGATCCGGCATACGCATCCTCCGCGCTCGGCGGCCCAGCGGACGGCGTGCTGGCCGAGCGTATCGTGCTCTCGGAAGAAGGCGTCGTCTCGATTCCCGCGCACCTCACCTTCGAGGAGGCGGCGACGCTGCCGTGCGCGGCGGGTACCGCTTGGCACGCCCTGTTTGCCCGTGGCAAGCTGACCGCGGGCGAGACCGTGCTGACGTTGGGCACCGGCGGCGTGTCGCTATTCGCGGTGCAGTTTGCGCGCATGGCCGGGGCACGCGTAATCGTCACCTCGGGCAGCGAAGAGAAGATCGCGCGGCTCAAGACGATGGGGATTACCGACGTCGTGAACTACCGCGCGA
>JACQOJ010000132.1 GCA_016202605.1 Betaproteobacteria bacterium
GACACGAAGAAGCTCGTCATCGTGCCCGGCGAAGGAACAATCGACGCGGTCAACGCCAGGATGGTCGAGGCGCTGGAGGCGGTCAAAACGCAGGGCTACGAGTTCGCGACGCGCCAGGAAGTCGAGGAGATCACGGCGGTCCGCGGCGCGGGGCTGTTGCCGGCGCAGTTCGCGCGGCCCAGCCTGGATCTCGTGTTGCTCGGCGGCCCCGGCTCAGGCAAGGGCACGCAGGCCGAGCAGTTGAGCAAGCAGTTCAAGCTGCCGCACATCGCGACGGGCGACTTGTTCCGCAACAATTTGAAAGACGCCACCGACCTGGGCAAGCTCGCCAAGACCTACATGGATCGCGGCGAACTCGTACCCGACGATGTGACCGAAGCGATGGTCGAGGAACGCCTTTCGCGGCCCGACACGCACGACGGTTTCATCCTCGACGGTTTTCCGCGCACGCTGCCGCAAGCCCAGGCGCTCATGGACATGATGGCCGGTCTCCAGCGGCGCATCGCCGGCGTGCTCTACATCAACGTCTCGGACGAGGCGATTGTGAACCGCCTCTCCGGCCGGCTGATTTGCCGGAATTGCCAGACGCCTTACCACAAGCAGTTCAAGCCACCGAAAAAAACCGATGTCTGCGACAACTGCGGCGGCGCGCTTTACCAGCGCGACGACGATAATCCAAACACCGTGCGCGCGCGGCTCAAAACTTTTCACGGCCAGACCGAGCCGCTCATCGAGTATTACGGCAAGGCCGGGCTGCTCCACGAGATCAGCGGCGAAGGCGAGGTTTCGCAAGTCTTCGAGCGCAGCCTTTCTGCCATGCGCAGCCTCGCCAAGACGCGGTGAAGTTTTTTTCCGGGAGCAAGGAGCGCGCATCAACGCACCCCTTCCCTGCAGCCCGTTAATCTGGCGCCAATCCCACGCCGGAGTGATCGAGCGACAACCGCGGGCGTCCGCATAGGGTCGCAAACCGGTTATTATCGGACGGGCGCTTATCCTCGCTGCCCGGCTAGCGATCGCGTGTTTCCCTACCGGCCAACAAGGAGCCAGCGTAGGATAACTGTTTACGTTTCCTCATGCGCACTTCCCCGGCGTGGGCGGCGACTTGGGGCAGAGTAGAATGACTGCCTCGGGTCGAAAGGCGACGCTGAGAAAAATAACGTCTTCCGTTAGTACGCGTTGCCGGTCCGGTATTGACCGTAATGCCTGATCCACCCGCGCGCCGGTAACAGCGAACGCCCTGAGCCGCCCGGCCTTGATCAGCGGTATGGCCGAAGAGAGGCTGGCGAACATGAGATCGGTCTGGCCGCCGGGCAGCGCGCCGAGCCCTGCTTGTCGATTACAATACGGCGCACGTTTCATCCCCGATCTGCGCGAACGCCGAGGGCGTGCCGAATGAAAAAACCGACCTGCGGGAATCCACGATGAGTGCCGCGAGCCGACCGGTCACGGGGGGACTCGCCGTCGATGCGATCGTGCGTTCAACCCCGGAGAACGTGAGCTGGGGACATATCGCAGCCGAGCGGACTCCGGTGCTGGGGGTAAAATCCGGGCAGATCGTCAGCGTCGAGACGGTCACGCACCAGGGACTCAACACCGCGCAGGATCCGGTCGCGTTTTTCGGCGGCGCCGGCATTCCGCCCGCAGAGGTGCTCGAGGATGCCACGGCGATCTATCGCGCGGTGAAGCGGGCGGAAGGCGCGGGTCCGCATATCATCACCGGTCCGATTTACGTCGAGGATGCGCGACCCGGCGACATGCTGGAAGTGCGCATTCTGGACGTCGCCATCCGTGTTCCCTACGGCGTCAACTTGACCGGTCCCGGACGGGGCGTGGCGCCCGAACTGCTGACGGCCCCCGCGCAGAAAATCATCCGGCTCGACCTCGGGCGGAACGTCGCGCTCTTCTCGGAGGAAGTCGAAGTGCCGCTTGCGCCGTTCATGGGCATCGTCGCGGTCGCGCCGCCGGCGCGGCACTCCCCGGCGAGCACCAAACCTCCCGGCCCGTGGGGCGGGAACATGGACTTCAAGCACCTTACCGCGGGCGCGACGCTTTATCTTCCGGTGTTCAATGAAGGGGCGCTCTTTTACACCGGAGACGGCCATGCCTGCCAGGGTGACGGCGAGGTGGACGGCACGGCGATCGAAATATCACTGACACCCACCGCGCAGTTGATCGTGCACCAGGGAGCGGGGAAGGACATGATCTGGCCGCGCGCGGAAGACGCGTCGCACTATTACTCGATGGGAATGGGGCCGGATCTCGGCGCCGCATTGCGCAGCGCGGTGGAGGAGTGCGTGGCTTTTCTGCGGCAACGGGCCGCGCTGTCGGCGGCGGAGGCGTACGCGCTTTGCAGTCTCGCCGTGGATTTCAGGGTGGGCGAGGCGGTGAACAACGTGCTCATGGTCTACGGCATGATGCCGAAGACGCTTTTCAGGCGCAGCGAGCCGTATTGGCGGACCGGGGCGTGAAGAACGGGCGTGCCGGTCGAAACAGCGTTCAACAAGGGGGGACAAGAATGAAGCGATGGTCATGCGAGGTGAACCGTGGGTAGTCGGACGAAGGGTGCGCGCAAGGCGCAGGGACGGGTGCGGAAAACAAAGACCGGGACCGCGGCGGTGGATTCACCGGTCATGCAAGGCGGCATGGCGCGCGCGCTGGGGGTGCGTCTCACCTCCCTCACGAAGAAGAAAGTGGTCGCGGAGATGGCGATTACGCCGATGCACATGAATCGCTCGCACCGGGTGAACGGCGGCGCGATCATGGCATTCGCCGACGTGGTGGGCGCGGCCGGAGCCGTGTTCAACCTGCCGCCCGGGCATCGCAGCGGCACGATCGAGTCGAAGACCAATTTCTTTGGCGCGGGCATGGGACCGACGCTCAAAGCGGTGTCGATCCCGCTTCACATCGGCCGCACCACCTCGGTGTGGCAGACGACGATCACGAACGCGGACGGACGGCAAGTGGCGATCGTCACCCAGACCCAGATCGTGATCCCGGCCAAGGGGGATGCCGCGAACGGCGAATAGCGTTGGCGGCGGCCGTGCGCGCTTGACGACGGCACGGGAGAGGCGGAAGCTGTTGCTCGCGTCCCGGCCCATGGATCCGTGAGTCGGGTGTTCGGCGGCAAGACGAAGCACGAATCAAGAACGTTGCCGGCTTTTCAATGGCTGGGCGTCAACAAATGGAGGGGGGAGACATGATCGCAGGCAGGAGAAACATCGTCAGTCGTATCGGGATTACGGTCGCGTCGGCGGCATTGGCGCTTATTGCCGCGACCGTGACGGCCCAGTCGTATCCGTCGAAAACGGTCGAGTTCGTCGCCCACGTGAACCCGGGCGGGGGCACCGACGTCTTCGCGCGGCTCATCATGGAGATCATCGGCAGGGAGAAGCTGATCTCGCAGCCGATGATCGTCTCGAACCGCGCGGGAGGCGCCGGCACGGTCGCGTTCAATTACATCAAGAGCAAGCGTGGGGAACCCCACACGGTGCTGACGATCGCCACCGGTTCGTTCGTGACGGCGATCTCGCGCACGGATCTCGACCTCGGGCTGGAGCACTTCACGCCGCTCGCGTTTTTCGCGCGCGACCCGCAGGGGGTGATCGTCCCCACCGACTCGAAATACAAGACCTTCAAGGACCTGGTGGACGACGCGAAGGCGCAGTCGGAAGCCATCGTGTGCGCCGTCACCTCCGCCACGGGCACCGGCCGCCAGACGCTCTGGCGCATCGAGCGCGCGACCGGCGCGAAATTCAAGTTCGTCACGTTCAAGGCCGGCTCGGAAGCCGTGCTGTCGGTGCTGGGCGGGCACGTGCCGTTCACTACCGAGAACGTGAGCGAGGCGTGGGCGCATATCGAGGCGAAGAAGATGCGCGTGCTCGCGGTGACGACGGAGAAGCGCATGCCCGCGCTGCCCGACGTGCCGACGCTGACCGAGCTCGGCTACAAGGTCCAGATCGGCACCGGCCGCGGCTTCGGCATGCCCGCCGGCGTGCCCAAGGAGGCGGTGGCCGCCATGGAAGCGATCCTGGAAAAGGTGCACAAGAGCGCGCTGTGGCGGGACTACTCGCAGAAGAACATGTACGAGGACCGCTGGATGGGCAGCGCGGCGTTCGCCGGGTATCTCGCCGAACAGCGCGCGGCGCAGAAGGAATTCATCGACTCGATCGGTCTCTCCAGGAAGCCGTAACCGAAGCGGCGCGCGGGGGAATCAGGAAAGGGAGAAACCATGGCTGCGACCTACTCGATTTCCGACCTTGTCGGCGACCTGAAGAAAATCTGCGCTGCGTGTCATAGTGACCACGACATCATTGCCCGCGTCCGCCCCCTCGCTCAGCGGGCGGCCGCATCCAGGGAGTTGTGGCTAGACAAGCGTTTCTACGAGGCCGACCCGGACCAGGGATTCGGCGTCTATCTGCTGCACGAGGAGCCGGACCATACGCTTGCCGTTTTCGCGGTGAGCTGGCTCCCGAATCGGGGCACCCCGCCCCACGACCATGGCACGTGGGCCGTCGTTGCGGGCGTCGATGGCCCGGAAAAGAACGAGTTCTTCGAGCGCGTGGATGACCGCAGCCGTCCGGGATACGCGGAGCTGAGGAAGATCGGTGAGAAAGTGTTCAGCGACGGCGAGGTCGTTGCGCTGCCCGCAGGCGCCATTCACAGCGTGTGGAACGAGACCGATGCGGTGACGGTTTCGCTGCACATCTACGGCAAGCACGTCAATCATACCGCGCGTTCCCAATTCGACGCCGAAAAGCGCACCGAAACGCCGTTTATTCTCAAGGTCGATTAGTACCCGCCTTAAGGCACGTAAAAAAATCCCCTCCCCCTCGATGGGAGAGGGAGGGTGGGGGTGGCGCGTTGCGGGAAGGGAAAGTGATGTACCCGGAAGTTGATCGCGAATCCCTAGTTGCTTGGCACAGTGCCGCGAACTGCCCAGGCGCAGGCGGCGGCGGTTCCGCCCGCGCGCGTCACGCGCCGCATTTCCAGTGCCGCCTTCCCGCGCTGCGGAAGATGCTGAAACACGAGGAGCGACAAGGACCGGTCGAAGGCGCCATCCGGATAGGGAAGCTCCAACGCACTCCCGAGATCGAAGCGGATGCGCGGATCGGAAAAGCGCGAGCGGCAGAATTCGACGAACGGCCGGGCAAGATCTATCCCGGCGATCTGCGATCGGGGTGCGATGTCGGCGACAAGTTGAATCAGGAAACCCGTGCCGCACCCGACATCGAGTGCCCGGTCGCCGTCCCGAACCCGCGCGAAGTCCACGAACAGCGGAGCGAGCCGCGCGCTCCAGCGGCCCATCGCCTGCTCGTACCCGGCGGCATTCGAAAATGTATCGTCCGTACGACACCTCCCTATTGAGCCTTGCGCAAGGGAGTAACAGACGACTTGCGCCACGAACCGCCTCTCCCCCGCTGCAGCGGGGGAGGCGTGCCGAAACGTGGAGCAGGGGCCCCGTTTACGAGGATGCGACCGTGAAGGCGCGCACAAGCACGCGGTGTTCGGCACGTTGCATCCCGCTTCGGGGTCGCTCCATCGGCCAAGGCCGACGGAACCTGCTCCGCCCTACGCGGGCGCCGGGGGCGAGGGCTGTACGGGTCGTGTTTTCTTGCAAAGCTCGGTAGAGATCCATCATTCACTCCACGATGACGGACACCTTTGGACAGGCAATCGCGACTCTTCGCGCGAGAAGAAAAAGAACCCGAACACGTTCATGCCGTTCGCGGCAACCGGTTGATGCGAAATCATCACGCGGACGGACTCCGCTGTGCGCCATCAACGGGAATGTTCGCGCCATTGATCCAACGGGCACGATCAGAGAGCAGAAAGACGGCCACGTCGGCTATCTCCGACGGGGCGGCCAATCTTCCCCATGGGAATTCCTCGCGCTCGAACTTGGCGAAAACTTCTGGTTCCGTATCCCGGAACCGGGCCCAGGCGCCACCATCGAAGAGGACCGAACCGGGGCTCAGGTCCATGGCGTATCAGAGGCCAGCCGCATAACGTCGTAGCTCAGGGGCGCTGCGCGGCTTTATTGCGCAGCGCCCCTCTGGAGCGCAAGTTAGGCGGCTGGGCTCAAGCATAGACTGTGACCTTATCCCCGATGTGAATCATGCCTCCAGGGCTGCGGGCGGTCATGGCGATGGCGAACGTTGGCTTTTCCCTGGCAAATGCCTTGAGCAGAATTTTCATTACCGGTAAGTCGCGTTCTCCAGTTAACGGATTAGCGTGCGTAGCGAGGCAGCGACCCTTGGGACTCACAGCTTCGAAGTCGACGTCTCCTATTCGAATCTGCCGGCCAACCCAGGTTTGCTCCTCCCAAGCTTCTGCGCCCTCGATGGCGATGTTGGACCGGAAGCGATGCTCGCTGAGATCAGGAGAGTTGGCCGTGGAGGCGAGCGCTGCGAGGCTTTCGCGACTGTGCAGCGTCACGAATCCGGCCTGATCGTCTTGGTATCGAGGTGTAATGCCATCGCCCACGATGTGCAGAGGAAGCCGATTCGGGTGTGAGGAAAGTGGATTCTCGGCAAGGTGCAGCACGTAATCTTCGATTGCTGCCGCGATACGCGTTCGGCCGCCATCATCCAATTTTTCATCGACGATTACTTCGTTCCGAGAAGTGATGCGGAGTCGAAACTTTTTGTGATCGAATCTCAGTTCAAGACGCGCTAATCCGGGCGTGTTTACCAGCGCGACGAATTCATGCTTCGTGCCCCATGCTTCGCCGGAAATCGCCGCATTTCCGAATCTGACTCCAAGGACCCGGTCCCCGGCGACTCGGCCGCCGTCAAGGATGCACAACGTTTCACATTCCTCGGGAGTGAAGCCCTTCACCGGATAGCGATACAGGGCAGCGATGCGCATTGGTAAGACGCCCAGACAGAATGCCTTCTTGTTAGTGTGAGGCGCCCGCCTCCGTGATAACGTGGGTTGCGTGCTGGAGCACGTAGTGCCACACAGTTGTCCGTGAGGGATCAACTCGATTAAGGGGGCAGGCCATGAGAAAGTCTAGCAAGGTTTTCGTGGGAATGGATGTTCACAAGGAATCGGTCGATATCACGCTGGCCGAGCAGAGTGGGGAGGTGCGCCGTTTCGGGCAGACCGGCGGGGGATCGATCTGGCCGCAGGATTTGTGATTTACCCACCGTGCTTCGTGGGCAGGCCGCGATCGCGCCTGTTGACACGAGAAGTCATATCAACGTTACCTTCAGCCGCGCGCTTCAGCGCGTCGGCTGCAAGGTGCAGTTGGGTGCCTCACGCCAGCGCGCCATTTCTCAAAAAAACTCCTTAAGTGCTGTCGCCCCTCCGGGGAAACCGCTATTCCTTGAACGTTCAAACCACTTCCGTGCTTCGTCCTTATTCGCGGGGAATGCCCGTCCATAGAAATAAAACACACCCAAGTTGTATTGAGATTGCCCGTGCCCCTGCTCCGCGGCTTTACGGTACCAGTTGGCTGCCTCAACGTCGTCCTGTTTTGTACCACGCCCCTTGTCATAGATGACACCGAGGTATGCTTGAGCTTCGACTAACCCGGCATCTGCGGATTTGCGATACCACGGAATCGCCTGGGCCATACTTCTGTCCACTCCGCGCCCGTCTTCGAATCGGGTTGCAAGCGCGAACTGCGCCTTAGCGTCGCCAGCCTGCGCCGCGCGCTGATCCGCTGCGAATCCAGCCTCATCCTGCCTTCGCGATCGAAGGTCCGCTTGAATGC
The DNA here is from genome assembly GCA_016202605.1 of Betaproteobacteria bacterium. Lineage (GTDB taxonomy): Bacteria > Pseudomonadota > Gammaproteobacteria > Burkholderiales > SG8-41 > DSOT01. The sequence goes on from JACQOJ010000132.1 coordinate 7,718, forward strand.
CTTCTTGCCTCTGAAGAATTGGCTGTGCTCTGGCGTATCCGTTCTTGGCCGCCATGACCATCCAGTGCAGAGCTTGCTCTTCGTTTCTCTCAACCCCGTCGCCAAGGGCATATGCGTAGCTTAGGTTGAATTGCGCTACGGCATATCCTTTTTCGGCAGCTTTCCGAGTGAGGTCTGCGAACTCGTTGTAGTCAACCCGTCCGGCTCCAGAACTGTACGATCTATAGAGCATTGCCAATAGCGCCTGCGCTTCGGGGACGCCTTGATTTGCGAGATCATGTACTTCTTCGAAGAAGGTTTTTGGACTGTCCTTCCAACGATAGCCGCCAGACAATAAACACATTACGTAGCGATCTGATACATCATCCGAAGACGAAGATCCAAAGAGCGTTTCCCTTCGGACTGGATAACCGTCTTCGTTTGCCACAGGGGACGAACGGGCCGAGAGCATCGTCGTGTAAACAAAGCCTCCGGTGTTTCGGTCCTTCAATACATATTTTTTGAGATCATCAAAAATTCCGAGTAGTGAATAGCTGTCTTGGCGCCCGACTTGGCCCTGCGCCACAGATAAGCACCTCCACATGTCCTTGGCGCGTGACTCCTTGGTCGATGCGGCAGGCGCTAGTAGCTCCTGCCCAAAGGCTGCAGCAGAGACAAATACCCATGCCGCTATAGCAGCCAGAAATGCAATAGGAACGCGCGCAGTCTTCAAGTGTGAATGCACCGCACTATCACGCGGCGGAATGTTCGTCATTGTGGGCACCCAACGTGTCCGCGTGAGGCGCGCGTGCGCGACTCGCGCAATAGCGTCGCTCTCGAACCGGGGTACGCCCGACATGGGCATGAGCTTATGGGGTGAAAGTCCCCTGTGGGAGGAC
>JACQOJ010000136.1 GCA_016202605.1 Betaproteobacteria bacterium
CCTCGCGCTTGTAGATCGAGCCCGAAGGGCAGGAGGCGACACAGGCGGGATTGAGGCAGTGCTCGCACAGGCGCGGCAGGTACATCATGAAGGTGTTCTCGAACTGGCCGTAGATTTCCTTCTGCACGGCCTCGAAATTGGCATCGGCGCTGCGCTTCTCGAACTCGCCCCCGAGAATTTCCTCCCAGTTGGGGCCCCATTCGATCTTTTCCATGCGCTGTCCGGTGATGAGCGACACCGGGCGCGCGACCGGCGCCGCCTGCGATTCCGGCGCATTGTGCAGGTGCTCGTAATCGAAAGTGAACGGCTCGTAATAGTCGTCGATCTCGGGCAGGTGGGGATTGGCGAAGATGTTGGCGAGCAGCCGCCATTTTCCGCCCTGCCGCGGCTCGATCCGGCCGTTCTTCCTGCGCCGCCATCCGCCCTGCCAGCGCTGCTGGTTCTCCCAGTCCTTGGGGTAGCCGATGCCGGGCTTGGTCTCGACGTTGTTGAACCACGCGTATTCCATGCCCTCGCGTGAAGTCCACACGTTCTTGCAGGTCACCGAGCACGTGTGGCAGCCGATGCACTTGTCGAGGTTCAGCACCATTCCGATCTGGGCTCTGACTTTCATTTCAAGACTCCTTTGATACCGCCGATACACGCAGACAAGCGCCGATGAAATGCAAATGGACAGGATTCACAAGATTCATCAGGATTGACAAGATTCGATAAGAAACACGGAACATTCCTGTTGATCGTGTTCCGGTCGTGTCAATCCCGGCCATAGACTGATCCTATCCACGTTCACCGGCGTTCATCTGCGGTTACTGCTTCACCCGCTGGCTGGTCGAGCCAGTCGACCTTCGCCATCTTGCGCACGATCACGAACTCGTCGCGGTTGGAGCCCACCGTGCCGTAGTAGTTGAAGCCGTAGCTCTGCTGGGCGTAGCCGCCGATCATGTGGGTGGGCTTGACCACCGCGCGCGTGACCGAATTGTGGATGCCGCCGCGCATCCCGGTGATCTCCGAACCGGGCACGTTGACGATTTTCTCCTGCGCGTGATACATGAGCATCATCCCCTCCGGCACCCGCTGCGAGACCACCGCGCGTGCGGCGAGCGCGCCGTTCAGGTTGAAAGCTTCCACCCAGTCGTTGTCCACGATGCCGGCTTTTTTCGCGTCGACCTCGGAAATCCACACTATGGGGCCGCCGCGCGAGAGCGTCAGCATCAGCAGGTTGTCGGTGTAGGTCGAGTGGATGCCCCATTTCTGGTGCGGCGTGATGAAATTGAGCACCACCTCGGCATTTCCGTTCGACCGCTTGCCAAGCAACGGCCGCACGGTCTTGGTATCGACCGGCGGCTTGTAGACGCACAGCGCTTCGCCGAAGGCCCGCATCCACGCATGATCCTGGTAGAGCTGCTGCCTGCCGGTCAACGTGCGCCACGGGATCAGTTCATGCACGTTGGTGTAGCCGGCGTTGTACGACACGTGCTCCGACTCGATGCCGCTCCACGTCGGAGACGAGATGATCTTGCGCGGCTGGGCCTGCAGGTCGCGGAACCTCAGTTTCTCGTCCTCGCGCGTGTCGGCAAGGTGAGCGTGGTCGCGCCCCGTGATCTCGGACAGCGCCGCCCATGCCTTCACCGCGACCTCCCCGTTGGTCTCGGGCGCCAGCGACAGGATGACTTCCGTGGCATCGATGTCGCTTTCGATCCGTGGCAAGCCCTTCGTGGGTCCGTCCTCGGTCACCGTGTAGTTGAGCTTGCCGAGCAATTCCACCTCGTGTTGCGTGTTCCAGGCGATGCCCTTGCCGCCGTTGCCGATCCTGCTCATGAGCGGCCCGAGCGCGGTGAAGCGCTGGTACACGTTCGGGTAGTCGCGCTCGACCACGACCATCTGTGGCGCGGTCTTGCCCGGAACGAGATCGCACTGCCCCTTCTTCCAGTCCTTGACGTCGAGCGGTTGCGCCAGCTCGGCCGGCGTGTCGTGCAGCGTGGGTACCAGCACGAGATCCTTCTCCACGCCCAGATGCCCGGGCGCGAGATCGGAGAATTTTCTCGCGATGCCCTTGTAGATTTCCCAATCGCTCCGCGCCTGCCACACGGGGTCGACCGCCGCCGAAAGCGGATGGATGAACGGATGCATGTCCGAGGTATTGAGATCATTCTTCTCGTACCAGGTGGCGGTCGGGAGCACGATGTCGGACTAAAGACACGTGGTCGACATGCGGAAGTCGAGCGTCACCAGCAGATCGAGCTTGCCTTCCGGCACGGGATCGCGCCATGCAACCTCCTGCGGCTTGTCGCCGCCCATTTCCCCCAGGTCCTTGCCCTGCACCCCGTGCTGGGTGCCGAGCAGGTGCTTCAGGAAGTACTCGTGCCCCTTGCCCGAGGAGCCGAGCAGGTTGGATCGCCACACGAACAGGTTGCGGGGGAAGTTGACCGGATTGTCCGGATCCTCGCACGAGAGCTTGAGCGCGCCGCTCTTCAGCTCGCGTGCCGCGTAGTCCTGCGCATCCATGCCGGCCGCGGCCGCCGCCCTGGCGATCCCGATGGGATTGGCCTGCAATTGCGGTGCCGAAGGCAGCCACCCCATGCGCTCGGCGCGCACGTTGAAGTCGATGAGGCTGCCGGTGTATTCCTCGGCGCGCGCCAGCGGCGACAGGATTTCACGCACCGACAGGTGTTCGTAACGCCACTGGTCGGTGTGGGCATAGAAGAAGGAAGTCGAGTTCATGTGCCGCGGCGGGCGCACCCAATCGAGCGCGAAGGCGAGCGCGGTCCATCCGGTCTGGGGCCGCAGCTTCTCCTGGCCCACGTAGTGCGCCCAGCCGCCGCCCGACTGCCCGACACAGCCGCACATCACCAGCATGTTGATGATGGAGCGGTAGTTCATGTCCATGTGGTACCAGTGGTTCATCGCCGCGCCGATGATGACCATCGACTTGCCGTGAGTCTTGTCGGCGTTATCGGCGAACTCGCGCGCAAGCCGGATGACCTGATCGCGTTTCACCCCGGTGATCTTCTCCTGCCACGCCGGCGTGTACGGCACGTCATCGTCGAAGGATTGCGCGACGTTCGCGCCTCCCAGGCCGCGGTCGAGACCGTAGTTGGCGACGAAGAGGTCGAAGACACTCGCCACCAGCGCTTCACCGTCCTTGAGTCGCAACTTCTTCACGGCCACGTTGCGGGTGAGAATCTCGTCGTGCTTGCTCGCCGTGAAATGCTCGTGTTCCTGTCCGCCAAAATAGGGGAATGCGACGGACACGACCTCGTCATGCCGTCCGATCATAGAGAGTTGCAGCCTGGTCTGCTCGCCCGCCTGTCCCGCCTTGTCCTCCAGGTTCCACTTGCCTTTTTCGCCCCAGCGGTAACCGACGGAGCCCCGCGGCGCGACAACCTTGCCGCTCGTCTCGTCGATCGCGACCGTCTTCCAGTCGGGATTGTTGGTTTCACCCAGCTCACCCGCGAAGTCTGAAGCGCGCGCGAAACGGTCCGGCACGTACGCCTCGCCGCGCTTGACGAGCCGCACCAGCATCGGCATGTCGCTGTAGCGCCGGCAGTAGTCGTCGAAATAGGCGCTTTTGCCCGCCAGATGGAATTCCTTGAGAATGACGTGCCCGACCGCCATCGCGAGCGCCGCGTCCGTCCCCTGCTTGGGGTACAACCACAGATCGCACAGCTTCGCGACTTCCGAGTAATCCGGCGTGATCGCGACGGTCTTCGCGCCCTTGTAACGCACTTCGGTAAAAAAGTGCGCGTCCGGCGTGCGCGTCTGCGGGACATTGGAGCCCCAGGCGATGATGTAGGTCGAGTTGTACCAGTCCGCCGATTCCGGCACGTCGGTCTGCTCGCCCCAGGTCTGCGGTGACGACGGCGGCAGGTCGCAGTACCAGTCGTAGAAACTCATGCACACGCCGCCGATGAGCGACAGATAGCGCGACCCGGCAGCATAGGAAACCATCGACATCGCGGGAATCGGCGAGAACCCGATGACACGGTCCGGGCCGTAGCGCTTCACCGTATAGATGTTGGCCGCGGCGATGATTTCGTTGACCTCGTCCCAGGAGGAACGCACGAAGCCGCCCAGACCGCGCACCGATTGATACGATCTGAGCGTGGCGGGGTCTTCGACAATGGAGGTCCAGGCCTCGATCGGCGCCATCGTCCGGCGCGCCGCGCGCCACAGCTTGAGCAGCCGGCCGCGCACCATCGGATACTTGAGCCGGTTGCCGCTTTAGAGGTACCACGAATAGCTCGCCCCGCGCGAGCAGCCGCGCGGCTCGTGATTCGGCATGTCGGGACGGGTGCGCGGATAGTCGGTCTGCTGCGTCTCCCACGTGACGATGCCGCCTTTCACGTAGATCTTCCAGCTGCACGACCCGGTGCAGTTGGTGCCGTGGGTGGAGCGCACGATCTTGTCGTGCTGCCAGCGCTGTCGATAGCCTTCCTCCCAGGTGCGGTCCTCCTTCGTCACCACCCCGTGATCGCCGGAGAAGGCGTCGCGCTCCCGGGTGAAAAACGTCAAGCGGTCGAGAAAGTGACTCATCTGCTCTCCTTCGTTGCGAGTGACGACTGACGACTGAAGACTGATATAAGAATGATCGCGACGTCGATTCCGTCACCCGTCGGCCATCAGTCGTCACCATTTCAGCAGGGCATTTCCGCGTTCTTGCGCGAGTAGTACCACCAGGTCATCGCGATGCAGGTGATGTAGAACGCGATGAATACGTAGAGCGCCCCTTCCGGGCCGCCGGTCATCGCGATCGAGGTGCCGTAACTCTTGGGAATGAAAAACCCGCCGTAGGCGCCGATCGCGGAACTGAAGCCCAGCACCGCGGCCGCCTCCTTGTTCGCGTCCTTTACGGCCTGCTCCTTCGCCGCTTCGCCCTTGCCGGCGGCTTCGCGCATGCGCTCGGTGAGGAAGATGATCGGTATCATGCGGAAGGTCGAACCGTTGCCGATGCCGGAAGTGAGGAACAGCAGCATGAACATGGCGAGGAAGCCGTAGAAATTGCCGCCCGAGGGACCGGAAGGCAGGAAGTAGAGCACGCCCAGCACCGCCAGCGCCATCGCGACGAAATTCCAGAATGTGACCGGCGCCCCGCCCAGCTTGTCCGAGAGCCAGCCGCCGAAGGGACGGATCACCGCGCCCACGAGCGGCCCGAGGAAGGCGAACGCGAGCGCGTTCACTTCCGGAAACTGCGACCTGATGAGCAGCGGAAAGCCCGCCGAGTAACCGATGAACGAACCGAAAGTGCCGAGATAGAGCCAGCACATGAGCCAGTTGTGCCTGCGCTTGAAGATCACCGCCTGATCGGAAAACGATGCCTTCGCGCTGGCGATGTCGTTCATGCCGAACCACGCGACGATGGCGGAAGCAAGAATGAAGGGAACCCATACGAACCCCGCGTTCTGCAGCCACATCTGCCTGGCCTCGGCGCCCTCGACCCAGGATTGCGGCTCGCCGCCGAGCGTGCCGAAAACACCCGCGGTGATCACGAGCGGCACCACGAACTGTACTGCTGAAACACCGAGGTTGCCAAGGCCTGCGTTAAGCCCCAGCGCCGAACCCTTGCGTTCCTTCGGAAAGAAGAAGCTGATGTTGGCCATGCTGGAGGCGAAGTTGCCGCCGCCGAAGCCGCACAGCAGCGCCAGCATGATGAACGTCGGGTAACTCGTGGCCGGGTCCTGCACCGCGAAACCGATCCCCAGGGCGGGCAGCAGCAGCGAGGCCGTCGAAATCGCGGTCCATTTTCTGCCGCCGAAGATCGGCACCATGAACGAATAGAAAATCCGCAACGTCGCGCCGCACAGCGCCGGCAGCGCCGCCAGCCAGAAGAGCTGGTTGGTCGTGAACTTGAAGCCGATGTTGGGCAGGTTCACCACCACCACGCTCCACACCATCCATACCGCGAACGACAGGAACAGCGCCGGAATCGAAATCCACAGGTTGAGGTTGGCGATGGCCCTGCCTTCGCGCTGCCAGAACGCCTTGTCCTCCGGCGTCCAGATGGTGAGCACGCGCCCGATGCGATTTCTCAGGGGGATGGTTCCACTCGTGTACATGATCCGCTCCTTTCAAGCCGGCGCGCTACGCCGCCTGCGGCGCCAGTCGCCGCGCGGCGCCGTTGCGTTGCGGCACGATTTCACTCCAGTACATCCATACCAGGGACACCAGGGTGATGCCCCACATCAGCATGAAGATCGTGCTGTTGACCCCGGTAATATCGACCAGCGCCCCGAACATGACCGGCAGCAGGAACCCGCCCAAACCCCCGGCCAGGCCGACGATGCCGGAAACGACACCGATATTGTGCGAATACTCGTCGGAGATGTACTTGAACACCGACGCTTTGCCCACCGCCCACGCCACCCCCATCACGAACATGAGCGCGGTGAACACCCACACGTTGAGTCCGACGTGCAACGTGATGTCGCCGCGCGCGGTCTTGATGATGAGATCGGTCTGCGGGTAGGACAGGAAGAACAGGCACACCCACGAAATCAGCATCACCCACCACGTCACCGGATGCGCGCCGAATTTATCCGAGAGCCAGCCGCCGATCGCCCGCAGCACTCCGCCCGGCAGCGAAAAGCACGCCGCGAGCAGCGCGGCAACCGTGAGGTCGAAGCCGTATTCCACGATGTAGTACCTGGTCATCCACAGCGAGAGCGCGACGTAACCGCCGAACACGATCGAGTAATACTGGCAGAGCTTCCAGACTTTCGGATCCTTGAGCGCTCTCAGCTGCTCGCCCCCGGTGATGCCTGCGGAAACGACGTGGCTCCTGTCATGGTACGAGAAGATCCAGAAGATCAGCGCCGTCGCGAGCATCGCCGCGGCGTAGACCTTGGGCACCATCGCCCAGCCGAACGCGAGCACGATGGCCGGCGCCACGAACTTGGTCACGGCCGCGCCCGAATTGCCGGCCCCGAATACGCCCATCGCCATGCCTTGCCGCGATTTCGGGAACCAGCGCGCGACGTAGGCGATGCCGACCGAGAACGAACCGCCCGCCACCCCCACGAAAAGGCCCAGAACCAGGAATTGCCAGTACCGCGTGGCTTCCCCGATCAGCCAGATCGGCACCACCGCCGAGAGCATCAAAATGAAAAACACGATGCGCCCCCCGTGCTTGTCCGTCCACATGCCGAGCGGCAACCTGATGAGCGATCCGGTCAGCACCGGCGTTGCCGCCAGAATCCCGAACTGCGTCTCGTTCAAGTCGAGCACCTTCTTGATCGGGATGCCGATCACGGCAAACATCATCCAGATCGCGAAGCACACGGTGAAGGAAAGCGTGCTCGCCGCGAGCACCGACCATTGTTTTCGCACCTGTGAGGCCATCGCCAGCTCCCTCCTTTCCTTGTTGCGTGAAGGTAGCGTGGCGGGCGCGCGGGCGCCATTCGCCTGACGGACGACGCGCGCCGCGCAGAAGGTGTAGGAATAATCCTAAGGACTAGTTCTTCCGGACTAGCCGCGCGTCACGAATTGCCTCCGGAGGGCCGGGGCGCGATGCCGCTTTCGACGGCGTAGACGGCGGCCTGAACGCGGCTCGTGAGCTTCAGTTTGCGCAGGATGTTCTGAACGTGGATCTTGACCGTGCTTTCGGCGAGCTTCAGTTCGCGCGCCATTTCCTTGTTGCTGGCGCCGCGCGCGAGCAGCGCGAGAATTTCACGCTCGCGCGGGCTGAGTTTGCCCCTTTCCGCGGGCGGCGGCGCCGGCCCGCGCGCCGCGCCCTGCAGGCCGCGGGCGAGCTTCGCGGCCATCTGCGGCGACATCACGGCCTCGCCGCGCGCCGCGCGCCGGATGGAGTCGGTCAGGAATTCCGCGTCGATGTTCTTCAGCAGGTAACCGCGGGCGCCGGCTCTCAGCGTGTCGATCAGGTCGTCCGCGTCTTCCGAGACAGTGAGCATCAGCACCGCCGTCGCGGGAAGCTCTTCCGCCAGGGTCTTGACCACCTCCCGGCCCGTGAGGCCGGGCATGTGCAGATCGAGAAGAACGACGTCGGGCTTCAGTTCCGCCGCGCGCTTCAGCCCTTCGAGGCCGTCGGCCGCCTCACCCACGACCTCGAGATCGGCCTGGCGCGCGAGCAGGGCCTTGACCCCGCTGCGGAAGAGATTGTGGTCGTCGACGAGCAGCACGCGAAGTTTCGGGCTCACGCCGCGCCCTCCTCACATATAACCGCGAGCGCACCTGTTCCGCGTCGGCCGCCCGCGTCGATTCGCCCCGGTCGCATCCCCGTGAACGGGGCCCCTGCTTCCCGGCTCACGCCGCGCCCTCCTTCCGGGTGACGGGAATCGCGAGCACGACCTCGGTGCCCGCGCCCGGCCGCGAGTTCACCGCGAGGCTGCCGCCGATGCGCTGCGCGCGCTCGCGCATGATGCGCAGACCGATATGGCGCTCGGTGCCGACCTCGGGATGTTGCGGGTCGAATCCCCTTCCATCGTCGCGCACCCGGAAGCGGTGGCCCCGGTCGTGATCCGTTTCGAGCGTAACGACCGACGCGCCGGAGTGCTTGCGCACGTTGGAGAGCGCTTCCTGAAGAATATTCAGCACCTGCAACTGGTTTTCCGGCGACAGCGGAACGCCGCTCCCCGTTTCGCGGAACACCGTCCTGATCCCGGTCTGGCGTTCGAAGCGCTCCAGCATGTTGCGCAACGCAAGCCCCAGGTCTTCCTCGTGCTTCACGCGGGTCCGGAAGTGCGTGAGCAGCTCGCGCACGTCCGCGTAGCTCTCCTGAACGCCCTCGCGGATGCGGCCGATCGCATCGGGCACCTCCGCGATGGCATTGCGTTTGAACGAGTCCTCGATCATCTGGACCTGGATGTTGAGGAAGGCAAGCGACTGCGCGATGCTGTCGTGCAGCTGCTGCGCCAGCAGATTGCGCTCCTCGAACACCGCCAGCTCCTTGTCGCGCGAAACCAGGCGCTGGTTTTCGATGGCGACCCCCAGATGCTGCCCGAGCGTCTCCAGCATCTGCCGCTCCCGCGAAGAAAACACCCGCTGCCCGGTGAAGAACAGGTTGAACATGCCCAGGAGCTGCCGTCTGAAGCGGATCGCGAACACCGACAATGTCCGGAACCCCGCCCGCTGGCAGCGATACCGGGCATTGGCGTCCCCGCCCGTCGGCAGAAATTCCACCGTGGACGTGCTGCGCTGCGCCGCCTCGCCGCACAGGCATTCGCCTAGGCTCAGGCACTGTTCCTCCCGCGCGAACGCGGCCGGCAGGCCCTCATGGGCGTAGAGGTGGATCTGCTGCGCCCGGGTATCGATCAGGCGCACCGCACCGGCCTGCGCACCGAGAAGCTCCATGAGCTTTCGCAGGAACCCGCGGCACAGGTCCTCGATGGTGCCGGCCTCGTTGAGCAGCGTCGTCACGTCATAGAGCGCGGCGAGCTCGCGGTTTTTCTCCGCGAGGTCGCGCGTCTTGATCGCGACCCGTTCCTCGAGCGTGGTGTAAAGATCCTCGAGATGGCTCGCCATGCGGTTGAAACCGGCGGCGAGCTCGCCGAATTCATCGCGCGTTTCCACCGGCAGGCGGGTGCCGAACTCATCCAGCGCCATGCGTTGCATGCCCTCGTGCAGCCCCACCACCGGCCGCACCACGAGCAGGAACATGAGGTAGATCAAGGCCACGGTGCCCGCTATGGCCAGCGCGATCAGCCCGAGCTGCATGTAGCGCAGCAGCGCGATGTTGCGGGCGTTGTTCAGTTCCACCGCGAACACGATCTCGTCGATGCGCGCGACGAAGTTCTCGATGTCCGCGCGCAGCACGCGTGCCAGCTCGCGCCGGCGCGCCGGGTCGCCCTCCTTGAGCGCGCGCTCGATGAGCGGCTTGATGTGGGCGCCCCACGATTTCTCCACCGCGTTGAGCGCGGCCACGATCCCGTCGTCGCGTGGAAGCACCAGCGGGCGCGCCGGGTCGCCGCGCTTCAGGACGGCGAGCACTTCCTCCATGCGCCGCATCTCGTCACGCAGCGCCTTCTCCGTCGCGGCGGACGGCTCGCTCACATTTTCGGACAGAAGATACGCGATGCGGTACGAGCGCATGCGCTCGCTGCCCATGTCGTTGATGGCGGCCGCGCCCCCCTCGAGCTTCCAGGACTCGAACAGGGTGAGGCCGATCGCCGTCAGCGCCACCACGAGAAAGGCGATGGCGACCCAGACGAGCTTGGTGCTGAGGCGCTGACGCGAGAGATCCATGACCGGTAAAGCGATCGTGCCCGTGACCACTATAGCAGATGATCGCAATGCGGCGGGCGCGCCGGGCGCGCCCGACTCTACTGCGCATCGGCGCCGCCGTGCCTCATTCGCATCTTGCGCGGCACGAGATTCAGGATGCGCTGACGCATGCGCCTGAATTCGTGGGTCGCGCTGTCGCCGAAAACGGGGTCGTCGTTGGCCTGAAACGCCGCGCCGATGGTCTGCCAGTCCGCCGGCGTGAGATGCTCTTCGGCGAGGGGGATGAGCTGCAGTTCCTCCTTCCGCATGTGCGCCGACAGCAGTTCCGCGTAGGAATTCACGGCCGCGGAAAATTCCGCGAGCCCCCCGGCGCTGCCGCCCTGGTAGTGCACGAGGCATGTCGCGAGAGTGGCCATCATCCGCGCGCTTTGCGCGTGCTCCGCCTGCAGTTCGTCGATGAGGGCGCTCGCGCCGGCAGCGCGCGCGCGCAGGAGCCTGAACAGATATTCGTCTTCCTTCGGATGGTGGTAGCGTTCCGGAAACGTATCGATGTAGCACAGCATCGCCGAAAACAGCCGGAAATCCGCCTCCGCCCATCCTTCGTGCACGCCGCGCACCAGCCGCCGCAGCGCTTCGACCACCGTCGACAGCGTCTGGTGCTCTTCCTTGATGACCGCGATCGCGGTTTCGCGCATAACTCTTTCGCGGCCGGGGGCCGCGCGCTCCGGTGACGGCGGCGATATGCCGTCTGGTCACAGATTAACGCCGGAGAGGATAGCCGCCTTGATCTGCGTCAAATGAGGAGTCCCCGACGCGGCCATTGCGGTGCCGCATGACGGATCGGCAGCGGCGGTACCCCGTTGGGGCGGCGCCGGCCGTCCGGCGGGTCAGTCGGCCCCGGGCGCCTGATCGTCGTCCATCAGGATGCGATGTCGCGGGCCTTCGAGGTCTTCAAACTGGCCGCTGCGCAGCGCCCACCAGAAGACCGCGCCGATGATGAACACCAGCACGACGCTCAGGGGAACCAGTAAATAGAGGATTTCCACAGATCGCCTCAGCCGCGGCCGGACCATGCAATGCCGCCGGCTGCCGCGTGCCGATCCGGTCTTGCGGCAGGCGCGAGACGGGCAAGGCGCAGCGCGTTTGCCACGACGGTCAGGGAGCTCACCGACATGCCGATCGCCGCCACCAGCGGGGTGACGTGGCCGAGAACCGCGAGCGGAACGGCAATGGCGTTGTACGCCGTCGCCCACGCGAGATTCTGACGGATCACCCGCCGCGCTTCGCGCGCAATGCGCACCGCCGCGAGCAGCGCGTCCAGCCGCCCGGACATCAGCACCATGTCCGCGCTCACCTGGGCGAGCCGGGTGCCGCTCCCCAGCGCGATGGATACCTGCGCCTGCGCGAGGACCGGTGCATCGTTTACCCCATCGCCGATCATCGCCACGACGCCGCCCCGCCGCTGCAGGGCGCGCACGAACTCGAGCTTTTCATGCGGCGCGGCCGCGCCGCGCGCTATCCGGATTCCGAGTTCACGCGCGACATGTTCGACGCTGGCGCGCCGGTCGCCGGACAGCACGCACGTCGTCTTGCCCAATCCCTGCAGTTCCTGCACCGCCGCCCGTGCTTCACCGCGCAGCGCATCTCCCAGCGTGAACAGCGCGATGAAGCCGCTTTCGTCCCCCAGCGCGACCGCCGTCACCTCGTCGCTCGCGAAGAGCAGCTCCTGCGGGAGCGGCGCGCCGTTGAGCCCGGCGACAAACGCCGGGGTGCCGATGCGCAAACGCCGTCCTTCAATCCGCCCTTCCACGCCGCGGCCCGTAACCGCGCGCAGTCCGGAGGCCGTGCGCGCGGCGGATTCAGCGGCCGCCGCGACGATGGCACGGCCGATCGGATGTTCGGAGCATGATTCGAGCCCGGCTGCGAGTTCCAGACAGCGTTCGCGTCCCTCGGCGGACAACGGCATGACGCCGATCAGCGCCATGCCACCGCGCGTGAGCGTGCCCGTCTTGTCGAACACGAAATGCGTTGCGTTCGCCAGCGTTTCCAGCGCGTGGCCGCGCGTGACGAGCACGCCGCAGCGCTGCAGGGCGTCGGTCGCCGCCGCGAGCGCGGTCGGCGTCGCGAGCGAAAGCGCGCAGGGACAGGTCACCACCAGCAATGCCACGACGATCCACGGCGCGCGCGCGGGATCGATCGCGTACCACGCCATGCCGGTCGCCGCCGCGAGCACAAGAAGCGCGGCGACGAACCAGCGCGCCGCGGCGTCGGCGAGCAGCGCGATCGCCGGCTTTTCCGTCTGCGCCCGGTCCACGAGACGCACGATTCCGGAAAGCACCGTCTCCTCTCCCACGCGCTCCACACGCATGGTCAAGGGACCGTGCAGATTCGCCGCGCCGCCGACCAATGCGTCGCCCGGCCGCTTCGCCACCGGCCGCGCCTCGCCGGTGAGCTGCGACTCGTCAGCGGCGCTCTCGCCTTCGACCACCGTGCCATCGGCGGGGACGATCGCGCCCGGCCGCAGCACGACGTGATCACCCGGCCTGAGCAGCGCCACCGGGACCTGCTCGCAGCCCGTGGGCGCGGGATGGCGATCGAGGCGCTCGGCGACGGCGGGAACGAGTCGCGCCAGCCGTTCCTGGGATTCGGCGGCCCGGGTGCGCGCCGTCAACTCCAGATAGCGCGCGCCCAGCAGCAGGAAGACGAACATCGCGACCGAGTCGAAATAGGTTTCGCCGCCCGCGGTGAAGGTCGCATGGATACTGACGAGGGACGCCGCCAGAATTCCCAGTGTTATGGGCACGTCCATCCCGACACGGGCCGCTTTCAGATCGCGCCACGCGCCCGCGTAAAACGGCAGCGCGGACCACAGCATTACCGGCGCCGTGAGCAGCAGGCTCGCGAGGCGCATCAACTGCTCGACGTCCGCAGTCATGTCGCCATCGGCGATGTAGGCCGGCACGGCGTACATCATCACCTGCATCATGCCGAAGCCCGCGACGAACAGCCGCCACAACAGGGTGCGCCGTTCAGCCCGCCGGGCGGAATCGGAACGCGCGACATCGTAGGGCTGTGCGCCGTAACCGAGAGCGGCCACGGCATGGAGGATCGCGCTCAACCGCGTGCGGCGCTCGTCCCAGCGCACCCGCGCCCGTCGCGTGGCGTAGTTGATGTCCACGGCGCGCACGCCTTCGAGCGCCGCGATGCGCTGCTCGATGAGCCACACGCAGGCTGCGCAGACGATGCCATCGAGCAGCAGGGCGGCCTCCCTTTCGTGCGGCGCCGCCGCCCGCACGAAGCTGTGCTGCACTTCGGGCAGATCGTAGAGTTTCAGCCGGTCGGGGAGGTCCGGTTCCGGGGCGGGGCGGCCCGCGGGTGCCGCGCGATGGCGGTAGTACGACTCCAGACCGTTATCGACGATCGTCTGCGCCACGGCCTGGCAGCCGCGGCAACAGGTATCGCGTGCGACACCGCCGATTTCGACCCGGTACGAAGTCCGTGCAAGCGGCAGACCGCAGTGAAAGCAGGCCGCTTCCACCGGGTCCACGGCGGCGGGCGGGAACGAATGGTCGGCGACAGCGCTCATGGGCAATTGCGGATTTCGAGTCCTGCATCGTAGGACGCCGCGCCGGCCCCGGACTTGATCTACGTCAACCCGGCGCCAGCCCGCCGAACGTGCCAACCGGCCGGCCGGTCGAAATTCGCGTATACAATTGCGCGGCATGATTCCCTGGCTCGGTCCGTACGATCCTTTTCCCCCGGTGTCGCGCGCGCTCCGCGAACCCAATGGCTTGCTGGCCGCGGGCGGCGACCTTTCCGCCCCGCGGCTCATCGATGCCTACCGCCACGGGGTCTTCCCCTGGTACAACGAAGGCGAGCCCCTGCTGTGGTGGTCCCCCGACCCCCGCATGGTGCTGTTTCCGGCCGAACTCAGGCTCTCGCGTTCGCTCAGGAAGCGCCTGCGGCGGCGCGACTATGAAGTACGCGCCGACTCGGCGTTCGACGCCGTGGTGCGCGCCTGTGCCGCGCCGCGCGGGCGCCGGGCGGGGACCTGGATCACCGACGCGATGATCGCGGCATACGCGGCGCTCCAGCGGCGCGGAATCGCGCACTCGGTGGAAACGTGGATCGGAGGAAAACTCGCCGGCGGTCTTTACGGCATCGCCCTGGGACGCATGTTCTACGGCGAGTCGATGTTCACCCGCGCCACCGACGCCTCGAAGATCGCGTTGGCCCATCTCGTGCGACAGCTCGAGCGCTGGAGTTTCGGGATGATCGATTGCCAGATGAAAACAGGCCTTCTGGCGTCGTTCGGCGCGCGTGAAATTCCGCGCGCCGAATTTATGCGAAAACTCGCGGAATTGGTAAACTACCCCTCGCAAACGGGCGCATGGCGCTTCGACGATGACTTATTTGACTGATTTCCCGCTGTCGGTGCTGCAGTTCTACGCGACTGCGCCCTACCCGTGCAGCTACCTTCCCGATCGCATGGCGCGCTCGCAGGTCGCCACTCCGAGCCACCTGATCGACGGTCCGGTCTACAGCGAGCTCGTGCGCGCCGGCTTCCGCCGCAGCGGAGCCTTCACCTATCGCCCCCATTGCGATCACTGCCGTGCCTGCGTGCCGGTGAGGATTCTGGCCGAGGAATTCCGGCCGAACCGCGCCCAGCGCCGCAGCCGAAAGAAGCATGCGCACCTGACCGCGGAGGTCCTCGATCTCAAGTACAGCACCGAGCACTATGCGCTCTACCTCCGTTACCAGTCGCAGCGTCATGCCGGCGGCGGCATGGATCAGGACAGCCGGGAGCAGTATCGCCACTTCCTCCTGCAGAGCAATGTCGACTCGCGGCTGATCGAATTTCGCGACAACGGTGTGCTGCGCATGGTGAGCATCGTTGACGAATTGCAGGACGGCCTGTCGTCCGTGTACACCTTCTTCGACCCCGCCGTGAGGGGCACGAGCTTCGGCACGTACAATATCCTGTGGCAGATCGGATTGTGCCGCCGGCTCGACCTGCCCTATCTTTATCTCGGCTACTGGATCGCGCAAAGCCGCAAGATGACCTACAAAATCCAGTTCCAGCCCATGCAGGGACTGATCGACGGCCGCTGGCAGCCGGTGCGCGGCTAGCGCCCCCGTCGTGAGAGTTCTGATCATCGAGGACGACCCGGCGATCGCCGCAAATCTGTACGACTTTCTGGAGGCGCGCGGTCACACGGTGGATGCGGCCGCGGACGGCGTCACCGGCCTGCATCTCGCCGTCACGCAGCGCTTCGACGGCATCCTGCTCGATCTCGGCCTTCCGGGAATGGACGGCATGACGCTCGCCCGGAAGCTGCGCGAGGCAGCCCATGTCGACACGCCGATACTGATGCTGACCGCGCGCGACACGCTCGAGGACAAGCTCAGGGGATTCGAACACGGCGCCGACGACTACCTGGTCAAGCCGTTCGCGCTGAAGGAAGTCGAGGCGCGCCTGGTCTCGCTGCACAAGCGGCACACCGGCAAGACCGTGAGCCGGACGCTGAACGTCGGAGACCTCTCGCTCGATCCGAAGACCCTGTCCATACGTTTCGCCGGGTCGGACGTAAAGCTCCCGCCCAAGTGCATCCGCCTGCTCGAGCTCCTGATGAGCGATCCCGGCCGCGTGTTCAGCCGCCGCGAGCTGGAAAGCGAGGTCTGGGGCGACGCGCAGGAAACCAGCGACACGCTGCGCAGCCACATGCACGTCCTGCGCCGCGCGCTGACGCTCGCCGGGGGCCGCGATCCGATCGAAACGGTCCACGGTCTCGGCTACCGGCTGATCGCGCGTGGCGATTAAGTTCGATCTGCGGCTGCGCGTCGCACTGGCGCTCGCGCTCGCGTGCATGCTGGTCGTGGGCGCGCTCGGCATCACTCTCTACACCGCTTCGGAGGAACTCGAGGATGCGCTGGTCGAGGAACTGGTGGAAGGTGAAATAAGCTACTTCGCGCAGCGCTACCGCGAAAATCCGCAGTTGCCGCCGCAGTCGGGTTCGCTGCTCAAGACCTATATCGCCCGCACCCCGTCCGAGGCGGCCGCCCTGCCACAGTACCTCCGCGGGCTGAAACCGGGACAACATGAGATCTTCCACGGCAAGGACGAGCTGCACGTCGCGGTGCGCGACGTCGGCGGCGCGCGTCTTTACGTGGTCTACGACGTGAGCCTGCACGAGCAGCGCATCAGCGACTTCAAGCTGCTGGTGGTGATGTCCGTGATCGGCATCGCGCTGGTATCCCTGTGGCTCGGTCACTGGCTTTCCGGAGTGCTCGTCCGGCAGGTAACGGATCTCGCCCGACGCGTGAACGAACTTACTCCGGGAGCGACGCACAGGCCGCTGGCGCAACCCGGCCAGGACGAGGACGTCGCCCTGCTCGCGCGCGCGTTCGACGACTACCAGGCGCGCATCATGAGTTTGATACGTCGCGAGCAGGAATTCACCGCCAATGCAAGCCACGAGCTGAGGACGCCGCTCACGGCGATCCGCACCAGCTGCGAACTGCTCGCCGCCGACGCGTCGCTGGGCGAAAAAGCGCGCAGCCGCGTCGACATGATCAACGCCGCGGCCGAGCGCATGACCGAGCAGATGGAGGCGCTGTTGTTCCTCGCCCGCGAGCAGGAGCTCGGGGAACTCGAAGCGGTGTCCGTTGCCGCCTGCGTCGCCGAGGCCGCGGAGCCGTATCGCGCCGACATCGACCGCAATGGCCTGCGGCTCGAGACGGATATCGAACCGGAGGCGACACTGACGATCGATCCCCGGGCGCTTCATCTGGTGCTCGCCAACCTGATCCGCAACGCCGTACAGCACACCGGGCACGGATTCATTCGCGTCACCTACGCCTCGCGCCGGCTCACGGTCGCCGATTCCGGGACGGGCATCGCACCCAGGCACCTGCCGCGCCTGTTCGAACGCTTCTACCGCGGCGATAACGAACGGGGCGGATTCGGTCTTGGCCTCGCGATCGTCAAACGCATCTGCGACCAGTGCGGCTGGCGCATCGAGGTGGAGAGCCACCCGGGGAAGGGTTCGGCGTTCACGATCGTATTTCCCTGAAGCGGGCCGCACTCCGACCCGGCGCTTCACTTTTTTTTCACATCCTCGCGACAGATTCTTGACGCACGGCCGGCTATCCTGCGCGGCGTAACGGGGGTCGTCCTCCCTCGCCAAAATCCGGGAAGTTGTCATGAACGCGCGAGTCTATGCCAGGAACAATACCCCCGTAGCCCGGGTGGCGGCCGGCAACGCGCCGCAGGCCGCGTCGCGCCACGCGCTCCTCGTCCTGTTCGCGGCGATCTATCTGGTCGTCTCCGGTGCGACGCGAGCGCTGCTCGCCGCAAGAGCGGGGGCGGCGGAGCAGGTTTCCACCGGCGACCTGTTTTCGGTGTTCGCGGTCGGCCTGGGCTACGATCTTGTCACCGCGCTCTATCTTTGCGCTCCGTTCGCCCTCTGGCTGTTGTTCCTGCCGCAGCGCGCGTATCGGTCGCGCGTCCACCGGGCGCTGGTCTGGATCGGCTTCTATCTCGTCACTCTGAGCGTGACCTATCTGGCTGCTGTCGAGTACTTCTTTTTCGATGAATTCAATGCGCGCTTCAATTACGTCGCCGTCGAATATCTCATCTACCCGCACGAGGTGTTCATCAACATCTGGGAATCCTATCCCGTGGCGCGCGCAATCCTCGCCGCCGCCGTGGTCTCCGGTCTTCTGCTGTGGGCGCTCCGTTCGCGCATTGCGCGAGCGCTCGAAGCGCGCGCCGCGCCGGCTGAGCGTGTGCGACCGGCGCTCGTCGTGCTGATCGCGCTGGCCGCCGCACATTCCGGCGTGGACAGCACCAGCGGGCGATTCAACCACAATCGCATCGCCGATGAACTGGCGGCAAACGGCATCTATTCCTTCTTCAGCGCGGCGGCAACCAGCGATCTCGATTACCGTCAGTACTACACGACGATCGAAAACAGCGAAGCGATCGCGCGGGCGCGGCGAATCGTGGCGCAGCCCAACGCGACCTTCCTGCCGAACGCGGCGAATCCGCTGGCCCGTCGCATCCAGTACGCGGGTCCGCCCCGTCTGCTCAACGTCATCGTTTTACTCGAAGAATCGCTGGGCGCCGGGTTCCTGGGCGCGTACGGGGACACGCGCGGGCTGACGCCCAACCTCGATCGCATCGCCAGGGAGAGCCTGGTCTTCACCAACACCTACGCCACCGGCACCCGTACCGTTCGCGGCATGGAGGCGGTGACGGCGTCCTTCCCGCCGGTCCCGGCAGAATCGCTCGTCAAGCGCCGCGGCAATGAGGGGATGTTCAACTGGTCCGGAGTAATGCGGCGCAACGGCTACAGCCCGACCTTCGTCTACGGCGGCTACGGGACGTTCGACAACATGAACTACTTCTTCGGCAACAACGGCTACCGCGTGATCGATCGCACCGACATGGACGCCCCGAAGTTCAGCAATATCTGGGGCGTGAGCGACGAAGACCTGTTCCGCAACGCCTTCCGGGTCTACGACGAACAGCACGCCCGGGGCGAGCGCATCTTCTCGGTCGTCATGACGACGTCGAATCACAAACCGTTCACCTTTCCCGAGGGCGTGAACGGCGTCGCGCCGCGCGGCGGCGGCCGTGAGGCGGGCGTGCGTTACGCCGATTACGCGATCGGCGGCTTCATGGACGAGCTTCGGCGGCGGCCCTATTTTCGCGACACGCTGGTCGTCATCGTCGCCGACCACGGCGCCCGCGTCTACGGCCGCGAGGACATTCCTCTCCCTTCTTACGAGATCCCGTTCATCGTATACGCGCCCCGCCACATCGCGCCCCGCCGCGTCGCGGCGCTCGTGAGCCAGATCGACGTCGCGCCGACGGTGCTGGGGCTGCTCAACATCTCCTACGACAGCGTATTTTTCGGCAAGGACGTGCTCGCGGCCGCGCCGGCGAATCGCAGCGCGCCGCTCAATCACAACCGCGACATCGCGCTCTACTCGGACGGGATCGTCAATGAGCTGGGGTTCCGCGGGGCTCGGGCTTCATTTGCATATGACCGGGAGCAGCGCCGGCAACGCCCCGTTCCGGGCGATGAAGAAGGTCTGAAGGATACGGCCAGCCTGTTCCAGATCGCGTACGACCTGTACCGCACCCGACGCTATCGGCTCGACTGATCCGCCATGAACCCCGGTCCGGCAGGGGCAGGCACGATGCGCCCCGGATTCCTGCTGCGCCACCTCGCGCCGGCGCTGCTCATTGCCTGCCTGCTGCTGGTTCTGGAAACGACGCCGCTCGACACCACGGTCAGCGCCTGGTTCTTTGACGCCGGTGCGGGAGCTTTTCCGCTGCGCTACAACAGCGCGATCGAAATCATCACCCACCAGTGGGCTAAGTTGCTCGTGATCGTGGTCGCGTGCTGCGTCATCGCGATGTATGCGCTGAGCTTCGTGCTGGAAGACTTGAAGCCGCAACGCCGCCTGCTGTTGTTTCTGGCGCTGGCACTGACGCTTGCGCCATTATCCGTGGCCCTTTTCAAGGCGGCGAGCGTGCGTCACTGTCCCTGGAACCTCCAGGAGTTCGGCGGCTTCGCGCCTCATCTCTCATTGTTTTCAGCCGCGCCGCCCGGCCTCCCGGCCGGCCGTTGCTTCCCCGCCGGTCACGCGTCGACGGGCTTTTGCCTCATGGCGTTCTACTTCGTCGGCCGCGCGCAGCACCGGCCGTTGCACGCCCGGCTCGGTCTCGCCGGCGGGATCCTGGCGGGGCTGACGCTCGGCGCGTTCAGGATCGCCCAGGGCGCGCACTTCGTTTCGCACGTCCTGTGGTCGGGTGTGGTGTGCTGGACCGTGATCGTGGTGCTCTTCGGCCTCACCGTGGAACGCGGCAGCAGGGACGCTGCACCTGCACCGTCGTAAAACGCCGTTCGCGCGGCGTGACCCGCTGTGCCGCGGCGGCGAGCGCCCTGCGCGGGCCGCTCTCCCGCGAAGCTGCCGGCGCGGCCGTTATAGAATAGCGTCATGTCGTACTCGCTGCTGCGGCCGCTGCTTTTCGCGCTGGATCCCGAGACCGCCCACGCTGTCACGCTCAACGCGCTTCGGGGTCTGCGTCGTTTGGGCATTCCCGCTGCGGCGCCTCAACCCCGGGATTGCGCGCGCCGGGTCATGGGCCTCGAATTCCCGAATCCGGTGGGACTCGCCGCCGGTCTCGACAAGAATGCCGAATATATCGATGCGCTTGCCGCGCTCGGATTCGGCTTCATCGAAGTGGGCACGGTGACGCCGCGCGCCCAGCCCGGCAATCCGCGCCCGCGCCTGTTCCGGATAGAGCAGGCGCGGGCGGTGATCAACCGCATGGGGTTCAACAACCGCGGCGTGGACCGGCTCGTCGAAAACGTGCGGCGCGCGAACTTTCACGGCATACTCGGGATCAATATCGGCAAGAATTTCGATACGCCGCTCGAGCGCGCCGCGGCTGACTACGTCCACTGCCTGCGCAAGGTCTACCCCCTGGCAAGCTACGTGACCGTGAACATCTCCTCGCCGAATACGAAAGACCTGCGCGAACTGCAGGAATCCGCACGGCTCGATGGCCTGCTCGCCGCCGTGAATGCCGAACGGCGGACGCTGGCCGACGCCCAGGGCAGGCGCGTGCCGATCGCGGTGAAGATCGCGCCCGACCTGGACGGGACGCAGATCGGGGCGATCGCCGACCTGCTGCATCGGCACGAGATGGACGCCGTGATCGCCACCAATACCACCGTGGCGCGCGACGGGGTCGCCATGCTGCCCCACGGCAGCGAATCCGGCGGCCTGAGCGGTGCGCCGCTCGCCGGGCGCGCCACCGCGATCGTACGGCAACTCGCCGCGGTGCTGGGCGATGCGCTGCCGGTCATTGGGGTCGGCGGTATCATGAGCGGCGGCGACGCGGCGGAAAAAATTGCCGCGGGCGCAAGCCTGGTGCAACTCTACACCGGGCTCATTTACCGCGGTCCGGACCTCGTTCGCGAATGCGTCGCCGCGCTTTGCGCCGCCGGAGGTTGATGCCGTGCACATCGGGGTGCCCAGGGAAATCAAGGATCACGAGTACCGCGTCGGTCTGACGCCTTTCGGCGTCCAGGCGCTCGCCGGCGCCGGACACCGCATCACGGTGCAATGCGGGGCGGGAACGAGGGTGGGTTTCACGGACGATCATTACCGTGCGGCAGGAGCCAGGACCGCCTCCGATCCGCGGGAGGTCTACGCCGCAGAGATGGTGGTCAAGGTCAAGGAGCTGCAGCCCGCGGAGTTTTCCCTGACCCGTCCGGGACAGATTCTTTTCTGCTACCACCACTTCGCGCCCGATCCGGTGTTGCTGCAGGCGATGCTCGACGCCGGGGCTTCGTGCGTCGCCTATGAGACCGTCAGCGCAGCGGGCGGCGGACTGCCGCTGCTCGTGCCCATGTCCCAGATCGCCGGTCGCCTCGCGCCGCAGGTCGGCGCCTGGGCGCTGCAGATGGCGAACGGCGGCAGCGGCGTGCTGCTCGGCGGCGTGCCGGGGGTTGCGCCGGCGAAGGTCGTCATCATCGGCGGCGGCACCGTGGGCGCGAACGCCGCCCGTATCGCCGTCGGCATGGGCGCGGATGCCATCCTGCTCGATCGCAGCGCCGCGCGGCTCGCGCACCTCGAGGAGGTGTTCGGCGCCCGCCTGAAAACCGCGATCTCCAACGAGCAATCGGTTATGTCATTGGTACGGGATGCCGATCTCGTGATCGGCGCGGTGCTGATTCCCGGAAAGCTCGCACCGCGGCTCATCAAGCGCGATGACCTCAAGCAGATGCGTCCGGGTTCGGTCATCGTCGATGTCGCGATCGACCAGGGCGGCATCTGCGAAACCTCACGCGCCACGTCGCATTCCAGCCCGGTTTACACCGAGGAAGGCATTGTGCACTACTGCGTGCCCAATATGCCCGCGGCGGTGGCGCGCACCGCCACGCTCGCATTGACCCAGGCCACGTTGCCCTATGCGGTGGAACTCGCGAACAAGGGTCTGGCCCGCGCGCTTGCCGGCAATGCCGGCCTGCTCGAAGGCCTTCAATTGCATGCCGGGCGCGTCACGCACGCGGGGCTCGCGCAGGACACCGGGCGCGCCTTCGTCGATCCACTGCAGGCGCTGACATGATCGGATCACGCTTCGCGTCGTCCATTGCCGGCCGGATCGACGCGTTGCTCCCCCAGACGCAATGTCGCAAATGCGGCTACCAGGGATGCCGGCCGTACGCCGAAGCGGTCGCCGCCGGCGACGCCGGGATCAATCAATGTCCTCCGGGCGGGGATGCACTTGCCCGGCGACTGGCTACGCTGCTGGGCGTTCCCTTCAAGCCGCTCGACCCCGCGTTCGGCGTCTGCCAACCGCCGGCGGTTGCCGTCATCGATGAAGCGCTCTGTATCGGCTGCACGCTGTGCATCCAGGCCTGTCCCGTCGACGCGATCGTGGGCGCCAGCCGGTTCATGCATACCGTGATCGCCGCGGAATGCACGGGATGCGAACTGTGCATCCCGCCCTGCCCGGTCGACTGTATCCGCATGCTCGAATCGGGCCGCGCCCGCGACGGCGATGACGGCAGGACGGCGGCCGAACGGGCGCGCCGGCGCTTCGAGGCCCGCAACGAACGCCTGAAGCGCGACCGCCTCGCGCGCGCCGCGCGGCTTTCCGACTCAAGAGAAAAAGCTGCGGGCGAGAAAAAGCGCGCGACGATCGAAAAAGCGATTGCGCGCGCCAGACAGCGATTGCAGCAACGGCGTGCGTAACGGAAACCTACCGCCCGAACAATCCCTTCAACAGTGAGGCCGGGTCGACGCCGATCCTGCCTTTGCTGTCGGTCGTGACCGGGGGTTCGGCCGGCTCCGATTCCCGAAGCGCGCGAGCTCCGGCGGCCGGCACCGGTTTGGCCGCGGTCGCGGGAGGCGGCACATCGGCGCTGACCTGCCGGATCACCGGCTCCTTGCCGGCCGGCAGCGTCGCCACCCGGGGTTCAAGCGCCTCGCCCAGTTGCGTCAGACGCTCGCCCGGCTGGGGATGGGTCTTGAACAACAACGCCAGCGAAGCATCATTGGCGCTGCGCGCCGCGAGCTTGTGCAGCACCTCGACCAGGCCGTAGGGACTGTAGCCGGCGCGCGCCGCCAGTATCACGCCGATCCTGTCGGCTTCGAACTCCGCGCTCTTGTCGAGCCCGCGCGCGAAAATCTCCGCGCCGGTGCCGATCAGATGGCTGCGCAGCACGGAGCCGCGGCCGCTCGCCTGGGCCAGGTTCGCGCCGGCGGAGATCGCCGCACTCTTCTGCATCACAGTGATGTGATGCCGCTGAACGATGTGGCCGATCTCATGTCCGAGCACGCCTGCCAGCTGGGCTTCACTGTCGAGCATCTCGTAGAGGCCGCGCGTAATCAACACGTAACCGCCCGGCGAGGCGAAAGCGTTGACCGCCGGATTGTCGAGAACGCCGAAGCGCCACGGCAGATCGGGGCGTTCCGCCTGCAGCGCGACCCAGCGCCCGACGCGGTTGACGTAAGCCTGCAGTTCCGGATCATTGACGAGCGGCGCGGCGCCCAGCATGCGTCCCGCGACCTCGCGACCGATCTCTATCTCTTCCTTTTCATCGACGCCCTTGGCGGCGGTCGCCACGTCCCTTCCGGCGTCGAACAGTTTTCCGAGATCGAGCGACGCCGCATGCGCGGTTCCGAACGCGGCCCCGAACGCGGTCGCGGCCAACCAGAATTTCAATCGCTGTCTCATTTTGACGTTGCTCCCAGGTAGTCGACACGCGCCGGCTCGAGTCCCGCTGCCGCCGCCCCTTCCTGCGCCGCTTCCTTCGACGCGGCATACTGGTCGAGAAGCTTCATCTGCCCGGCATTGAAGGTCGCCTGCTTGAGGTCTTCTTCCTCGATTCCGCGTATGCCGATCGTGCTGGTCACGTTCAACTGCTGGCGCGGCGCGACCAGCCTGCCCAGGGCGGAGGCGTCGGAAGCGCCGCCCTGGCCGGACGCCGTCCCCGCGAACCGCACATTGAACGAGAACAGCCAACCGGCGGCATCCGGCGTTTTGACATTGACCCACGCGCCGCTCTTCGCGGTCGCCTCACCGGTCGTGCCCTGTTTCACCGTCGCGACCACGGCGGCGTCATGGCGCGCTTCCGCCCTCAGTTCGCTGTCCCGCTCTATCGTGACCTGCTGGGCAATCGCGGACGAAACCAACGCCACCAGCGCAAGGACGGGCCACAGCACCGCGGAGAGAAGTCTCATGGGGTCACCTCGGTATGGTGCGTCGGGAAATTATAATGATTGCGACATTCGATTACTATACTGTTGCGCCAGGCTGCGTGGATTCACGCCCCATGCGCCCCGCTCTGCGCAACCCCTTGTACGTTCTCGCTTTCCTGGTTTCCGGGCGCATCCGCCGGCCTCCGCACCGCTAGCGCCGCGCCCGGCGCCTCGAGGCGGCGGCTCATGAAATCGACTGCGATCGGTCTCACCCGTTTTGCAAGCTGCGGCTGGTAGCCCTCCGACACCGGCGCGACGAATCCGTGCAGGCCCTCGGAATAGAAATGCCATTCGAGAGGATGACCGTTGGCAAGAAAGCTCTGCCACAACTTCAGCTGCACCTCGTTCGAGCTGAGGTGATCCTTTCCACCGAAGATCACGAGCGTGGGGCACTTGATCTTGCGCGCGACCTTGAACGGATGGTGAGGGCGCAAATCAGTTTCCGGCTCATCCTTGACCGAGGGATAGTAGGCGACGAAGGCGCGCACCGCGGGCGTCGCCGCCACAAAATGGATGCCGAGCCGCCCGCCCATGCAGTAGCCGATCACTCCCATACGCGTGGGCTCGACGTCCGGCCGGGAGCGCAGGTAATCCCAGCATTTCCTCATGATCTGCACGAATTTCGGATCGCTGGTGACCTTCTGGATGTCCTGGCCCTGTCCCAGGTGGTGCGCGCCGGGATAGCCCAGCATGTGGTAAAGGTTGGGCACGAACGCGGTATAACCCAGCTCCGCATAATCGTAAGCTTCCATCTTCAGGTTGTCCGTCACGCCGTGGTTGTGATGAACCCACATGATCGCCGGGCCGCGCTCCCGGCGTTGCGGATGCGCGATAAAACCCGACACGCGGTCCTTCTCCGTGACGAGCGTCCTCGAGACGATTTCCATCAACTCCTCCTGTGGCCGGTGCCGGCGCGTTTCCCGTACCGTCAAGGCGTGCTGCGGTGGGGCGTGATTCCGGGCGGTTTTCTTGAGTTATCGCGCCCGCTGCTCGGCCCGGGAATTTTACGCCATCCATCCGCTATCAGGTAGCATTGCGCTTTCAGACCGATACCCGGCAATGAACGACGCAAAACGCCAGGAAATCTTCGCCCGTCTGCGCGCGGCCAACCCCTCCCCCCGCAGCGAGCTCGAATTCGCCTCTCCGTTCGAGTTGCTGGTCGCAGTGATCCTGTCCGCGCAGGCAACCGACAGGAGCGTGAATCTTGCGACGAAAAAACTGTTTCGGCGCGCCAACACGCCGCGCCGGATCCTGCAGCTCGGCCAGTCCGGACTCGAAGCGTACATCAGGAGCATCGGCCTTTACCGCACCAAGGCCCGGAACATCCTCGCAACCTGCAGGCTGTTGATCGAAAACCACGGCGGCGAAGTGCCGCGCACGCGCGAGGCACTCGAACATCTGCCGGGCGTCGGCCGCAAGACGGCCAACGTGATCCTCAACGTCGCCTTTGGCGAGCCGACGATCGCGGTCGACACCCATATCTTCCGCGTCGCCAACCGAACGGGCATCGCGCCGGGCCGGAACGTGCTCCAGGTTGAAGAAAAACTTCTCAAGCACGTGCCCCCCGCATTCCGGCAACACGCGCATCACTGGCTGATCCTGCACGGCCGGTATATCTGCAAAGCGCGCAAACCCGACTGCCCGGGGTGCGTCATCAAGGATCTGTGCGAATACCGGAAAAAGACGGTGAGTAGTGAGCGATGAGCGGTTAGCGGAAAAACCTTGGAACCCGTGGCCCGTTGGAAGGAGCGTCCCCGTTATAATTGCCTACGGCATAGCGTTTACTGTTCACCGTTCACCGCTTGCCGCTTGCCGCTTACCGTTTACCGCTTACCGCTTACCATGTTTTTTCCTTCTCGCGAGGAAGCGCGCCGGTTCTTCTTCGACACCTGGGCCAAGTACCGGCGCGGCGAAGCCTTGGCCGGGCTCGAGGCAAACGCGCTCGAGGTGATCGGGCTGCACCCGGAATATCATGCGCTGCTCGATCAGCCGGAACGACACCTCGACCGCGATTATTCTCCGGAGAGCGGCGAAATGAACCCGTTCCTGCATCTGTCGCTGCATCTCGCGATCGAGGAGCAGCTCTCGATCGACCAGCCGCACGGCATTTGCGCTCAATATCGACGTCTGCTGGAAAAGACGGGATCGGAGCACGACGCCAAGCATCTCGTGCTCGAGTGCCTGGGTGAAACGATATGGCAGGCGCAGCGCTACGGGATGCCGCCCGATGAAAAGATTTATCTCGAATGCCTCGAGCGCCAGTCCTGCGTGAAACCGTGACGGCGCCAGGGCGGGAGAGCGTCAGAACGTGAAAGCGTAAGGGTGTGAGCGCCGGAGGACGCAAGGCGTGCGGGGCGAGTCAGGAGCGGGGGCGAAGGGGTGACGAGAAGAGGAGTTTGTCGGGGCCAAGCTAGGCGACGAGCCTCCGGCGGGCCTGGGGCGACGCGAGATACTCCATAACGCGTTGCACGGTATCAAAAGCCTGCTGGATGCAGGCAGCGGTGGACACTCCCGAAAAATAATTTCCGGTAAGGTACAAGCCGGTGTGTTCGGCTGCGCATGCCGCGATTCCGCTGAGCCGGTGCGCATGATCCAAACCGGGTTGCGGCAGCCCGTAACGCCAGCAACGCGTCCGCGCCATGAGCGGCGCCGCCCGGCCGCCCAGCAACTGCCGCACTTCGCTGCGCGCGAGCTCCTCCAGCTCTCGTGGCTTGAGCATCGCGAGCTGCGGCTGCCGCGCGCCGCCGATGAAGGCGGTGAGCGCGATGTGGCCCGGCGGCGTCCGCCCCGCAAACAGCGTGGACGAAAACAGCATTCCCAGCACGTTGCGCTCTTCGACCGCCGGCGTAAGCACACCCACGCCGTCCAACGGATGCGCGATCGACTGTGCGCGGTATCCAAGAAACACCACGGCCAGAGGCGGATGGCGGATATCCACGAGCGCTTCCGTAATACGCTCGTCAAGGCCGCACAGGACGGCGGCAGCCGCATACGCCGGCAAGGCGACGACAACGCTGTCCGCAGTGCTCCACTGAGCGAGGCTTCCGCGCCGCACATTCACACGATAGCCGCCGCTCACCCTGTGTTGCACCGCTTCGACACGATGGCCAAGAAAAATGCGCCCCGCCAACTGCCGTGCGATCGCGCGCGGCAAAGTTCCCAGCCCCTGACGAAAGGAACTCAGCACACGTCTCCCCGGGTCGCCGACGGCGGGTTTGGCGCCCTGCTGAAACCGTGACCTGATGATGCCGCCGACCACCGAGCCGGCACAGCGCTCGAGCTGTTTCAGTTGCGGGAATGCCGCGCAAACGCTCAGTTGCCCGGGGTCACCCGCAAACAGTCCTCCAACCAGAGGATCGACGACATAGTCGAGCAGCTCGCTGCCGAAGCGCCGGCGCACGAAACCGGCGACGGTTTCATCGTCGTGTTGCGCCGGAACGAAAGGTTCCATGAGCATGCGCAGCCGGCCCGGGAGCGAAAAGAAATCGGACAGCAGGAAACGACAAGGCTGCAACGGCAAACTGCGCGTGCGTCCGCCACGCACCAGGTAGCGGCGACGGGCGGCGGTGCCGCGGGTTACCTTTTCGGGATCGAGCCCCAGTTGCGCGATGAGCCGCTCCGCAGCCGGTGCCGGAGTCAGGATGCTGTTGGCACCGTATTCCATGAGGAAACCGCCGATCCGCTGCGAGCGCATGCGCCCCCCAGGAGCCGCACATTGCTCGAAGACCGCAACCTCATGCCCGGCTTTGGACAGCGCATACGCGGCGGTCAAGCCCGAAATTCCGGCGCCGATTACGATGACTTGCGCCATTCGGAAAGTGGAAAACGCGGGCGGTGCGCACGCATGAACTCAATCGTGATCCGGCAGGACCCCTCCTGTGCGGCGCATTGTTCAAGCCGCGTTCTGACCGTCGCGCGCACGAAAGCGGGAATACGTTCCAGCAGCGCCTGTGCCGCCGGCTCCCAACCCACCGCAGGGTGTTCGGGCGCGGGCGCAGGCTCCGGAGGGGTGGCGGCTGGCGCCGCGTAGGCACATCGCGAATCCTCGGCCATCAAGTCGCCGTGCTGCGCCAGCGCGCGGGCGCGGCAGCCGCCGCAACTGTAGCGGAAATCGCAGGTCCCGCATTTGCCGCCGGGAAGTTCGGTGCGTAGCCGGGTAAGCGCCGGATGACGCTCCCAGATCTCGCGCAGTGCGGCTGTCCCGAGATCCCCGATGACCTCGGGAATATAGGGGCAAGGCGTCACCTGTCCTTGTGGGGTGATGCGTAAATAGCCGCGGCCAGCCAGGCACGCGCCCGACCATGCGCCATATCCGTCCGCGCTCTCGCCGGCACGAAGTCCGAGAAACCGGCGCAGATACGGCGCGCAGCGCGCGCGGATTATGAGCCGGGGGCGCTCGTGCTGCAGCTTGACGATGCGCGCCAATGTTTCCTCGTAGGCCGCGGCCGACAAATCCGTCTGCGTCGCACCGCGCCCGGTGCACACCAGGAAAAAAAAGTTCAACGCCAGCGCGCCCAGCGATTGGGCGAGGTCCGCCAGCGCGGCAAGATCCTTGCGGTTTTCCTCGAAGAGCGTCGTCTGCAACAAGAGTGCCGCCCCGGCGCGGCGCGCGGCGGCGGCCCCGCGCATTGCGGCCCGCCAGGCGCCGCGCACTCCGCGCAGCGTGTCATGAAACGCAGGATCGGCGGAATCGAGGCTCACGCCCACCCCTGCCGCGCCCGCATCCTTCAGCGTTTGTGCGCGGCGCTCATCAAGCAGCGTGCCATTGGTGCCGATCACCGGCGCGAGACCCTGCGCCGCTGCTTGGCGCACCAGCGTTGTAAGATCGCGGCGCAGGAGCGGCTCGCCGCCGGTGAGCACCAGCATCGCTCCGGGTGCAAGCTCGGCGACCTGTGCCAGGACGCGCCGGGCTTGGCTCGTGTTCAATTCATCGCAAGACGTGCGTCCGCGCTGGACGGCATCAAGATAACAATGGCGGCAAGCGAGATTGCAGCGGCGCGTAAGGTTCCATGAAACGATCGTCGGCACCGGCGCGATCGGGCGCTCGTCGGCGGCCATCATCACGGTGCTCATGGCCCATCCCTTCTCTGGGGCGCGCGTTTCCTGCCCTTGGCGAGGTGGGCGAACGGGCATTTCGCTGCGCCGCCGCGCCCGCCGGAAGCCGCCGGCTGCGTTCCACGTTCGGCGCGAGACCGGACCATGGCGCCAAGGCAGGAATCGATCACATCGGAAGTAATGACGGTGTGCCCGCGCTCGACCGCGTGGCCCGTTACGGCGCGCCGTACCACGCCGCGAACGAACTCGGGCACGCGCGCGATGCGCGCTTCGGCTTCCCGGGTCCACGCGACGCTCGCCTCTGCCACGTGCTCCAGCGCCGGCTCGAAGCTGCGGGCCGACAGCAGCAGGTTGCAGGGCGCGGAACGCAGCAGGTTTTCGGTGGTGCTGCCCAGATCCAGCACCGCATCCGAGTGAGCACCGACGCGGCCCACCGCCAGCAGCCACGGCTGGGAGCCGCGCGCATACTTCAGGATCTGCTCGAACGCCTTGCCGGCGAGCAGCCGGGTGCGCAGCTCCACGCCTTGCGCGGCGGCAACCTTGGCCGCGAGTTCGAGGTGCGCCTGATAGATCCTGGCGAGCCCGGAATCGATGATCTCTTCGTGCAGTTTTTCCTGCTCCTTGAATCGGAACACCCTCGCGGCCGCGGGAGAGAGCACACCGGCAATGCCGTGGAAGGCCACATAATGGAAATTCGGATCGTAGACCGCGACCGCCTCCACCGGCTTGCCGAACATGCGCGCCAGTTCGAGTGCGGCTTGAAGCGCGCCAAAGGCATGCGCGCTGCCGTCGATTGCGACCACGACCGCGCCCGCCTGATCGGCGTTCACGGATTTGACGACCATAAGATCCCGGTCGATGCGCCGCGCCACTCTTTCGCACACGCTGCCGACAAGCGACGCCTCCACCGCACCCAACCCCAGCGCGCCCATCACCACCAGATCATGGCCGGAACCCTTTATGTCTTCCACCAGCTTTTGCCAGTTTTTTCCCTCCAGCATCACGCGCGCGAAAGGCACGCCGGCCTCTACGCACTTGCCGCTGGCTACATCGAGGTAGGATTCGGAAATGAGTGTCAGCCCGCGAGTGATGAGATCGTCATGGACTGCGCGCTGTTCGGCGAGCCTTTCCTCCTCCAGGTAACGCTCCGGCAAGCCGCTTTCCATCTGGCGGAAGCGCCGGTCGTGCAGGCGCCCCGCATAGACATGGCTGGCGGTGACGCACGCTCCCGTGTGGCGGGCGATGGCGATGCCGAGATCAACGCCTCGCAACGCGTGCGCCGAATTGTCAAAGGGAATGTAGATCGACTTGTAGCGCGCGCTTTCCGGGAGGGGTCCCGCCGGATCCTCGGACCGGACCGCAGCCGCGCCGGCAGCGGCGCTACATTCCCATCCCGGATCGGGCTTCATCCATCACCTCGCAAGTGACTTCGCGGCAGCCCCGCTCCCGCGCGTGGCGCTCGATGTTGTCGCGTACCATCGGCCTCACGAACTCGGGGACCCGCTGCAAGCGACGCTCCGCCTCTTCCGTCCACAGCGGGCTCGCCGCGTTCAGCGTCGCGCGCACCCGTGCCAGCGGTTGGGGAGGCGTTGTCCGCCCGCCGATCGCCACCCCCAGGCTGTGCACCAGCTGCGTCTCCTGAGGGTTGGTCAACAGCGCCACACGGTGTTCGCAGCGCGCACAGCGGAAAATCACGGTCAGCGAGTCCCCATGCGGGGTATCCGCCGCTTCGACCAACTTCATCGCTTCATCGCATGCCACGCACAGGAATTTCACCGCCCGCCTCCCCACGCAGCGCAGCGCGCGCCGATCCGCACGGCAATTTCCATGATCGCCTGCGCCGCCGGCGTGTCATGGTGCGCGCTCACGAACGGCACTCCCTGATCACAGCAGCGGGTGATTCGCGGATCGAAGGGAATCCTCCCCAATACGGGCACCCCCGGAGTTTGCTCCGTTGACTCCCCTTCGCCCGCGAAAAGCGCCTGCAGCGCCCCGCACTGCTCGCATTGGTAGCCCGCCATGTTTTCCACCACACCGAAAACCTTTGCCTGGAGCGTTTGCGCCAAAACGATGGACCTCTTCACCGTAAGCATGGCCACGCCGGAAGGAATGGTGACGACGATCGCGCCGTCGCATTCCGGAAGCAGGTCGTGAAAATCGGGATAGCGCTCAGGGCCCGGCGGCAGGTCGATCAACAGAAAGTCCAGCTCGCCCCACAGCGTGTCGGCCAGAAATTCGCCGAGCGCGCCGGCTTCAGCGGCGCCGAGCCAGGTGAACCGGTGTTGCTGCATCGGGGCGTTCCAGATCACGGGGACTGCCCCGCCCGGTAACAGCAGGTCCATCGAAACCACCTTGATGCCGAGCGGCCCTTCCACCGGCGCGACGCCGCCCGCGCCAAGCTTCAGCATCCGGTCGCGCACTCCCAGCATCTGCGCGACACAGGGCCCGTTGATGTCCGCGTCGAGGATGCCGACCCGGTGGCCGCGCAGGGCCAGCGCTGCCGCCAGATTTACCGTCACCATGCTTTTGCCCACGCCACCCTTGCCGCTCATCACCGCGAATTTTCTCGCGACCAGCGCCATGCGCGTGCGCCGGCGCGCCTCGCGTTCGGCCACCTGGCCGAGAACGTCCGATCCGCCATCACCGGCAATGTCACGATAAGTCTTCATCGCGCAACTTTTTCCTCCTTTTCGCAAACAGCCACCCGCCCACCGCCGCGCCGACCGTGCTGCTGGCGAGTTGCGCGAGCGGCCAGACGAAAAAGAAGGTCGAATCTCCGCGCGGCACGCCGGGCAACGGGTCCGGCAGTACGGCGAGAAATTCGCCGACGAAAATAGTGAGAGCGACGGTGCCGAAGTAGAACACCGCGATGAAGGCGCCGTTCAGAGGTTCCGCCGTCCCGGCGAGCCAGCCCGCCGCCACGCCGCCGACGAACAGGCTCGCTGCGCCGCAATAGGCGACCCACCACATGCCGTGACCGGCGAATGCAAGCCCCCCGCCGCCGGCGATCAGCGTTCCGGCAAGCGCAATGGCGAAACCGCTCCATACCGCACGCCATGCGACGTCGCGGTTCGGACCGCCATGCGCGCGGGTGGTGTCAGTTGCGTTTTCCATCGTCCTCGCGCGCTCCCTTGAGGCTCATCAGGAAGGCGATCAGGTCGTCGAGCTGCTCTCCGCTCAGCCGTTCCTTCACGGGCGGCATCAGCTGGGGATAGGTCTTCGCCGGGTCCGCGCTCGGCTGGCATTCGGCCAGCCCGCTCGCCGGCAGCGGAGTAAAGCAGGCCCAGGGATCCACGATCGATTCGCGCAGGTAGTCCGCAGCGGACATGCCCGGCTTGCGCCGTTCCGCCCGCTTGCCGGCGTCCGACAGGTCCGGCCCGCGCTGTCCACCGCGCACGCCCAGCGCCTCGATCGTATGACAGGCGAAACAAGCGAACGCCGGATTGAGGAACACCGCCCGGCCGCGCATTTCAGCAGCGGTCTCGCCTGCCTCTTGCTTGGTTGCGGCGGCGCCGGGGGTTTGGAATTGCGGATAGTACCAATAGCCGAACGCCACCATGCCACCCACCGTTGCGACATAGACGAACAGAATGCTCGCAAACGTCATGCCCGCCGATGCGGGCTGGCGAATCGGCCCCCAGTTGAGCAGCAGGAAAAAGGAAGCCGCGCCGAGCGCCGCCAGCGTGAAAAACGTCAGGTAAGGCGTGCCGAAGCGGATTCCCCACTCGGCAGGCACCCGCGGCAGCCCGCCCCAGATCACCGCCAGAGCGACAACGGCGAATACCGCCGGGCCCTTCAGCCGCGGCCACCGGCTCCCCGGAATCGGCATCGGAGCGGCGGCGCCGGTATTTTTTTCGGCTCCGGTCCCGGCGTCTTCACTCATGAACCTTCCCCACCACGAACCCGATCCAGAACACGAACGCCAGCAGCACGAAGAACAACACCGTGATGATCGCCACCATGATCGACGAATGGCCGAGCGTCACGGTGTACCAGTACGGCGTCACGTCTTTCACCGCTCCGTAGATGTGGTAGTCCATGCGTGTCAGCGAGCGGATCGCTCCCATCAGCCCCATCAGGTATACGGCGACCGCCGGAATGAAGATCAGCACATACTGGCCCATCGGATCGATGCGGCCCCAGCCGATCGTTCCGGTGGCGCGCGCGCGCCGGTAGAGCAGATAGGTGACGAAGGTCATGATGATGATCGCGGTCACCGCGAGCGCCTTGGCCACCATCAGCCCCAGAAATGCGAAGCGTTCAGGAAGGATCAGCGCCTGCTCGTTCACCCCTTCAGGGGCCTTCGCCAGCAGATCCGGGAAGAAATTCTGCGGCACGATCCAGATGATGCCGCCGGCAAGCAACACCGCGAATATCGCCTTCATGTGCGGAGCGAAGCGCACGCCGCCCTGGATGCGCTGCATCGAAAGCCACATGTAAAAGTTGGCGCCCAGGAACAGCAGCACGATCAGCAGCCCCTGCATTACGAAATAGCCGGAGAGCTTGTCGGCCATCATGAACGTGGCGAGTTGCGCGTCGTAGATGAACAGTTCCCTGGACAGGATGTAGCCCGCCAGCGGCATCGTGATCAGCGCGCCCACCCCGATCAGGTTGCCGATATAACCCATCCAGTCGTAGAACGCCCGGTCCTCGTCTTGCTTCGAGGTGAGAAACATGAACGCGGCGAACAGCGCCACTACGAAGCCGCCGAACGTGATGTTACCGAGGAAGCGGTGAAGGTTGAGCGGCCACCATGACGCGTTGTCGACCATTGCCCAGAGGCTCGCCGACTCGATCCCCTTGGGCGGCGTGTTCATGAAGCCGGTGACCGCGTTCATCAGCAGCATGACCATTGTGCCAAGAAGGTTGAGCGCAACGCCGATCCCGATGTGCGTCCACTTGCCGGCCCGCGAGCGGTTGAGCGGCTCCCAGGTGTACCAGTAGAGGTACATGCACACTGTCTCGAGCAGGATGAAAAGGCCGTAGAGCACCCACACCGGGTAGAGCACCCTGAACAGGTAGTTCGTGATCGGCTGGTACGGCCCCATCAGCACGAACGCGAACAGCACGCCGAAGATCGCGGTGAGCGAGTAGGCGATCGCCACCACCTTCATCGTTTCCTTCGCGAGCCGCTCGTAGCGCGCGTCCCCGGTGCGCAGTCCCAGCCATTCGCTGATGACGATGAAGATCGGCGCGCCGAGCACGAACGCGGCGAAGAAAAGATGAAGCTGCGCCGCCAGCCAGACCGCCGAGCGCGCGCCGATCAGCGGAAAATCGAGAGGCATCTCACTTCGCCGCGGGCCCGGATGCCGCGATCAGCGTGCCGCTCATTCCGCGCTCGTCGTGATTGGAAATCGGGCAGCTGATCTTGTACTCCCCTTCCTGCAGAGTGACTTCGAGGCGGACCGTGCGCCCGGGGCTGAATTTCGCCGCGTATGCGTCAACCCCCGGACCCTCGACATGGAAATCGTGCGAAAAGCGCCCCTCGTTGCGCAGCACGAACGTGACCGCGCCCGGTTCGACGCGAATCTTGCCGGGCTTCAGTTCATATTCCGTGAACGCGATCTCGACCTTGCCGCCGGCGACCTGCACAAAGTCGGCGCCGGGCGCGGCCGCCGTCGCCTGCGCTGGAGCATGCGCGTGGCGCGGCGGCGCGGGCGCTGCCTCCGGACGCCCCGGCGCGTCGCCGGGCCCGCCGCTAAACCACGGAGGCAGTTCGCCAACCGCGCGCGGGATGCCCGGATGCTCCCCGACCTTCGCGGCCATCCAGGCCATGAGCACGCCGGTGAGGAGGAACGCCGCCAGGGTTGAAGCGCGCGCCGTGATTCTCTTCACGAAATCCCCGGCCATGACCGGCGCGAAAGAGCGCTTGCCCCGCTCCCCGCCTCGATCCCCTCTACTCACGACCACACCTACGGCAGCACGCTGACATAGCCGACCATCGGCCCCTTCACCGCCTTGCCCTTGTCGTCGTAGGCCCTCAGTTCCCCTTTCGGGCCCACGAAAGTATGCATCTCGCAGATCATGCGGTAGGTGCCGGGCTGATTCGCCTGGAACCTGAGCTTCACCTGCTCGCCGCGGACGAATTCGCCGGCCTTGAGCTTATCGGGCCCTTCATACTTGTTCGGGTTGGCGCGCGCGGCCGCCTTGCCGATGGCCTTCCCGGCATCGTCGATGATCGGGGCACCTTCAGTGCCGATCTCCGTGCCCTCGATCACCACGTTGTGAACGTCGCCTTTGACGCTGTGGACGAGCAGCTCCACGCAGTCTCCTCTTTTCACGATGATGACCGAGGGGTCGAAGCTGTAACGCTCGAGCTTTGAATTTGCTTCCCGCGCGACCCCGCGATCGGTATAGGCCACCGGCTTTCCGTCACGGCCCTTGGGCACCGTATCCCATTCCCCGGCGACGACCAGAAATTGCCTGACCGGAGCGTTGGCCGCGCAGTTCGGTGACAGCCCGGCAGTTTTCGCTTTCGCCGCGACCTGGGCCGCGGCCGCGCCGGACGTTACTGCGAGAGTGATGCTGGCAAATGCCAGGAATAAGGTCTTGCTCAACATGGGCACCTCCTTGTTGGTCGGTTTGGACGATTTGGCACCATTCATCATTCGAAAACCAGACCGCAGAACAACGGCCGATGGTAGCGCCATGTCCGCTCGCCTGCCCCTCTCCACTGAAACCACGAAGCGATAGGAAAATCGGTTCTTCCGGGTTTTAAGAGATGAGCCGGATTATTTTCTAACCAAGGAGAACGAAAAGGAATCGGGGAGTCCCCGTACAAGGGATAAGGGAATTCCCCTACTCGCCTTCCAGAAGCACCGCCA
The DNA here is from genome assembly GCA_016202605.1 of Betaproteobacteria bacterium. Classification (GTDB taxonomy): domain Bacteria; phylum Pseudomonadota; class Gammaproteobacteria; order Burkholderiales; family SG8-41; genus DSOT01. The sequence goes on from JACQOJ010000136.1 coordinate 36,342, forward strand.
TTTTGACGAGTTCAGCCAGCGACTTTGCCTGCATTTTCTCCATGACCTTGGCGCGGTGGATCTCGACGGTCTTTTCGCTAATGCCGAGACGGCGGGCGACCCCCTTGTTGGTCTCTCCGGCGACCACCAGGCCCAGCAC
>JACQOJ010000131.1 GCA_016202605.1 Betaproteobacteria bacterium
CGACTGGCTGATGATCCTCGAGTGAGTCATCGCACCGACGACGACGCGTCCCGCAGTTCGGGATGCGTCGCTTCACACGATCGCGGGATACGCTAAACTATCGGACTCGCCACCCAGACCAGGTGTCCACATCATGAATTATCCCGGAAACGCGCTGCAGACCCTTACCGAAAAGCTCATCGCGACGAAGGAGGGATCGATCGGCTGGATCATTTTCAACAATCCGGCGCGACACAACGCGGTATCGCTCGAAATGTGGCAGTCGATTCCACTCGTGCTCGACGCCTATGCACAGGATCCTGAAGTACGGGTCGTCATCCTGAAAGGCGCGGGTGAAAAGGCATTCGTGTCGGGCGCGGACATTTCCCAGTTCAAGGAGAAACGCTCCAGTCCCGAAGCGGTCAGGGTCTACAATGCGGCCTCCGATGCGGCGAGCGAAGCGATGCGCGGCTTTCCAAAACCCACGATCGCGATGATCCGCGGCTACTGCATCGGCGGCGGCACCGCGACCGCGGTGAACTGCGATATCCGCATCGCGTCGGACGATACGCGCTTCGGCGTGCCCGCGGCCAAGCTGGGATTGGGTTACCGCTTTGCCGGCATCAGACGGCTCGCCAGCCTCGTCGGCCCGGCCTTCACCGCCGAGATTTTCTTCACCGGGCGGCAGTTCAGCGCGCAGGAAGCGCTGCAGATGAACCTGGTGAACCGCGTGGTGCCCGTTGCGGAACTCGAGCAGTACACTCTGGATTACGCGAAGACCATCGGCAACAACGCGCCGCTCACCATCGCCGCGGTGAAACGCGCGCTGATCGAGTATCTCAGGGATCCCGCCGAGCGCGACCTGGCGCTGTGCCAGAAGATGATCGACGGCTGCTTCGCGAGCGAGGACTACCGGGAAGGTCAGGCGGCCTTCATGGAAAAGCGCAAACCGGTGTTCAAGGGGCGTTAGGCCGGGAGCCGAAACCCGACATGCCGGGCATTTCCCATTCGGCTCGTGATGGCGCGCGGGAGCGCGCCGGTTGATTATCGTCTTGAAAGGACTTCATGAAATTTGACGCAAACAGGCCCGATCTGACGATCGGCGTGATCGGTACCGGCGCCATGGGGCGTGGCATCGTCCAGGTCGCTGCCGCGGGTGGGATGAACGTGCTCATGACCGACAGCCGTCCCGGTGCGGCACAGGAAGCCCGTGATTTCGTCGAGAAAATGCTCACACGCGCCGCCGAAAAGGGCGGAATGAGCAGGGAAGACGTGGTGTCCGCGATGCTGCGCATCGGCGTCGTTTCGAGTCCCGCAGAGATGAAGCCCTGCCACGTGGTCATCGAGGCGATCGTCGAAAACCTCGAGGCGAAACAGCAGCTGTTCGCCGAGCTCGAGAATGTCGTCAGTCCCGACTGCATTCTCGCGACCAACACTTCGTCCCTGTCGGTGACAACCATCGGCGCCAAGCTCAAGACCCCGCAACGCTTTGCCGGACTGCACTTCTTCAACCCGGTGCCCCTGATGAAACTGGTGGAGGTGATCGACGGCCTGCGGACCGAGAACTGGGTGTCCGAGGCATTGATGGTGATCGGCCGCCGCTTGACACGTGAACCGGTGCGGCTCACCGATGCGCCGGGATTTCTCGTCAACCAGGTCGGCCGCGGCTTCACGCTCGAGGCCGCGCACCTCGCCTACGAGGGCGTGTCAGGCTTCGCGGATGTGGACCGCGTGATGCGCGACGTAGGGGGCTTTCGCATGGGGCCGTTCGAACTCATGGAGCTCACCGGTCTGGACGTGACTCATCCCGCCTCGGAGTTGATCTACAACCAGTTCTTCCAGGAACCGCGTTACCGGCCCAATCTCATCATGCGCGCCCGCTACGAAGCCGGGGTGCTCGGGCGGAAGAGCGGGAAGGGTTTTTACGACTACGACGCCGAGATGAAGGCGATCGCGCCGCCGGAACCGGCGCCGCCGGCAGCCTATCCCGGTCATGTCTGGGTAAGCCCCGCCGAACATCACGGGCATGCCGTGCTGACCGAGTTGCTCAAGAAGATGGGCGCATCGATTGAAACGGGGCCCAAGCCCGGCGCCAATGCGCTCATCCTGGTGACACCGATCGGAGATGATGCCACGAGTTGCGCGGTGGAACAGGAGCTCGACCCCAAGCGCACGGTGGCGGTGGACACGCTGTTTCCAATGGCCAAGCGCCGTACCATCATGGGCACGCCGGTTACCGACCATGTCTATCGCAATGCGGCCCACGGGTTGCTTGCTTCCGACGGCGTGCCCGTCACAGTGTGCCGCGACAGCCCGGGATTCATCGCGCAGCGCATCGTCGCCATGATCGTGAACATCGGCTGCTCGATCGCACAGAGCCGCACCGCGCAGCCGTCCGACATCGACAAGGCGGTAACGCTGGGGCTCAATTACCCGAATGGCCCGTTCAAGTTCGGCGACGTGCTCGGGGCCGAGCGCATCCACCGGGTATTGTCGTCCATGTACCGCATTTACGGCGACCCGCGTTACCGTCCCAACATCTGGCTGACGCGGCGCGCCCGGCTGGGTGTATCGTTGTTGACGCAGGAGCCTTGATGTCAACGCTATCGAGATCAGGGAGTACCCGGAGACACTGCACTCGGGACGGATTGCTTGCGACCCGGCCTCGTTCGTTCTCTGAAATCTCCGTGTCCGGTTTTTTTGAAAGGGAAACGCCATGCTCAGTGCTTATCTTTACGAAGGATTAAGAACCCCGTTCGGGCGCCATGCCGGCGTGCTGGCAAAGGTGCGCCCCGACGACCTGCTTGCCGATGTCATGAAATCGCTGATGAGCAAGTCGGCGTTCAAGCCCGAGCAGATCGAGGACATCATCGTGGGTTGCGCCAACCAGGGCGGGGAAGACAGCCGCTGTGTGGCACGGCACGCCGGCCTCGTTGCGGGACTGCCGGTCGAGACACCGGGCACGGTATTGCAGCGGAACTGTGCCAGCAGCCTGGGCGCCGTGGCACACGCGGCACACGCGATCACGGCGGGAGAGGGCGATGTGTTCCTCGTCGGTGGCGTGGAAAGCATGAGCCGCTCTCCGCTCGTGATGAACCGGGCCGAAGCGGCGTTTGCGCGCGACATCAAGCTCTACGACAGCACCATCGGGCCGCGGTTTTCCAATCCCAAGCTCGTCAAGCGCTTCGGTGACGACCAGATGCCCCAGACGGCCGACACGCTGGCGCGCGAGTATGAGATCAAGCGCGAGGAAGCCGACCGGTTCGCGCTGGCTTCGCAGCAGAAATTCGCCATCGCCAAAGGCGAGGGCTTTTTCGCCGGCGAAATCTCGCCGGTCGAGCTGCCACCGTCGCGCAAAGGCCCCGTGCCGCCGGTGACCGAAGACGAGCATCCGCGGCCGAATGCGAACATGGAGGCGCTCGCCAAGATGCGGCCCCTCTATGAAGGAGGGGTCACGACGGCCGGCAACGCCTCGGGGGTCAACGACGGCGCGGTGGCGCTGATCGTGGCGTCCAGGGATGCCGGCGACAACGCGGGAGTGAAGCCGATCGCACGCGTGATCGCGACCGCTGCCGCGGGCGTGCCCCCGCAGATCATGGGCATCGGCCCCGTCGCCGCGTCGAAGAAGGCGCTGGCGCGCGCCGGGCTCACCGTCAAGGACATGGATATCATCGAGATCAACGAGGCGTTCGCGGCTCAGGTGCTGGCGTGTCTGAAAGGACTGGGCGTCGACTTTGAAGACAAGCGCGTCAATCCCAATGGCGGTGCAATTGCGGTGGGGCATCCACTGGGCGCATCCGGCGCGCGCCTCGCGTTGACCGCCGCGCGGCAGCTGCAGCGCGGCGGCGGACGCTACGCGCTGGTGAGCCTGTGCATCGGCGGCGGCCAGGGCATGGCGGCGATCCTGGAGCGCGTATAAGGCGAAGGCGGAAAGAACACCTGGGAAAACCGGGACTACGAACGGAAGGATAGCGGTCTCTCACCGATTGAATCAGCCGGCGCGGGAGGTGTTGCCGGCTTTTTCTTTGCGCATCCCCGGTCTGTTGTTTTCGCGTTCCTGCTGATATCTGGGAAACCATGACCGACACTTCGTCCGTAACGCTGATCGGCGGCAGGTTCCAGTGGGATGATCCGTTTCTCCTGGAAGAGCAGCTTACCGGCGAAGAGCGCTTGATTCGGGACACGGCGCGGCAATATGCACAGGAAAAGCTCCTGCCGCGCATCACGGACTGGAATCGCAGGGAAATTTTCGATCCTGCGGTCATGCGCGAGATGGGCGAACTGGGTTTTCTGGGCGCGCAACTCGAGGGTTACGGCTGCGCCGGCATCGGCTATGTCGCCTACGGCGTCATCATGCGCGAGCTCGAGCGCGTCGACACCGCGTTCCGTTCAGCGTGCAGCGTGCAGAGCGCGCTGGCAATGACCCCGATCTTCGCTTACGGCAGCGAGGAGCACCGCCGGAAATACCTGCCGAAAATGGCCACCGGGGAACTGCTCGGCTGTTTCGGACTCACGGAGCCGGATCACGGATCCGATCCGGGGAGCATGAGATCGCGCGCAAGACGGGTGGACGGGGGGTATCTGCTCGCCGGGACCAAGCTCTGGATTACGCACGCTCCGATCGCCGACATCATGATCGTCTGGGCCAGGGATGATGGCGACGTCGTGCGCGGCTTCATCCTGGAGCGCGGAATGCAAGGCCTCGCCACGCGCAAGATCGAGGGCAAATTCTCGGTGCGCGCGAGTCCGACCGGCGAGATCGTGATGGACAACGTATTCGTGCCCGAGGAAAACCTGCTGCCCGGGGTAGCGGGTCTCAAAGGGCCGTTCGGCTGCCTCAACAACGCGCGTTTCGGAATCTGCTGGGGCGTGATGGGCGCCGCGGAAGCGTGCTGGCATACCGCCCGCCAGTACGTCCTTGACCGCAGGCAGTTCGGGCGGCCGCTTGCCGCAAATCAACTCATCCAGAAGAAACTTGCGGACATGCAAAGCGAAATCGCCATCGGTTTGCTGGCATGCCTGCATGTGAGCCGCTTGCGGGAACGGGGAAAGGCCACTCCCGAAATGGTGTCCCTGCTCAAGCGCAACTGCGCGGGAAAAGCGCTGGACATCGCGCGCCTCGCGCGCGACATGCTGGGCGGCAACGGCATCTCCGACGAATTCCACGTGATCCGCCACCTCCTCAACCTCGAAACGGTCAATACGCTGGAAGGCACCCACGACGTCCACGCGCTCGTTCTGGGCCGCGCGCAAACCGGGATTTCAGCGTTCAACTGAGACCGCACGCATGATGCATCACCTTGACACCCGCAGCCGTCTTACGCTGTTCGTCGCGCTGTCGGCCGTGCCGCTGCTCGCGCTCGCGCTGTACAGCGGGCTGGAGCGGCGTGCGCAAGCCGTCGACGTCGGGCGCGCGGGACTTGCGGAATTGGCGGCGCTCGCTGCGAACCACCACGAGAAAATCCTTGATGGGGCGCGGCAGTCCGCGCTCGCGCTGGCGGTTGTGGCCGATCCACTCGGGACCGATCCGCGGCGATGCCAGGACGCATTGAAGCGGATGATCGAACGAAGTGGCGGGTGGTATGAGGCAATCGGCATACACGGTGCGGATGGTTTCCTGTTCTGCGGCACGCCGGGTTCAGAAACGCGTTCCGACGTCAGGGAAAGACGCTACTTTCGTGCGGCTCTCGAGACCGGGAAATTCGTGGTCGGTGGCTACCAGATCGACCCATCCTCAGGGCAGCAGGGCGTAGTCGCCGCGCACGCGGCGCTTGATGCTCAAGGCAAGGCGATGGGCGTCGTGTCTGTCCGGCTCAGTCTCAAGAAGCTGCAGGAAACGCTGGGGAGCGGCAGACCCTTGCCGAGGGGCGGCCAGCTTACTCTCGTTGACGCCGACGGCGTCATCCTGGCGGAGCGGCCGCCCGCCGAACAGCGCATCGGGAAGAGGATTTCGAATCCCCGGGTGGCGGCTGCAATCCGGACGGCTGGGGAACGGATTTTCGCGACTGAAGAAACGGATGGCACGCGACGCGTGGTGGCGGTGCGGGCAGTCGGAAGCGCTCCCGAAGGAGGGGCTTTCCTGCACGTCGTGATGAGCGCGCCGGCGCGTGTGGTTTTCGCCGACGCGAACAGTGTATTGCTGCAGACGGTCGTGGGTATGGTACTGGCGGCCATCCTGCTGGTTCTCGGGGCATTCTACGGCGCGGAGGCGATGGTGCTGCGCAGAATCAGGGATCTGCTCGGCATGACCAATCGCATTCGTGCCGGGGATCTCACCGCCCGCACCGGATTCACGCACGAACAGGAAGAACTTTCCCAACTGGGCCATGCGCTGGACGAGATGGCGCAGGCGCTGCAGAAGCGTGACGTCGAATTGAAGCGGGCGCTGCGGGAGTTGAGCGAGCAGGTCATCACGGACCCCCTGACCGGGCTGCACAACCGCCGCTACCTGTGGGACTTTCTGGGAAGGGATATGGTCAGGGCGCGCCGCGCCGTATTACCGGTGGCGGCCATTCTTTTCGATATCGATCACTTCAAACGCTTCAACGACAAATGGGGGCACGAAGCCGGAGATCTGGTGTTGAAATCGGTCGCCCAGGTCGTCAAGCACAACGTCCGCGGCTCCGATATTGCGTGCCGCTATGGAGGCGAGGAGTTCATCGTGATCCTGCCTGAAGCGACCATGCAGGTGGCGGTAGACCGGGCCAACAAGATTCGACGCGGCATCGCGCAGATGCAACTCATGTTCTCAGGCAAGCCTCTGGAAGCCGTGTCGGCATCCTTCGGCATCGCGCTCTATCCCACCCACGCCGACAGCGACGAGGCGCTGGTGCGCGCGGCGGACGAGGCGCTGTACCTGGCGAAAACCGCCGGCCGCAACCGCGTCCAGGTTTATCATGGCGCGCAATCGCCGTTCTAGTTTGCGGTAATGCTGGCGGCCCGCGCGATTACGGTGCGGCAACCTCGCAGGGTGCCGGCATACCCGGTAACGCAATGAGAGCGGTTGCGGCGATCATCCTGTTGTGTGCGGCGCTCGATGCCGCGGATGCCGAGGCTTATCCCGACAAGGAAATCACGCTCGTCAATCCGTTTCCCGCGACCGGACCCGTGGAAGTCGCCGGCAGCGTGGCCATCAACAAAGTGCTGCGGCTGCTGCACGATCAGATCGCCCCCTCGGTGACCGACGCGCTCGCCTGGCGGATGCGCCAGGCACTGAGTTCGAGGCTCGGCAAGCCGGTTATCCTGGAGCGGCGGTCGCGCGGAAGGACGGTAGATGCGCATCGGCATGTGGCCCGGGCCGTGCCCGACGGCCATACACTGATTCTTTCGGGCAACGCGACGATGGTGATCTATCCGCGGCTCGTCCGCGATCTTCCGTTCGACCCGCTGCGGGATTTCGTTCCCGTGGCGCTCGTCGCCCGCATGCCGGTCGCGCTGGTGGCCGGCACCCGATCGCCGGCGGGAACCACGGCGCAATTCATCACGATGGCGCGCCAGGCCCCTGGACGCCTGTACCTCGGGTCGTCGGGAGATTTCAGCACCGCCCATCTGGCGGTGGAGCTTTTCAAGAGCGCCACCGGCACGGCCATCGAACACGTGTCTTTCAACGGAGGCAACGCCGCGGTGAAAGCCGTTGCCGCGCGTCAGATCGAAGCGGCACTGGTCCCTTTGCCGGCGCTGCTTCCTTATCTCAACGGGGGGCGCGTGCACCTGCTCGGAATCGCGCAGCGGGAACGTTATCCGGGGCTGCCCGACGCGCCAACGCTGATTGAAACCGGCCTCGTCGACTTCGAAGTCTCCGGCTGGTACGGACTTTTCGTGCCTGCGGGCACACCCGATCGGGTGGTCGCCTACATCAGTGACAAGATCGCCGAGGGCATGGCTTCCGAGCAAACCGGGCGGTTCCTGCTGAGCCTGGGGCTGCTGCGCGCGCATTTGGGGCCACGTGAGTTGGCGGAATTGATGCGCGCAGAAACTGCGCGCTGGGGACCGATGATCGACGCGCTTTACGCCGCGGGCTGACGCGCTGCTTCAACGCTTGAGAGCCTCTTCCGGCGGCTTCAGGTGGCTGAACATTTTGAGCAGCGCGAGATCGTAGACGATTTTCAGCGCGCCACAGACCAGGAGCGGCCAGCCGAAAGAGCTGAGACCCAGCAGGTAGCCCGCGAGCGCCGGACTCACCGCCGCGGCCAGGCTGCGGGGAACCGCGGTGATGCTGGCCGCGGCCGAACGCTCGCCCGGTGACACCACCGCCATGACGTAGGAAGTGCGCGCCGGCACGTCCATCTGCGACAGGGCGCTGCGCAGGAACAGAAAGGTCAGCGCCAGTGGCAGCGTCGGCATGAACGGAACGAGGATCAGGAATGCGTTGGCGGGCAGATGCGTGAACACCATGGTATTGATCAATCCGAAGCGCGCGGCAACGCGCGCCGACGCGAGCTGTGACAGCGCGCCCAGCAACCCCACCCAGAAGAAGATGGTCGCCGCCGCCGTCATCGACAATTGGAAGCGATCGAACAGCCACAGGGCCAGCAGCGACTGCACGGCAAGTCCGCCCGCGAAGGCATCTAGGCTGAATAATGCCGCGAGCTTGAAAATGGCCGCCCGAGACTCGCCGAGCGGAGTGGACCGTGCATTCCGGTCTCCATCGAGGTGCGAGGGCAGCCGCCGATAGAGCAGAAAGCTCGCGCTGCCCAGGGCGCCGTAGAACAGAAACATCGCCTGCATGGCGGTCTTGAGATCCGTGTCGAATAGCCGGATCGCGAGTTCCGGGACACCCGCCGCCTGCGCTCCGATGGCTCCGATCAGGGCGCCGATCAGGCTGTAGCGCGCGAACAGCGCGGTGCGCGACCGGGCGCCGACGGTACGGGAAAGCAGTGCCTGCTCGATCGGCAGGAAAACGCTCACGTCTCCACTCGACGGATTGAGCGTGCCCACGAACGCGATCACGAGCAGCGGCCAGAAATCGGTTACGGACACGAAGGCGACGCCCGTCGCCGCCATCAGCACCGAGGCCGTGAGCAACAGAGTGCGGCCCCGGTAGCGGTGGGCGATAAACCCGACCGCCAGCGTCATGACACCGGATCCAAGCAAAGTGGCGGTGGCCATGATGCCGACTTCGAGCGCGCCGAATCCCAGCGCGGTCAGATAAAAAGGCAGCAACAGGCTCACGTAACCGTCACCGAAGGCACGCAGTCCGCGCGTCCACAAAACGAGGCCAGCGGCTGGCATCGTTCCGGGCGGCAGGAAAAAAGCGGCGAGAGCGGCGCGGGACATGGGAATGGACTGCGAGAGGTTATCTGAAACCTCCCGCGCTGTCAGGTCCGCGCCGATCCGTGCTGTATACTTCGCGTTCCGCCATCGACCGGGACTCTGGAGGAGTGATGATCGACGTATACAGCTGGCCCACGCCCAATGGGCACAAGGTTCACATCATGCTGGAAGAGACCGGACTCCGGTACCGGGTGCACGGCGTCAACATCCGTCAGGGCGACCAGTTCAAGCCCGAATTCCTGAAGATCAGCCCGAACAACCGCATTCCGGCCATCATTGACCACGAGGGGCCGGGCGGCAAGCCGATCTCCCTGTTCGAAACGGGCGCGATCCTGCTCTATCTCGCGTCCAGGACCGCCAGGTTCCTGCCGGTGGACATGCACGAGCGCTGGGCCTGCGTGCAATGGTTGATGTGGCAGATGGGCGGCATTGGCCCCATGTTCGGGCAAGCTAATCACTTTCGCCGCTATTCGAGGGAGAAGATTCAGTACGCCATCGACCGCTACACCAGCGAGGCGAAGCGCCTGACGCACGTGCTCGACAAGCGCCTTGCGGAATCGCGCTATGCCGCATGCGACGAGTACACGATCGCGGACATCGCGATTTTCCCTTGGATGAGGGGGGCGGAGAACCGTGGCGTGAAGCTCGAGGAGTACCCCAACGTCCGGCGCTGGTTCGAGGAGATCGACGCACGGCCCGCGGTGCAGCGGGGCGTCAAGGTGCTCGCGGAAGTCCAGTCCGCAAATCAGGCGCCCCACGACGACAAGTCCTGGGAAATCATGTTCGGCAAGGTCCAGTTCCAGCGCCGTTAAGAGGGCCGGCACTGCGAAAGCGTGCCGGCGGCCGAGTAGTGCCTTAGTTCGAAATGTAACAACTAGCCTTGGTCTTTCAGACGCCCGCTTAGCGTCGTCGGCGGCCGGGCTGCGCTTCACGGCGTGATCGCCGTAACCCCGGCGTCCGGCACCAAAATGGCGTGTGCGGCGAATTGAGGTAAAATAGCGCTGTACCGGCAAAGCGGCGCGTATATGCTTGCTTTGCCGTTGTTTTTTAACTAGAAAAACGCTCAAAGCGTAGCCCGGGAAGGATATCCAGATGAATCAGCCCGCACTCGCGGCTCATGTCGCACACACCCCCGAATTTCCAGTCTATGTCACCAATGCCAACCTGAAGCATTGGGTCTCCGAAGTGGCGCGGCTCACGAAACCCGAGCACATCTATTGGTGCGACGGTTCGCAGGCCGAGTACGACCGGCTGTGCAGCGAAATGGTGGCGTCGGGCACGCTGATACGGCTCGATCAGGAAAAGCGGCCCAACAGTTTTCTTGCGCGCTCCGACCCCGATGACGTGGCGCGCATGGAAGAGCGCACCTTCGTATGCAGCCGCAACCAGGAAGACGCGGGGCCCAACAACAACTGGGTGGCGCCGGACGAAATGCGGGCAACCCTCGGCAAGCTTTTCGACGGCTGCATGCGGGGGCGGACCATGTATGTCATTCCGTACAGCATGGGTCCCCTCGGATCGCACATCGCACATATCGGTGTCGAAATCACCGATTCGCAGTACGTCGTCGCCAGCATGCGGATCATGACCCGCATCGGGCGCAAGGTGCTCGACGTGCTCGGGCCCAACGGGTATTTCGTGCCCTGCCTGCATTCGGTTGGAATGCCCCTTGCCGCGGGCGAGAAGGACGTGCCCTGGCCGAGCAACAAGGATCACAAATACATCGTCCACTATCCCGAGACCAAGGAGATCTGGTCATTCGGCAGCGGATACGGCGGCAACGCGCTGCTGGGCAAGAAGTGCTTCGCGCTGCGCATAGCCTCGATCATGGCGCGCGAACAGGGTTGGCTGGCGGAGCATATGCTGATCCTCGGCATTCAGCCGCCCAAGGGCAGGAAGCACTATATCGCCGCGGCGTTCCCCAGCGCCTGCGGCAAGACCAATCTCGCCATGCTGATCCCGCCGAAAGCTCTGAAAGGCTGGAAAGTCACCACGGTCGGGGAAGACATCGCGTGGATCAAGCCCGGCCAGGACGGCCGTCTCTATGCCATCAATCCCGAAGCCGGGGCATTCGGAGTCGCGCCCGGCACATCCGACAAAACCAATCGGAACTGCATGGCGGCGCTGAAGGAAAACGTCATCTTCACCAATGTCGCGCTTACGCCCGGCGGCGATGTCTGGTGGGAGGGTATGACCGCGAAGCCCCCCAGGAAGCTCATCGATTGGCAGGGCAAGCCGTGGACGCCGGACTGCGGACGCAAGGTCGCCCATCCCAACGCGCGCTTTACCGTGCATTCAGGCCAGCTTCCCTCTCTCGATCCCGAATGGGAAAACCCCGATGGCGTGCCGATCAGCGCTTTTCTTTTCGGCGGCCGCCGCAGCACGACAGTGCCGCTGGTCACGGAAGCCTTCAACTGGGTGCACGGCGTTTATCTGGCGGCGACCATGGCCTCGGAGACAACGGCGGCGATCGTCGGTCAGGTGGGTGTGGTGCGCCGCGATCCGTTCGCCATGCTGCCGTTCTGCGGGTATCACTTCGGCGATTACTTCAAGCACTGGCTGGACATGGGGCGCGCTGTCCGCCATCCGCCACGCATTTTCGGCGTGAACTGGTTCCGCGTGGATGAGCACGGCAAGTTCATGTGGCCCGGCTTCGGAGAAAACATGAGAGTTTTGAAGTGGATCGTCGAACGCTGCGAAGGGAAGGCCGGGACCAGGGAAACGCCGCTCGGCGGGATGCCGCGTTTCGAGGATCTCGAATGGAAGGGCCTGAAAGACATGACGCGCGAGCGATTCGATGAACTGATGTCCATCGACCCTGAGCTCTGGTCGGAGGAACTCAAGGAACACGGGGCGCTGTTCGAGAAGCTGCAAAGCCGGCTGCCACGCCAGCTTGCACTGCAGCGGGAGCTGTTCGAACTCAGCTTGTAACGGAAGTGAACGGGGGCGGCCCCGAACCGTTCCCGACGGGTTACAGCCGCCGGGTCAGATCCCGGCCCTGTTCTTGCCTTTCACCGCCCGATTCACGACGTTCACCGGCCATTCACCGGACAGGACCCGCCGGACCTCATTTGGGGCACCCGCCTGCAGACCTTTCATGGCCTGCTCGCTGTACCAGGCGGCGTGCGGGTTGATGATGACGTTTTCGCGTCCACGCAGGGGATGCGGATCGGGCAACGGTTCGGGATCGATGGTATCCAGGGCGCAGCCGGCAATCTTTTTCGCATCGAGCGCCCGCACCAGGGCATCGGTATCGACCACCGGGCCGCGCGCGCAGTTGATCAGCACCGCGGTCGGCTTCATCTGCGAGAACGCCTCGTCGTCGATCATCTTGCGGGTTTGCGGCGTGAGGGGAGGGTGCAGCGACACGAAGTCGGATTCCTGCAGCATCTCGCGCAACTCCATTTTCTTCCCCGGCGCCTTGAACTGACCTTCGTGAATGAACGGATCACTGTAGAGCACGCGCATGCCGAACGCTGCGGCACGCACCGCAACCTCACGCGCAATGTTGCCGAACCCGACCAGCCCCAGCGTGCTGCCCGCAAGCCGGAACATCGGCTTCCCCGGAGGCACTTCCCAGCGCCCGGCCCGCACCAGACGGTCGTAAAACGCCGTTTTGCGGGCGCTTGCCAGGAGCAAGGCCATGGTGTGCTCTGCGACCTCTTCAATGCAATAGGTGGGATTGTTGGTGACGATGATGCCGGCCTGCGTCGCGGCATCGAGATCGATCGTGTCCACGCCGATGCCGTAGCGGGCGATGATCTTGCATTTGGGCATTTTAGCCATGACGTCGGCCGTGATGGGCCCCGCGTAAGTGTTGAGCAGTGCGTCGCAGTCCGCGGCCGCTACGATGAACTCCTCGGGTTTCTTGGTCTGTAGCGGCACCAGCTCCGCCAGGCCCGCGAGCGTCTTCTCCTCGATGTCAAGCGAATCCCAGACGTAGTCCGTGAGCACCACTTTCGCTTTCGCAGCCATGGCTATTAATTCCTTTTAAACAAATGTTGCGGTTTATGTGGCAGCGGAGTCCTACGGCGTCCGTTGCTTGCCGTAGACCGCCGTATTCCAGCAGTGGGGCGCCTGCCTGCCCGCGAGGATGGCCTCGATGTTGTCGGCCACCGCGTGTGCCATCGCCTCGCGCAATTCCCTCACGGCGCTGCCGAGGTGCGGCAGGACGACCACATTGGGCATACCGGTGAGCGCGGCGGGGATTCGCGGCTCGTGCTCGAAGACGTCGAGCCCGGCGCCCGCAATGCGCCGATCGCTCAGGGCTCGAATCAGCGCCTGCTCATCGACGATCGGCCCGCGCGCCGTGTTGATGAGGTAGGCGGTGGGTTTCATCAGGCCGAATTCGCGCTCGCCGATCAAATGGCGGGTTTCCGGCACGAGCTTCACGTGCAAAGAAATGAAGTCAGATTGCGCGAGCAGGTCGTCGAAAGGCACCCAGCCGAAGCCCAGATCCTGTTCTTCGCCCTCTGCCAGGCGCCGCGGGTCGTGATAGAGGCACTTCATGCGGAAGCCGCGCGCGCGTTCGGCCACAGCATGGCCCACCCCGCCCATCCCGAGGATGCCCAGGGTCTTTCCGGTCACGCCGAGGCCCTCCAGGTAGGACGACTGGGAGCCGGGAACGACACCGGCGCGCATCAGGCGATCGGCTTCGGCGACGCGGCGTGCGACGGCGAAAATGAGTGCCCACGCGAGATCGGCCGTCGCATCGTTCAGCATCACCGGCGGGAGGGTGGTCACGGGGATGCCGAGCCGCGTCGCCGCGTCGGTGTCGATGTCCGCAGGCGTGAGCGTGGTGGAGACCACCGCCTTCAGCTTCGGGTTGGCCGCGAGCACATCGCGGTCCACCCGGTCGTGGAGCATGCAGTAGAGGAAGTCGGCCTCACGGACGGCGGCAATCAGCTCGTCCCTGGTCATGATGCGCAGCGGGTCGGGGTTGAGCCTGACCTCGCCGATCTTGCGCAGCCGCTCGATGGCGCTCGGCGCCACGGGCTGCGTGATGAATATGCGCGGGCGCATTTCTGAGTTTCTGATTTGCGAGGTGAGTCCTGAAGAATTCGCCTGAAGCAGATCAAAACCGGAATAGACAGGATTTACAGGATGGCTTAAAGGGTTTGCCTCAATCCTGTCAATTCGCCTTTTTTTTGAGACAAGCAGTAATCACCATGCACTGATCATGAATTTACGGCAGCAGGCGCCGCGGCGGCGGCGGGGATCCAGCGAACGATGCCCGCCACGCCGTCGACGGCGATCCGCACGCCGTCGGGAATGCGCTGCGTGGCTTCGTGCACGCCGAGCACCATCGGGATGCCGCGCTCGCGCGCGAGCGAGGCGAGGTGGGAGGTACTGCCGCCGCGCTCGGCGACGACGCCGCCGACCTGCGTGAGGATCTGCGCGAGACCGGGGCCCGCGACTTTGGTGACCAGGATGTCGCCGGGACCGACACGCGTCAGCTCGCACTCGCAGTTCACGACGACGGCGCGGCCTTCGCCCCAGCCGATGCCGGCGGGATGGCCGTTCAACCGCGGATGGTGCAGCCAGACCTTGTCCGGAACGTGCGTATCCTGAACGTGGAGCGGCCGTCCCTGCAGCAGCTTGAAACCGGAGTCGTCGAGCGCCCATTCGATTTCGACGGGCATGCCCATATGGTCTTCCACACGGCGCAGGAGCGAGCCCAGCTCCGCGATCTGCACGCGCGAGAGGCACGCCTTCTTGACCAACGCCTTCGGCACGATCCGCGTCATCGGTTCAGCCTTGTGCTCGCAGCCGACCACGTGGTCCTTGAGTCCCGGGACGACTTCGAGCGCCTTGCCGTCGCGCGAGAGCTCGTAGCGGTCAGGGGTGACTTCGCCCTGCGCGATTGCCGAGCCCAGGCCCCAGGTCGCGGAAATACGCATGCCGCCCTCGGCGGTATGGCTCAGGCCGCCGCCGGAAACGCGCGCGGAAACCAGCGGCTGGATCAGCACGCCCATCGCCGTGTCGGCGGGGTCGACGTCGTGCGTGGCCATGTAGCGCAGCGCGCGCGTCATCCACAGCGCACCCCAGCAGGCGCGCACGGCGGTGATGAAATCGGTTTC
Source organism: Betaproteobacteria bacterium (assembly GCA_016202605.1). Classification (GTDB taxonomy): domain Bacteria; phylum Pseudomonadota; class Gammaproteobacteria; order Burkholderiales; family SG8-41; genus DSOT01. Next base: position 15,333 of record JACQOJ010000131.1, read on the forward strand.
GCCTTCGACGCCGACGAAGCTCTCGAACTGGCCGGCGAAACTCGATCCGAAGCGGTCCTCGACCAGCGCGGAGGAGCGCACCACGGTGAGCGCGCCGGTTTTTCCCGCGAGCTCGCGCCAGGCGGCGAGGAGGGGTTCGAGTATGTCAGGGATGATCGGCTGGTCGAGCAGTCCGAGCTTCATCTGAAGTGCGCAGCGGCGCGCCTGCGGACCGTCCTGCGAGCCGAATACGCCGCGCGCGGCCTCCGCGAGCCCGAGAGCCGCGACCTGCATGCGGTAGGCCTCGGCGTCGAGGCAGAAACCGTGCGGAATCGGGAGCCCCGCTCGTCCCAGGGCGGCGAGGTTGGCGGCCTTGGGCCCGAAACGGCCGGGGTCTGCGGCCTCGACGGCGGTCGTCGGGACGATCAATTGTTTCATGTGCGTTCCTGGTAAATCGCAAGCAGTGAGCAGTGAGCGGTTGGCGGCGCGCCAGCTCACCGCTCCCTGCGCGCTGGCGCTCTACTAGTCACCAGTCACGAGTCACGGGTTTCAGCGCCCCTCGAGCTTGCCGTAACTGGAGTACCCCGGCATCGGGTCGACGACGGTGATCTGCTCGACCGGGAAGTTGGAGACGATCTCCACGCTGTCCTTGTGCACGATCAGCATCTCCTCGATGCGCACGCCCCACTGGTGCGCCTTGCCGTGCTGCGTCTCGAGAGCGAATACCATGCCTTCCTTGATCTCGAGCGGGTGGTCGAGCGACCAGATGCGGGAGATCACGGGCTGGTCGTACTGGGCCTGGCCGAGGCCGTGGCCCCACAGGTTGGCCGCCGCCTGGTCCTCCTCCTCGTAGCCCCACGCCTCCTTCGCCGACGGCCACTTGAGCGCGATGTCGCGGGTGGTGGCGCCCGGCCGCACGGCGTTGATCGAGTCGTAGAG